>CAIWMF010000220.1 GCA_903913785.1 uncultured Spartobacteria bacterium | reverse complement strand
CCATGAAGCCTCACGCACACTGGCACGCTTGAGCCTTTCAGAAGAAGAACGCAAAGCCTACGAACGCCATATCGGTGACGCAAGAATTTCTAAAAGCACCTTGGACTCTTCCTACAGTGATGGAAAACGTGAAGGCTTGGCTGAGGGAGAAGCAAAAGGCGCAATGAAGGCCACAATCAAAATGATCCACAGCCTTCATCAGTTTGGACTTTTAAGTGAGCAGATTGCTCAAGCCACGCACTGTTCACTCGAAGAAATCGAGGGGATTTTGAGTGGAGAAAAATGAGTTACCAAGCCCATGGAGTGATCAATAATCACGTGTCACACAAACAAGGCAAAGTTCAAAAAATAAAAAAAATCTTTCCATTGAGAACAAATGTAGGTTACTTTTCCAAAAGTGCGTCTTTCATGAAATAACCTCAACCTAAAAACCAATGTCGCTAGAACATATCAACGAACTTCTCCAGGAACTTGGCAAGAATATCGGCCTGCCTGATCTTAAAGCCAATGACGAAGGGCTCTGCTCGCTCCGTTTTGATGATCGAGTGACCATTGATCTGGAAGCCAACAAGGAAACAGGAGCCCTTATTTACTCGAGCCTCGTGGCGGCCTTAGTCCCTCATCAGACAGAAAAATTGTATCCCGAAATCCTAGAAGCCAATCTCCTCTGGGTCGGTACTGGTGGTGCCACCCTAGGCGTTGACCCTGCAACCCTCAATGTCTTCATGTGCTACCAAGAAAAACTCGAAGGCATGGAATACCTCCGCTTTCAAGACCTCCTCAAAGGATTTAGCGACGTTGCCCTCTTCTGGAACAAACGGATTAACGAGGGAACCAACTTTGATGAAAAGCCACCAGGAGCACCTACTGACAAGCCTTCCCTATCGAGCGTCGGAGAACATCCCGCCGCAACATCAGCGCCACTGGGTAACTACGCGTAGTCAAGATAGCGAGATAGCAGTTTTTAGAAAAAACCAAAACAAAAACCAAAAAAAAATCAAGGGAGAATATTTTATGGCCGAAGTTTCTAATGCAACAAGTACTAATCCAGCCAGTAGTTGGAATCCATTTCAAGGCACAGTTAATGAAGAGAGGACATCTACAAAAGGAATACAACTGCCTGGACTCGGAAAAGTAACCCAGGACAACTCTTTCGGAAACTTTACACTCAGGAAAATTTATAATTCCATTAAATATGCTCCAGGGCATGCTTTACTTGCGTGCGGTCGTTTTTTTGGTTACTCAAAAAAAAGTCCTGAGAAGACTTTTGATAGTCCGCTTGCACGCCAGGATTCACTGTCTGCACAAGTGTCTAAAGAAGAATCAAGCTTTGAGAAGTTGACTAACTTCCTTTATCCCACGAGAACAGTACAGAATTTCATACACAATGACCCAAATTTTTTTACATTAGATACAAATAGTATGAAACAGCATAATGAGTTTGCTGAAACTTATCAAAAAATTGAGCCTCCAAGCAAAGAAAATCTCAATAATACACGTAATTTTTGGCTTGATCTCGATAATAGTAAAATTACTGGATTTTTTGATGATAAACTTAAAAAATTTTATCAAGACAATGACCTTGCTAACAGAACGAACAAAGAACCACAGACTGAAAAAGAGATCAACGATGCTCGAGAATTATTTTCTTTGTATAGAGATTGTTTAGATCTGAAAAAAACAAATGGCTGTTCAGACGAAGAAAACGAAGGGCCCTTTCAAGGGTGAAGTGCAACAGGTGAGGCAAGGATAAAAATAGAATGGGCTACATGAAGTTGATAATCTCAAAGGTGCAAACCAAAGGAGATAATCATGGCCAAAGGCTATCATCATGTAACCCGGGATATACGAT
>CAIWMF010000219.1 GCA_903913785.1 uncultured Spartobacteria bacterium | reverse complement strand
GCTGTTCCAGCAAGCCCCCGACGTTTTGCATAGCTCGAAGCATCTTTATTAAAGGCTTTGAGCGAGACGGCGGCATTGAATGTTTCGATGGCATTTACATTGAGGTCGTTTAAAACCTCCTCACGAATACCTGCACGAAATTTGTCAAAAGGATGAGGCGCTACAGCCAGTCCCCCACGTTCATGAATGGCAGAGACGACTTCATAGGCAGGTCGTCGTTTCATATAAGGAAGGGTTGTGCCAAGAGAGAGAAGATGGCCGTCCTTGGTTGAGACTTCAACTCCAGGAACAATAAGAAAGCCATTCACTGCTTCTCCATCCTCACGGATGAATCCTTTGCGACGTAGATACTCCACCCCATCAGAGGTATCATGATCGGTGATTGCAATACCACTGAGACCGCGTTCCTTAGCGGCAGCAATCATGCTTTCGGGGGAAGCAGATGCATCACGTGAAAAGAACGTGTGAAGATGAAGGTCAAAGGCATAAAGCATTTTTGTATCTTTTCAGACTGTTTTAGGAATCACAAGTTTTCTCATGCAAAGAATGCATGGCCGAATATTTCACACTGATCTACTGGGAAGAACGGGAAGGCATATGGATGCTGTGTTAGACACACAATGTTCTTCTGCCTGACCCCATGAGCCTTCGCGGTCTCCTCGTCACAGTCAGTATGAAATATCGGGGCTAGAGCCTGTTGTAAATATGTTGCCTGTTTACTCAATCTGCACGGGGTAGAGAAAAAAATCTATGCTCTTAGCTCAGGTTTCATGATTGGTTTATTGTCGGAGTGTTTGTCGCTGCAATTTATAGGTGTCTCTCTTTGATCAAAATGGCTCTTTTGATTAATGCGATTGTTATCTGCGTTATTATTGCTTTTACTGATGCGATCTTTTTTACGATCTGCATATTTATTGCCTTCACTATTGATTTCCTCAATACCTGCATATTCAACATAAACAAGTGGATTAAAAGTATCTGTTGAGATGGTGTTGGATGTTGAGAGAGGATCAGTTTCAGTAGGTTCTACAATAAGGCTCTTTTGATCTAAAAAGATGCCAGGGGTATTTACGCTCTTTGTTACTGGAGTATCGCCCGTGTTATTAGGGGAGGTTATTTTATTACTAGATAAGAGTGATGTATCTGTCGGTATGCTTTGGATGTGGGACATAGATTTTATTTGACTATAAGATGTTATTTCATGTCACGAAAAATTACTCGTTCAAGAATTGCTCAACAACATCAACATAACGGTCTGGCATCTCAAGCACGGGAACATGGGCTCCCTCTTGGATCATGAGTTGAGAATTTTTAATTTGCTCATGAAGGTAGAGAGAGCCTTCAAGTGGTGTAAGGATATCCTCTTTTCCTGCAAGAATGCAGGTGGGAAGAGAGAGCTTATGAACCCAGGCTCTCGAGTCAAACGCAGCAAGAGCCGCGACTTGCTGAGCAAAACCATGAGCACTCTGAGGATAAGGATAATTTTTTCTGAGCGCTATAGCTTGCTCCATTCTTAGAGGATCTCTAAAAAAATTATCTGAAAAAACCCAAGGCGCTACCACAGGCATAGTCTCTTCAGGAGTTTTTTTGGCATCATAGAGGGCAGCGCAATGCTCCATCCAAAAAAGAGAACGGGGTGCGATTTTGGCAAATGAATTACTAATGATGAGCCGCTCGATGTAATGAGGTGCTTGTAACGCTATTGTTTGAGCGATGGCACCTCCCATGGAATGTCCAAGAAAATGAGCTTTAGAAATATGCAAATAATCTAATAAAGCAATCACATCCTCTCCCATCTGAGCAATGGTGTAAGGATCAGAAGGGATCTGGGTTCGTCCTACACCTCGATTATCGATCGTAATAACCTGAAAATTTTTCACTAAGAGTGGTTTTGTGAACACCCAGTTACTGATATCACAGGAGAGCCCAGCAATAAGGACTAATGGGAACCCTTCCCCTTCTACTTCGTAGTAAAAATTAAGATCGTTTAATTGTATGAGTGGCATAGATATTTATTGTTGTTGAAATGCTTGTAATCATTTTATTGCTTTTAAAAAAGATGGGCCTTGGACTTATGGCAGTATTGGATTTTTACAAAATTCATGTCAGATGTAGAGCTATAACTCACTGTTATCCCATTGTCGATCTGTACAACACCAGCACTACGATACTGAAATATTCGGATTAGTCGGGATAAATGGTAAAACGATATTCAATTTCTAGGCGTCCCTTTTCTAAGGTTTTTGCAATTTCAGGAGGAATGATGGGGAGTTTTGCTTCGGTAATAGACTGAAGGCAGCAGTCTGCAAAGGTTTGGTTAGAGCTATTAGAGAGTAGGCGGAGTTCCTCAATTTCCCCTTCTTTGTTCACATAAAAGCGGAGTATTGCACTTCCAAAACTTAAGAGTGCCATCCGTTGATCAATCGAGTGGTACCAATGCGAACTAATGGCATCGGCTAATGTTTTTTTGTATCGGCCAATGGGTGTTGCCTCGGCGGCAAGAGATGCTTTTCCTTTATTGGAGATAGCACCATGAATCATGGAGGGATGAGAGTCTGATGTCTCACCTCGCGCATGATGAGATAATTTTCCCATGACGGGTTCTTCATGAGAGCTCGATTCTACCTGGCTTGAGGAAGGTAGTTCTGTTTTGGGCAATGTGGTTGAGGTCACTTTTTGACAATCGCTCTCCTCTTCTGCGGGGGCGGCTGCGAAGGTGACTGGTTGCGTTCTAGTATCGGATTGTTGATTATTGAGCTCAACCCAATCGTCTTCCTTTCCTTCTTGTTCAGGAAGAGGCAGATTTCCTGTAGGAGCAAGTTCGCTCGATGCTTCCGTGTTTTCGTGTGATTCCAAGGCAGCGTTTTTTGGAGCTTTTTCTAGAGGCTCTGCGGAGGCTGTTGGAATGGTTGCTCGTGTCTCAGGAGGTGGGGGAGAAAGATCAAGTACGATCTCGGGCAAATGTTTTTTTTCAGGTTCTAGTTTGTGTGGTGATAGACCTTGGGTCGCAAGATGCAATAGACCAGAGCAAACAATTAGGATGAGGAGCGCATGAACAAAAAGAGAGAGAAAAAAAGAAAAAAGAGGATTTTTTCCCAAGGATTGATTGTTATTTTTCCCAGGTTTCATTGGTGACAAGTATCAAGGAGAACAAGACTAGGGGTGCATTACTCGCTAATCATAGGATCTCCATGGAGCGTGAAGGAATGACGTCTGGTGATGCGCAGCTCAAAAATTTCGCGTTCAAAACGCTTGTTTCCTTCAAAAACCACAATTTTATTGGTACGCGTGCGACCGGTAAGACGCGACGGATCATAACGGCTTGGTCCTTCGCAGAGAATTTCCTGGAGCGTGCCAACACTAGATTCTAATTTTTGAAAGGCAGAGGCATTGATCACTTCGAGCAGATCTTTGTTGCGAAATTCTTTGACTTCTTCGCTCAGTTGTCCCTCCATCGTTGCTGCTGGAGTATCTCCTCGTGGTGAGTAGCGAAAGACAAAGGCATTATCAAATTCTAATTCCTGGGCAAGACGACGGGTTTGAAGATAGTCCTCTTCGCTTTCTCCAGGAAAGCCAACAATGATGTCTGTTGTGATCGCAATACCAGGGCGAGCATTGCGTAATTGTGCGACGAGTTTGCGGTAGGTAGAGGCTGTGTAGGGGCGATGCATGGCTCTTAGAATTTTATCAGATCCTGATTGAATAGGGAGATGGAGATGCTCCATGATTTTAGGATGTTCTCCAATACAGGTCACTAAGTCCTGGCGAAATCCCATGGGGTGAGGGGAGGTAAAGCGAATGCGCTCGAGTCCCTCGATCCTATGGAGTGCTTCGAGTAATTGAACAAAGGGGCTTTTTTCATGGACTTTAGGCATTTCATGACGTCCGTAGAGATTGACAATTTGACCGAGTAAGGTCACCTCTTTGACCCCTAGTTCTACGAGTTCCCGGGCCTCATTAACAATATCAGCAATCGGTCGCCCACGTTCTGGCCCACGCGTGGTCGGAACGATACAAAAGGTGCAGTGCATGTTGCATCCTTGCATAATGGAAATAAAAGCCGTGGCTGGAATTCTTTCCTTCACCTCATGCAATGGTGCGCTCATGACGCTGGCGCTCATGCTTATTGTCTGCACGTCTTTTTCTTGTTTCACATGCTCGCTACTCACACGACTCATGCTCGTAGTTTCTTTTTCTAAAAAGAGATGGTCGCGAATGGAGTTCTGAGAATCAAGTTCTGCCTCGACATCCACAATGGGTGCCCTAAAAGCCTGCGTGAGCTCGTTCAACTCATCTTCTTCCTCGCGACGTTTTTTGACAATCGCATCTATGTAATCGGCCACACGGTGGAATTTTTGTGTCCCCACAATCAAATCAACATGGGGTGATTTTTCTAAAAGCGTTTCTCCGAGACGTTGAGCCATGCATCCAAGATAGCCGAGGATTAACTGAGGCTTATCGCGGCGGAGTTTTCTTAAAAATCCCATCTTGCCAATAGCCTTGTTTTCGGCCATTTCACGGACGCTGCACGTGTTGAGTAAAATAATATCGGCGTCCTTTTCATGAGCCGCAGGAGTATAGCCTCGTGTCAAGAGATCGCGCGCTACCTGCTCTGAGTCACGCTCGTTCATTTGACACCCATAGGTCTTAATAAAAAATGTGGGCATAGAAAAAATTTATTAGACTTCTTGGATGACGAAAAAAATAAAAAAAATGTTACGAATAAATAAAAATACGGAATTCAAATGTTACATTCTCTCAGGAACTTGAATCCCTAAAAGCTCTAACCCCGTTTGAAGCATCCGTCCGGTCAATGCGGCTAGTGCCAGTCGTGATTTTTTGGTCGACTCTTGCGCTTTAAGCATCGGACAGGCCTCATAGAAAGCATGAAACTTATTGGCTAGCTCGTAGAGGGCTAAGCATAGGATGTTAGGGCGGGCATCCTCAAGAAGGGTTGGGATGATTTCTCCGATCTGGAGGAGCTGTAGGGCAAGGGAGCGTTCTGTCGGCTCTTCGAGGACCATAGGCCCGAGAGCATGAGTGTCTTGAGTCTCTTGCTTACGAAGAAGCGAGCGAATGCGAACATAGGCATTTTGTAAATACGGGGCCGTATTCCCCTGAAAGGAGAGCATCTTTTCCCAGGAAAAAAGATAATCAGTCATCCGATGTTGCATGAGATCAGCGTATTTGAGGGCTCCGAGACCTATGATCCTGGCGATCTCTTGTTTTTCTTCCTCCGGAAAATTGGGGTTTTTCTCTTGAACAATGCTGTAAGCTCGATCGATTGCTTCTTGAAGCAGGCTTCCAAGCTCAATATTATCGCCACTCCGCGTCTTCATCATCTTACGATCCTCACCTAAGATGCTGCCAAAGGCAATATGCCGGAACTCTGAGGTGAGTCCTAAGATTCGGGCAACACTGAAGAGTTGCTCAAAGTGCAGTTGCTGGGGTGATCCGCAGACATACCAGACGGCATCAGGATGCCATCGCGCTTCACGATATTCTAAGGTAGCGATATCTGTGGTGCCATAGAGGAAAGCTCCATCAGATTTTTGAATTAAAAACGGTTTATCATGGAACGCGGGGTGATTGGGAAAGAAAATCACAACAGCTCCTTCACTCTTTGTGGCGATTCCTTGCTCTAGGAGCCTATGGACGAGAGGCTCCAAGGCATCATGATAAAAACTCTCTCCTAAGCGTTCATCAAAGGAGATTTGGAGGAGCTCATAATGTTTTTCAAATTCTTCCCAAGATAACTTCACCGCTTTTTTCCAGAGCGCGAGATTCTCTTGATCACCGTGTTGTAGTTTCACAAGTTCTTCGCGTACCTTGGCTTTGAGTGTAGGACTCTGCTCTTCTAAGGCAGTGACCTCCCTGTAGAGGCGTACTAATTCTTGAACCGGAGCCTCCTCAAGTCCTTTACCTGCCGGCAGGTGCTTGAGACCATAAATGACTTTTCCAAACTGTGTTCCCCAATCCCCAAGATGATTATCGGTAATGACGTGATGGCCTAAAAAACGAGCAATCCGCGCCAGGCTTTCCCCTAAGATCGTGCTTCGAATATGCCCTACGTGCATCGGCTTTGCGATGTTTGGCGAACTAAAATCAATGATGATGGTTTTAGGATGGTCCGTTTTGGCAATGCCTAAGCGCCCATCCAAAGAGAGCGCTCTTATCTGCGTTTCTAAAAAAGCCTTACTCAAAGAAAAATTAATAAATCCCGCCCCAGCAATGGTTGGGGCTTCACAACAATCATCCACTTGAAGGTGCTCAATGATCTCTCTTGCTAGATCACGAGGATTTTTTTGGAGAATTTTAGCAGCAACCATCGCTGCGTTTGTTTGGTAATCACCGAATCGCGGGTTCGCAGTCGATGTCACAACGCCAAGATCCAGGGGCAATCCCATCTCTTGAATCCCTTGACGCAGGCGACTCGTTAATATTTCTAGAGGTGTTGAGTAGGTCGACATGGAGCTTAAAATATTTTTTTTAGTAAATATTCTCTTAGCTCGCTAATAGAAATACGCTCCTGCTTCATGGAATCACGTTCTCTTAAGGTGACCGTGTTGGTGAGGGCTGGGCCTCCTTCTCCTAAGGTCTCAAAATCAACCGTGACACAATACGGAGTACCAATCTCATCTTGCCGTCGGTAGCGACGCCCAATGGCGCCTGCCTCATCATAAAATACCGACAGGAAGGGACGTAGTGCGCGTTCAATTTCATGAGCCTTGTCGACAAGAGCCGGTTTGTTTTTAAGTAATGGAAAAATCCCCACCTTGACCGGTGCCATCCGAGGGTGGAAATGAAGCACGCTGCGGACTTCTCGCTCCCCTTGTTCGCTTGTGACCTCTTCCTCTTCAAAAGCTTCGCAGAGGAGTGCTAAGAGGGTGCGATCGGCTCCAGCACTCGGCTCGATGACATGTGGGATGAATTTTTCTTTTGAGACT
>CAIWMF010000218.1 GCA_903913785.1 uncultured Spartobacteria bacterium | reverse complement strand
GACACAATTTTCTTCACAAATTCTCCCATTTGTTATCTTGGGAGGTTTTTTCTTTCACATGACCCATTTGATTAGTCTGGGGATTGCTTGTTATGTAATACTCATGCTTTTTCAGTTAATCACTTTGCCGGTAGAATTTGATGCCTCTTCACGTGCTAAAGTCATTCTTGAAAAAATGGGTCTTATTAGCTCTCCTCTTGAAATTACGGGCGTGCGCGAAGTCCTCAATGCTGCAGCATGGACCTATGTCGCTGCTTTTGTGGCGGTACTAGGTAACTTAATTTATCTCCTAATGGTTCGTAGAGACGAACGTTAAAAAATCTTCTCCTAAAAGATCATTTAAGGCTGCACGGCTTCGATAAATCTGAGCACGCCTTGATGGTCTGGAAGAACACAAATTTCTTGATAGTGATGTTCTCTGAGAGCTTGCATGACTTCCTGTTCTTGATTTTTTCCAATTTCAAGTAAGAGATATCCTCCTGATTGCAGAAATTTTGGAGATTGGCTGATAAGCCGATTAATGAGATCGAGTCCACTCTCTCCTCCATCTAAGGCCATGATCGGATCAAATGCTATTTCTCGAGCGAGAGAGGGAATGTCGTTGTGAGGGATATAGGGCAAATTTGCAATAATGAGATCAAAGGGCCTTATGCTTTCTATTTTTTCTAATGGTTCTAAAAGATTGCCACAATGCCATCGAATACGTGTCACCTCATGACGCCGTGCATTCTGTCGGGCAAGATCGAGGGCTTGGGAAGAAAGGTCAATGGCCTCGATCTCAGCTTCTGGATTTTCTAGCCCTAAGGTAATGGCAATCACTCCACTTCCTGTGCCCACGTCGAGAATACGTTTTGCCTCCTTGTAGGTGAGCGCTCGTTCTACGAGCTCTTCTGTCTCCGGTCGTGGAATGAGTGCACGCGCATCAGATAAAAAATTCCTCCCAAAAAAATCCACACTCCCCAAGAGATGCTGTAAGGGAACCCCTTTACTCCGCTCCCGCAAGTAGAGACGCAATGGGGCAAGTTCTCTCTCTTCTAAAACACGATCAAATTGTAAATAGAGCTCTAATCTTGGAATACCAAGAACGTGAGCAAGGAGATATTCAACATGGAGTCGAGGTTGCTCGATGCAATTTTTTTTTAAAAAATCAGTCCCTCCTTGTAACACCTCGAGCAAGCGAACTGACTTTTGAGGATTCATATCAAGAACAGTAGAGAGAAGTAAGGCAAGCTTAAGAACACTCTTAATTGATACGCTCTAGCTTGTGCTCAATGTAGAAGCAGCTGATTGCTCCAGTCGACGTTCTAGATCAGCCGCCTCGAGAGCTCCAATGAGCCCGTCGAGATCACCCTCCATAATACGATCTAAATTATAAAGCGTGAGTCCAATACGATGATCAGTCAGTCGATTTTGAGGAAAATTATAGGTTCTAATTTTCTCCTCACGCCCACCTGTGCCAATTTGTTGACGCCGGTGTTCGGAGTATTTGGCGTCTTCTTCTGCTCGTTTCTCTTCTAAGAGACGAGCCCGTAAAATCTGGAGCGCTTTTTCTTTATTCTTTTGTTGGCTACGACCATCTTGACAGCGGACAATTTTTCCTGTGGGAAGATGCAAAATCTGAACAGCAGAATCCGTCGTATTGACTCCTTGACCCCCAGGTCCGCCTGATCGACAGACCTCAATACGCAGATCTTGGGGACGCAAGACAATATCGACTTCATCTGCTTCCGGCAAGACGGCTACGGTAGCTGTGGAGGTATGAATGCGTCCTTGAGTTTCTGTTGCAGGAACGCGTTGCACACGATGAACTCCGCTTTCATAACGAAGTTTACGGAAGACTTGCACCCCACTTAGCTGAAAAATCACTTCTTTAAAGCCACCTATTTCTCCCGCACTTCCTTCAATGAGCTCACATTTAAGGCCGTTATTTTCAGCATAACGTGTGTACATACGATAAAGATCGCCAGCAAAGAGTCCCGCTTCTGAACCTCCCGTGCCCGCTCTAATTTCCACAATCGCATCTCGATCATCATCCTTTTGAGGCGGCAAAAATCCAATATGGAGGGCTTGCTCGAGTGTCGTCACTTTTTGCCCTAGCTCTACAAGCTCGGCTGCTGCCATTTCGGCTAATTCAAGATCACT
>CAIWMF010000217.1 GCA_903913785.1 uncultured Spartobacteria bacterium | reverse complement strand
GTACGCAAATCTTGAACCGGTTGATTAGCTCCACGATGTCCAAATTTTAATTTAAAAGTACTCGCTCCAAAAGCGTGGCCTAGGATTTGAAGGCCCAGGCAAATACCAAAAACCGGCTTGTGGTCAGAGAGAAGACGTACATTATGATGGATTGCGGAAAGCTTTGCGGGATCTCCCGGACCATTTGAAAGGAAGATCCCATCAGGATTCATGGAGAGCACCTGCTCGGCAGGAGTGAGTGCAGGAACTACGATCACGCGCATGCCATACGAGCGCAGCAAGCGTAAAATATTTTTTTTCACTCCAAAGTCATAAGCAACAATCATGGGTTGCTCAGCATTTTTTACAAAAGTTTGCTTTACCTCCCCCCAAGGAGCTTGTTCATGACCTGCAGGGTCCCATTCATAAATCTCTTGAGTCGAAACCTCCTGAACAAGATCGATATCCTCTAAAAACGGGGAGGATCTTGCAAGGGTCACAGCCTCTTGATCTGTGATAGGCTCCGTTGTTAAACAGGCTCTCATCACACCGCTAACGCGAAGGTGTTGCGTTAAAGAGCGGGTATCGACCCCGCTTATTGCCACAACACCATGTCGCTGAAGATATTCTTGGAGGCGAGACTCTGAACGCCAGCTGCTAGAAATATCACTTGCCTCTTCAATAATAAAACCACGCACATGAATGGATCGACTTTCAGAGTCGATCTCATTGGTTCCATAATTACCAACCAAGGGATAAGTCATGGCGACCATTTGACCACGGTAGGAAGGATCTGTGAGGACTTCTTGATACCCGCTCATGGAGGTGTTAAAACAAATTTCTCCGTGTGACGTCCCCATGACCCCGCAAGAAAAGCCTCTAAAAATACGACCGTCTTCTAAGGCTAGGAGAGCTGGAGGGTGATGAAGCTGTGACATGACACAAAAAGAAACCATGTTCTGGCTTGAGAAGAAATAAAAAAAACAAAGTGTTAAAAAAATACTTCCTATATCTATAGTCGATCAATCAATACATACAGAAGACCGATGAGGCTTACACACACCGCTAATAGTAAAACATTCTATGAATCTTGCCGTTTTCTAGCGCGATATTTGTTGAGAGTATTTTGTCGTGTGCATCTCATTATCCTGGAAGCTCCCCCAGGAGAAGGCCCTTGTATTCTTGCCTCGAATCATATCAGTCATTTTGAGCCAGCACTCATAGGAGGTTTCTTTCCTAGATTGCTTGACTGGGTAGCTATGGAGGAATTATTTCATCATCCCTGCAGCGCTTGGTTTTTAAAAAAACTTCATGTCATCCCAGTCAATCGTCTTGGTAATAATCCCCTCACCAATCGTCAAGGGCTTCGTACGATTTTAGATCGACTCAAGCAGGGACGTGCTGTGGGTATTTTTCCAGAAGGAGGTATACGCTCCCAAGAGGGCTCAATATTACAAGGAGCTCGCATGAAACCAGGTGTTATTTTTCTAAGTGAGCTTGCTCAGGCACCCGTGATTCCATGTGTTGTTTTAGGAACGGATCGGCTCTATCTCGCCAGAAATTGGCTACGTCGCCCGCATCTCTGGATGATTGTCGGAAAATCGATCCAACCTCCTCTGCGATGTGACAAGGATTTAAAAAGCGCCCGTCTTCATTTTGAAAAAAATCTCAGTATCGCCTTTTTAAAATTACAAGAAGAGCTGTGCGAGCGTTTTGAGTTAACCCATGAGGATCTTCCTCAGAGCGCACAAGAAAGGAGGAGCTCTTGAAAAAAATAGTCTATCGCGCCATGGATGGCGTCATGTATGGCATGATGAATTATATCCAGTGGCAGTTACGTCATGACGTGATCACTCAAGAAATCTTAGAGAAATATTTAAATAAATATGCCTCATGGGATCGTTCCTCCTATTTTAAGCTTATGCCGATAGAAAAAATAATAGATGAACCAGGCATGCTTTCCTGGCAAAGCCCGATCTCCTCTTGCTTTGTCCAAAACAACCGTGCACGTGCTCTTTTTTTTCCCGCATCAAAGAAACAACACTCAGATAGCCCTACCCTCATCATCCTTCATGCCCTGATGTCATCAAGCGACCGGGGTTATAGAAACATTGCATCGCACATGAACAAACAGGGCTGGAATGTTCTCTTTCCACATCTTCCTTTTCACTATTCACGGACACCATTACATCACGCCAACGGAGCACTCGCAATCACTAGCAACTTGGTACGCACTGCAGAGACTCTGCGTCAAGCAGTGCAAGAAATCCGGCAATTAATACATTTGTGTCAGGACCGAGGAGTAGAAAGGATCGGCCTGCTCGCCACAAGTTATGGAGGCTGGATTGGATCACTCTTGCTCTCGGTAGAAGAAGTGGATTTTGCGATTCTCTTACAACCCATTATTAATTTGAATCTGGCACTCTTTGACAGTCCTCTGGCAAGGGTCATGGGGTCTTTACTTCTGCATCATCAGATCACTCGGGAGCATCTTGATCGTCATGCGCATCTCACAGCTCCCTCGCATGCCAAGCCGCTTACTTCTCCAAAGCGCATTATGGTCATTGGAGGAGCCTTTGATCATATTGCACCACCTCAAGAATTGAAACATTTTACCTCAAAATGGAATCTGCATTATGAAGAAGTGGGCCAAGGACACTTTGGCTATCAAGCAATGAGGCGAGCGCTTATTTTTATGGACACATTGTGCAAGGCACCGCAATGAAGATATTTTTCTTCTTCGTCTTTTCAAGAAAACACTCTAGGGTCAGTCAAATATGACTGAAGAACTTACTCAATGCATTAACGCTGGCAAGATCAGCTCGACCGACGCCGCAAAACTGGAAGCTCTTTCTCCAGGCGAATACTGCAAACATCGGAGCTGGGGGTTTGGACGTGTGCGAGAATGGCGCTTGTTAACAGATCAAATTATTATTGATTTTTCAGAGAAGAAAAATCATCCCATGCAATTACAGTATGTGATAGAAACCTTGATCCCAATTCCCGCAGATCATATCTTAGCAAGGCTTGCCAATGATCCTAGCATCATTGTGCAAGAAGCCAAAAAAGATCCTGTGGAACTCATACGTATGATTTTAAAAAATCACGGTGGATCTGCAAGAGTCGATGACATTGCAGAAATTCTTGTACCTACTATTTTTGATGCTGCTGGTTTTAAGAAATGGTTTGAGGCGACTAAAAAGAAATTAAAAATTGATGGTCATTTTGACATTCCTTCAAAAAAGAACCTCCCTATCAAATTACAAGAAGTCAAAGTTGAGCCACATCATCGTATTTTAGAGCAATTTCAAACATCCCGTCACCCCAAGGAACAGGTTGTAGCCCTCGATGCTTTACTCAAAATCTTTGATGCAACAACACTCGGTTTAGAAGAAGTGCAAATACTCATTCGTCATATTGATGACGCCGCATACCGAGCAGAGCGCCTCCATATTGCCAAGGCACTGGAGCTTCTCTTAGCACGTAATGAAATTGCTAGTTTCCACAAAGAACTCGCCCCCTCGTTGAGTCAACCATCGGTAGGAGCATTTTTAGAAAGTACTTTAAAAAAATTACACGACATCTTTACGGAGCTCCCTTCCTCAAAATACCGACGCATCCTTAAGTACTTTCCAGATGTTTTTCCCCAAACATGGCAAGATCAGGCACAACAATTACTCCGAAACGCAGAGCCACGACTCATTAGTGAAATTTTTTATCTTTTTAAAGAACATCACAGTGAAAAAAACTTTGCCGCTATTCTTGCAAAGATGATCCAGGAACGTTCTGCGAGTTCTGATCTTCTCTCGTGGATCTGTGAAGAAAGAAAAAAAGCTTTTCCTGAGTTCATTAATAGCGAATTGCTCTCTGCCATTATTTCATCCTTAGAACGTGATATGCATGTCGAGGGGAAAAAGGGAAATCGATTGCAAGAACTCCTTTTTAACGACCGCGAGCTTATTGCCGATCTTCTCCTAAGCGCTCATGATGACATAGCCCGCAACATCATTAGAAAAATCATGATGAGCCCTGTGTTTAGCGATCTGGATCGTCGCTCGCTTTTAGCGCGCATTTTAAAAATCCATCCAAAACTTCAATCTATCGTTACTGGACATCAAGAAAAAGAGAACTCTGCTGCACGTGACGAAAACCTGATTGTTTCTTGGAAGAGTTTAGAACGACGGAAAAATGAATATGAAAATCTCATCAACAAACTGATTCCTCAAAATACAAAGGATATTTCCATTGCACGTTCTTACGGCGATTTGCGTGAAAATTTTGAATTCAAATCTGCCAAAGAACAACAGACTGTCTTGCTCCGACAAAAAGGTGAGCTAGAACTTCTCTTAAATAAGGCTCGTGGCACTAACTTTGAAAATCCTGACACTTCTCTTGTCTCGATTGGAACAGTTGTTTCGCTACGCGATCAGGATACGCAGGAGGCAGAGGTCTATTCGATTCTAGGCGCTTGGGATGGTGCTCCAGAAAAACGGTGGGTCTCCTATCAGGCTGTCATTGGACAAGCATTACTTGGCCGTGCCAAAGGCGATGTCGTCATACTACCAGCAGAAAAAGGAAATCGCTCAATGATCATTGAAGAAATCCTGCCATTTACCGAGGAAATTGAAGCGTAGAGCTGCGCTATACCTTTCACGAATGATTGTTGAGAGCAAAGGCTTATCCTTGTTGATCGGAAAGGTTTATCAAATCAGGTCTTTTTTCATCAGTCACTTTCCGTGCTTGCTCTCTACGCCATGCAGCAATGGCAGCATGATTGCCAGAGAGCAAGACGGGGGGCACAGACCATTCTTTAAAGTTCTCGGGACGTGTGTAGTGAGGAAAATCAAGTAATCCATTTTCAAAAGAATCATTGAGTGCTGATTCTTGATGACCTAAAACTTCTGGAACCAGTCGGACAATGGCATCTGTAAGAACAAGTGCTGCCAAAGCACCATTGGTTAATACGTAATCACCAATGGAAATTTCCTCATCTACAAGATGATCTACGACACGTTGATCTACTCCTTCATAATGGCCACATAAGAAAATCAAATGCCTCTCCTGCGCCAAAGACCGTGCGATAGATTGATTCAATTGCTTTCCCTGAGGTGACAGGAAAATGACTTTACTATCAGACCTTCTTAACTCTTCTAAGGCAGCATCAATAGGTTCAATCTTCATGACCATTCCAGGACCGCCACCATAAGGAGGCGCATCGAGAGTGCGATGCTTGTCGTGAGCCCAATCGCGCAAGTCAAGAACCTCTAACTCAACTAATCCTTTGACCTGCGCGCGTTTCATCATACTTTCTCCAAGCACTCCATGACAGATCCCAGGAAATGGAGTTAAGATCTGTATGCTTAAAACATGAGGTGTTTTGCATGCGTCAGTGCCTATGTTAGAATCTATTTTCAAAGTTGCTGAGACTGATGAAGAACAAGAAGTCGAGGGTGCACAGCTATGGACTGTACCTGAGGCACTCGATAGAGC
>CAIWMF010000216.1 GCA_903913785.1 uncultured Spartobacteria bacterium | reverse complement strand
TAAGAAAGGCGATGTTTCACCCTCCTCGCCTTCTGGTGTTTTTAGAAAGGTGGCATAGTCGTCGGTGGTGATCATTCCTTCACGAGCAAGCGTGCTGGCTGGTAATGGGAGTAGGTGAGCCATCATGCAGAGGGCAGCAACAAAAAAGGGGGGCTTCATGTTCATGCGGAGGGAAAAATAGCAAGCAATCCTAGCAAGTAAAGTGGATTTTGATCGCAAGAATCGACTCATTAATGAGGAGAGCACTACCAGGGCGTGAGGTGGGATTGCTTCTTCCCTAAGGCAAAAGTAGTGATAACAACGTGTCTAACGCCAAAAAGAAGCACATGAATTTTTCTGGACCCAAAAATTACATCATAAAATAATCCTAAAAGTTATCCGATCAAGGTATACTCCTTGGGTATTACTACTTTTCTTTTTTATGACTGCATCATTCCGTGATTACTATGAAGTTTTAGGTGTTTCTAAGTTAGCTACTGCTGATGAAATTAAACGTGCTTTTCGCAAGCTTGCACGCAAGCATCATCCCGATTTAGCTAAAGATAAGAAAACCGCAGAGGAAAAATTCAAAGAAATTAATGAAGCGTACGAAGTCTTAAGTAATCCTGAGAATCGGAAAAAATATGACTCTTATGGGGCCAATTGGTCTCAAGCCACTTCTCAAAATAATCCGAGAGAACGCGAAAATCAGTCAGGTGGTTTTAGTGGAATGGGAGAAGAGTTTCATTTTGGAGGCACCGGATATAGCGATTTTTTTGAACAATTCTTTGGAACGCGTCGTGGAGGAATGAATGTGGGTGGGTTTGAAGATCCTTCTCAACGCGGAAATGATGTCGAAGCAGATGTTCTTGTCAGCCTTGACGAAGTCTTGCATGGTTCAACCCGAACAATTTCCTTGAGAAAAGGACCTTCGGAAAAAATACAAACCTATACTATTAAAATTCCTCAAGGTGTTCATGAAGGACAGCGCATTAGGCTTGCAGGTCAAGGAAGCTCTGCTCGAGTGAGTGGTGTGCCAGGGGATCTTTATCTTCGAGTTAAATTACAACAACATCCCGATTTTTCTTTTGAGGGAAATCATATTTTCTACGATCTGGAAATGCCTGCATGGCAAGCCGTTCTTGGTGGAGAGCTGATGATTCCGACACCTGATGGCCGTGCAAAACTAAAAATTCCCGGAGGCACAAAAAATGGAAAAAAATTCCGTATTCCTCACAGAGGACTTCCCGATAAATCAGGAAAACGTGGTGATTTTTTTGCCATTGTCAATATTGCTATTCCAAAAATTCTTTCCAACGAGGAAAAAATCTTATGGGAGCAATTGCGAGATTTTGAAAATGCCTAGCCCGGATATTTCATACTGATCGTGACGAGAAGGCCCTGAAAGCTTATGGGGTAAGCGCTCACAGGAAGCGCGAAGTTTTATCAAAAAAGCCTAACAATGATGGGCAGGCGAGTCTTTTTACTTTTTTGTTTTTCTAAATTTGCTATTTGAAAGTCCCCTTTTTTTCTTCGTTGTCGGTTCTTTTAATGCTGGGAGAGGAGCATTGCGTGTGAAGTAGAGTTGTCCGATGGAAAAAAGATTTTGTGTTGTCCAGTAAAGCGCTAATGCAGACGCAAAATTATAACAGAAAAATACAAAAATCAGAGGCATGAAGTACATGACTCGTTGTTGTGCCGGATCTCCACCTTTAGGTGAAAGAGACATTTGCCAAAGCATCGTTGCAGCCATGATTATCGGCAAAAGATTGATTGGATAATGGAATAAATGACCAATGGTATCGGGCTGGGAGAGATCGTGAATCCAAAGAAAATGGCTATTGCGTAGCTCAATGGCCGTTCCGAGCATGGAATAAAATCCAAAGAAAATTGGGATCTGTACCAGCATGGGAAGGCATCCCCCAAAGGGATTGACTCCATATTGTTTGTAGAGCTTCATGAGCTCTTCGTTCATTTTGGTAGGATTGTCTTTATACTTCGTGCGCAGCTCTGTCATCCGAGGTGAAAGAAGCTGCATCTGTTTCATCGATCTTGTGGCTTTGTTTTGAATTGGCCAGAGCATGAATTTAATGAGCAGTGTTAAGACGATGATGGCAGCAGCATAGTTTCCAAGGAGTGTTTTTAAATGATTCATTGCCCAGAGTAGAAATTCTGAAACAAGATGAAATGTTCCGAAATTCATCACACTTTGCTGATGGTTTCCTAATTTTTCTAAAGCTCCAAAATCTTTAGGTCCTGCAAATACTGAGTAGTGTTGCCTGATGGAAGCCCCTGGATCAAGATGGTGTGGCTCTAGAAGAAAGCCGCCCTCAATGCCGTAGATGATTTTACTCTTAGATGTTTTTGGAATCAGGGGATCCTCAAAACGCGCAGACCAGACGGTAGAGTGCAGGTCTTTCTCTTTTGCTGTTAAAATGGTGCAGAAATATTGGCTGGTTACAGCAGTCCATGTAACATCACTATTTTTCATTTCATAGAGAGGTCTTGCAGGATGTGTTTCGATTCCAAGAATAGGTATCATTCCTGAAGAAAACCAATTGACATCAATGGTTGTCATCTTCTCTTTGCTAAACCAATCAAATCGTGTGTAGGTAGGAGCATCGGTGGCATGTACTGGGGTTGCACCTCCACATGAGAGAAAGTACGCTGGAACCTCGAGTGGTGTTGTTCCCTTGTTTTCAAAGACGAGCTCCAGCTCAACACTGTATTCATGAGGCGAGCTGCCCGATTCTGGAAGTCTAAAATTCTTTGTAATAATCAGACCATTAGGTTCATTGCGCCTGAATGAAACCTTGTGCGTGGCTTTATCTGCATTCATCACAAAGCCTGTCACTGTTTTGATATGATCTCCTGATTGTTCCCCAAGCGCTCCAATAGGCATTGGCGAGAGGTTATTGAGTTGAAGGCTGTGAGCTTGTTCTCCCAAGTGAAGGAATAAGGTGATTGTTTGAATGCCTCCAGTATTATCAGAAAAAAGATATTCGGCCCTCGCTGTGTCAAATGTTTCTTGACGTGCGCTCCATTGTGGAATGTTTTCAATGACCGGGCT
>CAIWMF010000215.1 GCA_903913785.1 uncultured Spartobacteria bacterium | reverse complement strand
CTAAAATTCCATCTTGACCATTGCCGCATGTTCTTCATCTGAGCAGGGGGCATTGAGTGGAACGCTTGTTGGGGTTGCAGCAGGTCCAACAAGCTTATGGTCTAACAAGTAGGATTCTACTTCCTCACCACTAATATCAGCTAACATGACTCCATTAATCTCGACACAAGGGGAAAGGGGTTGACCACTTTTTTGTTCCATCTCAAAACGAAATGCAGGATTTTGAATGATATCTTTTTCAGTGTACTTAAGAGCATATTTGGACATAACTGCCCGCACGCCATTGCTCCAGCCGCATGTTGTTTTTAAGTAAGCAGTGATATTCATATAAATATTTAATTGTTTGGGTTGATAGGATCTTGATTGCATAGCTCTATTTCCTCGGCTGATTACTTTCTCAACCCATGAGGCTGTTCCGCTATCTAGACCATGGAAGAGGTGCCTTTATTTTTCCCCTAGGGGATAGAAAATCTAGGCATGCCTTCTATGGATTTCTCATCTTATACCATCTCACCAAGACAAGGAGACTATCTGACATGTCATTTTAGGGAGATGGTATGATTCCTCTCAAGGGCTTCTAACGACTTAGACAAAAGATGTCAAGAGGGATTTTTTTCTCCTGGACGATATTCTTCTTCAGCAGCAGAGAGAGCTGCTCCAAAGCTAACCATGTCATCGGCCCCGCGCATCGATTCAAGCGCTTCAGTTTCTTTAAGCAGTGCTTCCTCACTATAGCTTGTGGCCTTAATAGAGAGTCCTAGACGGCGCTCAACCTTATCTATTTTAATCACACGTGCCTCGACGTCTTCTCCAACCTTCAAGACGTCTTTGACTTTCTCAACACGATCTTCACTGATTTGAGAGATGTGAACGAGGCCATCAATGCCACCGTTAAGTTCTACAAAAGCTCCAAAATTAGCAATCTTACTAATTTTTCCTTTGACGATATCACCAATTTTATAATGGTGATCAATGTCTTTCCATGGATCTTCTTCCAGTTGTTTTACCCCGAGGCTAATACGCTGATTGGCCTTATCGATATCAATAACAACGGCTTCAATTTCTTCATTTTTCTTAAGGACTTCACTAGGGTGATTGATCTTGCGATTCCAGGAGAGGTCTGAAACATGAATCATTCCATCGATGCCTTCCTCAAGCTCAATAAAGGCGCCATAGGCAGTCATATTCCGTACTTTTCCTTTGACCTGTTTGCCGATCATGAAGCGCTGCTCGATTTCATCCCAAGGATTGACTTCTAGTTGGCGAACGCCAAGGGAGATCTTTTGATCATCCTTATTCACACCGAGTACGACAGCTTCAATAGCCTGGCTGAGCGTGAGCACATCTGATGGACGAAGAATGCGCTTGGTCCAAGAGAGTTCGGAAACATGAATAAGCCCTTCAATTCCCTCTTCAATCTCCACAAAAGCTCCGTAAGGCATGAGGTTGCTGACAATTCCTTTGACTTTTGTACCTGTTGGGAAGCGTTCTTCAATTTTATCCCATGGATTATCTTGAAGCTGCTTAAGACCTAATGAAATACGCTCTTTTTCTTTGTTGATTTCAAGAACGATCACCTTGAGACGGTCGCCTGGTTTAACAGCCTGACTCGGGTGTGTGAGGCGCGCCCAGGACATGTCAGTGATATGAAGAAGTCCATCAATGCCATCAAGGTCAATAAAGGCACCAAAGTCAGTAATGTTTTTGACGGTTCCCTCGACGATATCGCCTGGGGTGACCTTTGTCAGGAATTCTTGACGGCGTGTGTTGCGAACAGCCTCGATGAGCTCTCTACGACTGAGGACGACATTTTTGCGATCCTCATTGAGCTTCACAATCTTGAAGTCATAGGTGTTTCCAACAAATTGCTGGAGATCTTTTGGTGGAGTAACATCAACCTGAGATGCTGGAAGAAATGCTTCCACGCCGACATTGACCGTGAGACCACCTTTGACGACAGCTTTGACTTTTCCTTGAATGATTCCTTCTGCTTCAAAGAGTTTGCAGATTTTATCCCAATTTTGACGCTGAGCTGCTTTGAGCCTCGAGAGAATCACCATCCCTTGATCATTTTCCAGACGGGCTAGGAGTACTTCAACCTCATCTCCAACTTGGATCTCCTCGGGATTATCAAATTCTGAGGCGGAGACGACTCCTTCGGATTTGTAGCCGATGTCGACTAAAAACTCCTTGGGTCTTTTTTCAAGAATATGTCCTTTAACGATGCTGCCCTCACGGTAGTTTTTCACCGAGTTGGCAATGAGTTGCTGTAAATCAGCCATGCTAGCGCTAGTTGTCATGATAAATAAAAGTTCCAAAAATGGCCTGAACCATTGCAGCGTTGCCCTTTCAAAGCAGACGCGGGAAGCGCTGTATCATAACAGGG
>CAIWMF010000214.1 GCA_903913785.1 uncultured Spartobacteria bacterium | reverse complement strand
TATCGCCGCAAATGATACCCATAACGCATAGATTTTAAGATTGGAAAGCCTCCAAAACTCTAAAATTATTCACCAATAGAGTCGTTAATTTTGACTATATATTTTCCATAGCGTCCAAAAATCCCAGAATGGTTCTCTCCACTTCAACATTACTGACGCTCGAGGGCTTACACAACATCACAAGGTATATATTCTTGCAAAAATACCAACTTAACTTTTGAGCGCTCTAAAAAGCGAGCGACTCATTTAGAAGCGATAATATTTTATGAAACCTTGCTTGCACTCATTTGATTCGACAGCTAAAGTATCAATGTCGACGGGGCGTAGCTCAGCTTGGTAGAGCGCTTGGTTTGGGACCAAGATGTCGCAGGTTCGAATCCTGTCGCCCCGATTTGTTTATGAGAACGCGTTGTATTCGTTATGAGGGAAAAGTTCAGGGAATTGGCTTTTGCTCCTCTGTATTAGCTTTGGCACGAGAGTATGATATTACGGGAAGCATTAAAAACCTTGTTGACGGTGCGGTGGAACTCATTATTCATGGACAAGAACAGGAACTAGAGGAATTTCTTTTAGCCATTCGCCATAGTCATCTTGCAGGGCATATCGCAGAAGAGCAAGAAGTTGCCATGCATTCTGAATTATTATCCCCCTTACATGGTTTTAGAATTCTATGAAACACGCTCTTGCTGTCAACATAGAGCACTTAACAAAAAAGTTTCCTAGTTCTCTTTTTAAAAAGGCTCATCTAGTTTTAAATGATTTTTCCTGGCAAATTCCAGAAGGCCAAGTAGCAGCATTACTCGGGCCTAATGGTTCAGGCAAAAGTACATTACTGAAAATTTTACTCGGTTTTTTTCTTCCAACACAAGGAAGTGCCAAATTATTTGGGAGTACTTGTAACGGCTTGACTGTGCGTCATCGATTGGGTTTTTTGCCAGAACGCCCTACCTTTCAATTATTTTTAAACGCAAGAGAAGCCTTAACGTTTTATGGAAAACTTTCCCATGTACCCTCTCTCTCTACGAAAATAGAAGAGCTGCTGATTCTTGTTGGCCTATTTGAACACGCTAATGATCTTATTGCTACTTACTCTCAGGGCATGCGCCAGCGATTAGCACTTGCTCAAACATTAATTCATGATCCAAATCTCCTTATTTTAGATGAACCAACAACAGGATTAGATCCCTCAGGTATAGATTTTTTTTACAACTTACTCCTGAAATTAAAAAAATCGGGTAAAACAATTTTACTCACATCACACGTACTAACTTATGTTGAGGAAATATGTGATCAAGTAGCCATTATTCAAAACGGGAATCTTCTTTATGCAGGAAATTTTATAAAAACCACCCCCTCCCCCACTCCCACCTCACTTCAAAAATTATATTTAGAGTTGATTGCGTTATGAACTACTTCATTACAGCTACCGATACAGCAGCAGGCAAAACATATGTAACAGCTCTTTTAATTCGTGCCTTGCGCAAACTTGGACATAAGAGTATTGGGATAAAACCTATTGCCTGTGGAAGTTTAGAGGACTCAAAAACACTACAAGCAGCTGCTGATCATGAAATCTCTTTAGAAAATATTACTCCTTTTTATTACAAAGCTCCTCTCTCGCCATTCCATGCAGCAGCAGAAGAAGGTAAAATTTTTTCCATGAATCATATTTTATCTACTCTTAGCAATCTTCAAAAAAAACATGTTTCTCTTTTGGTCGAGGGTGTTGGAGGGTGGCTTGTACTTCTTTCTCCCACAGAGTCGATAGCAGATCTAGCTCGCGCAACTCAATTGCCAATTTTATTAGTCGTGCGCAATCGCCTAGGTTCCATGAACCATGCATTACTCACCCTGGAATCAATCAAACATCATGGCTGCCGATGTGCTGGCATTCTTCTAAATCACCACCCAGAGGATCATGAGGATCCAGCAAGAGACAAATATCGGCATTTCTTTAGCGAATTATGCAAGAAAAGGGAGCTTCCTGTTTTTTTGGAAATTGAGCCAGGACAAGAGGAATTAATTCTCAGTCCTGAACACCCTATAGTTCATCTAGATAAAGAAAGAAATCTACTCATCCGAGCTAGAGAGACCTAGTCCTAGCCACCCAGCACCGGCAAAAATAAGCTCAACACCAAGAAAGAGACCGAGGATATAGAGACCAGTAACGGGCCATTGAGAAATAATCAATCCTCCAAGAATAATAGACACAACAGCACTAAAAAGAACCCATGCAGCTCCTCTATGATGACGCAGCTTAAAGGCCATAAAGATCCGAAAAATGCCGCCGACAAGAATAGCCCATCCTAAAACAAACGTGAACGCTAAAGCAGCTTCAAATGGACGGGCAATAAATACAAAACCAGCAATCCCATATGCGAGGGATACAACGAGATACCAAATATGATTTTGCCATCCATCGATACTAAAAATTTTGACTAAAGAGAGCGCTGCCCCCAACATAAGAATAATGCCTATAAATGTCGTCACAGTAATGGTTGCTACGAACTGATTGGT
>CAIWMF010000213.1 GCA_903913785.1 uncultured Spartobacteria bacterium | reverse complement strand
CGCCGCGCGTTTCTCTATTAAGAGAGTTATTTCAATAGAAAATAATATTCCAAAAGTAACAAGCATGAGTAAGCGCTCTCGAAGTAATAGAGGAAGCTTCCAATCTGATGCAGTTGCACCTAGGTTGGTTGCAATAGCTCCGACAACCCCAACAGCATAAAGATCAGCTAAGCCTGCCATATCACCCATTAACAAGACGAGTGCTGCAGGCACAAGTGTCATCAGCAATAAGGAAAAATAAGGCACGCCAAATTTATTGAGTTTAGAAAAAAGGGTGGGTAGTTCTTGATCTCTGGACATTAAATAAAAGATAGCAATTAAATCAATAATAGCTGTGTTCACTGCGGAGAGTAGTAGTAATGCAAAGGCAAGACTAATGATCCATCCTGCAATGATTCCTAAGTGAGCGCCAAGGAGATTGCTCGCAAAGATCTCTCCCATATAACGCAACATATCATCACGAATGCCTATAGCCCCAGGGGCATTAATATTACCATTCACAATGGTAAGACCAGGAAGAGCCATCATGGCTAATCCCAAGAGTGCTGTAAAAATAACTACTTCAAGCATCACGAGTGAAATAGCTTTAGAGGAAGTTTTCTCTACTGAGGGATTGCTTGCTAAGCATCCAGGATCAAGTTTCATCACGCTTGTAGCATTTGCAACAGCCTCGACTCCTGATAATGCAAGGACAATATTGACAAAATAAACCCAATTATTCGTAAGATTTCCTCGCAGTGGTTGCAGATGCGATAGGGCCGATCCTAAATGAGGAACTGAAATAAGACCAAGTGTGATCACAATGAGTAGGGTAGGAATAGAAATAAAAAGTGCTAAACCACCTGTCTTTCGAGGCCCAAAGAAATTTAAACAACCAATAACAATAATCATGCCTCCTGCACAATAGACGGGATATTGAGTTCCCAAATATTGAAAGGCAGAGAGAGCACTGAGTGCTGCCGTGACCAAATAATCAGCAATGAGAAAAAAAGCTCCTATAATCGAAATGAGTTGGGATCGATGACGTACACTCGCATAGACACCACCACCATTGGGATAAAGACGACAGATCGTCATATAATTGATCCCAACGCATGCCGTTAGAATGCACATGGGTAGAATTAACCAAAAGGAGCCATAGCCAGTTACCGCAAAAGCCAGTCCAAGTACGTAAGCCTTGCTTGTTCCCCAATCTCCATAAAGGATTGCAGCTGCCCGCGGCCAATCGACATTACGAGGTCGAGATGTGCCAGGAAGGATCATGAACTTTATTGCTTAAATGATTTGAGGCGTTCAATAAGTTGCGAAGGAACAAGCGCATGAATGATACTCATTGCTCCCTCATAGTGAAGACTGATGACATGTCCTCTACGATGTATTTCGGCAAGGAGAGCGCTTTGGTCGGGAGGGAGTGCATAGCATCCCTGAACATGACTTTTGCTAAGATGAGTTTCTAGAGCATAAATAAATTCATTAAGGCCAAGCCCATGGAGAGCAGAAATGGCCACACTTCCAGGAAAACGAGTTAACCCGGATATTTCACACCCATCTACTGCGGAGACCGGGAAGCCAGATGGATGCTGCGTTGATCTCGAAGTCTTCCTCGGGCAGTATGTACTCATACAGCCGTCGTCAGACTTCATCACTCGCCTTGCCCCATCAGCCTTCGCAGTCTCCTCGTTACGATCAGTATGAAATATCCGGGTTAATTGTGTTTCAATGAGTGCTGGGTTTTTGACCTGATCAATTTTATTAAAAACAAGTAAGATTTCCTTTTGAGCAGCCCCAAGCTCGGCGAGTATTTTTTCTACAGCTTCTATTTGTTCGAGATACTGCGGATGACTGAGATCCACAACATGAATTAAAAGATCCGCTGATACCACCTCTTCTAAGGTCGCTTTAAAGGACTCGATGAGCGTATGGGGTAGCTTACGAATAAAACCAACAGTATCTGTGATTAAAATTTTTTGATGATTGGGTAGAGTCAGTTCTCGTGTTGTGGGATCGAGCGTGGCAAAGAGTTTATCTTCTGCAAAAACATCAGCCTGAGTCAGCAGATTGAGCAGTGAAGATTTACCAGCATTCGTATAGCCGACCAAGGAGACCAAAGGCCACTGTCCACGGAGTCTTCCTTCACGTTGAGTTTGTCGAACTTGGCGAACCCCTCGCAGATCTTCCTTTAATCGAGTAAT
>CAIWMF010000212.1 GCA_903913785.1 uncultured Spartobacteria bacterium | reverse complement strand
CTGCGGAGGCCGGAAAGCCAGATGGATCCTGCGTTAGACTCACATTGTGACTTGGGCGGTATGTACACATACAGCCCGGCGTCAAAATGCTCGTCTGCCTTACCCCATCAGCCTTCTCGGTCTCCTCGTCACGATCAGTATGAAATATCCGGGCTAGCCCGGATATTTCATACCGATCACCTGCGGAGGTCGGGAAGCTAGGGTGGATGCTGCGCCCAAGCTCGAAGTCTTCCTCGGGCAACACCAGTGCTCGGGAGAGCCTGGGGTAGACTGCCGTAACCGTTAGGTTAGGGGCAGCTCGGTAAGGGCGAGCCGAGCAGGTGCGAGCGAGTCAATATGGACTCATACAGCCGTCGTCAGACTTCATCACTCGCCTTACCCCATCCGCCTTCGCAGCCCCCTCGTCACGATCAGTATGAAATATCCGGGCTAAATATATTCACCAGCTCCTGCACTCTGATTACTGGTCAGGAATGAAAATTAGGAATTTTTACTTGACCTTGCTTTCTCTATCATCATTGTCAGAGCTTGATGGATGTAGGATAGCATCTCCCTTTTATAGTCAAATTACTTTGCAATCACACAAAATTACTCTGCTTTTTTTAAAACCCCTTGCGTTCTTTCATGTGATTTCAAAGTCATTTGACTCTATCTCGTGATTTTCAGTATATGCCTCTTTTGATTCAACGAGCCTCAGCAGGATCTGGTAAAACCGAACAACTTGCACGTCGTTATTTGCAGATTCTTTTGAGCAAAGATGCCGCCGGCCATGAGATCGATCCACGTGCAATCCTTGCCGCAACCTTTACTCGAGAGGCGGCAGGAGAGATTCTAGCGCGTATTTTAAAAATACTTTCGCTCGCGGCACGCGATCCAGTCTCCTCGAAGCGAATTTTCGAAGGACTCAATATCTCTCCTCCCTCGCGTCTTGAGTGTCAGCTGCTCTTGCGACAACTCATGGAGCACATCCATCGGCTACGTATTGGAACCATCGATGCGCTCTTTGCCGAGCAGGCACGCTCCTTCGCTCTTGATCTTGGGTTAGCGCCTCATTGGGAAATTGCAGATAGTTTCACCACATCTCAACTGGCTCAAAGAACAGTGCTTGAGCTCATAAAGTGCTCTCCCTTATTTCTTGATGACTGGAAAATGCTCCATCGTTTTAAACGAAGACTCTCTTTTGTAAGTGCAGCTGCGCAGTTGCTTGAGAAAAATCGCTGGCTTGCCCATGTCCAGTTGCTTGAGCCGGTGCCAGAAGACAAAAGACCCCCTTTGCTACTCACAAGCAAAGACATCAATGAGATCAAGGAGTTTCTTTGCCTCTTTAGCATACCGCTGACTGCTCAAGGCAAGCCCAATGGGCATTGGGTCAAAGCATTAGAGAAATTACAACAATCTCTTTCTCAAACTCTCTATCTGCGAGATTTTTTAGAGCTCAGTCCTCTTTTCTTGAAGCTCCTGGAGCATGAACCACGCTTTTATGGGAAACCTATTGCGGAGGATTTTCTCACGTTTTTCACTCCCATAGTGCATGCCTCGTATGCCGAAGAGCACCGTCTAGCCTTACTTCAAGAGAGTGCACTACAGCGGCTAGCAGAAGCCTATCATGAGTTAAGAAGCCATGTTTCCTTTGCATTCGGACGCTATAGTTTTTTAGAAATTGAGGAAATAGTGACCCGTGGCTCTCAGCAATTTTCAAAAGAAGAAATGGCATTTCGCATGGATCTCTCAACAGAGCATCTTTTGCTCGATGAATATCAGGATACCAGCACAGGCCAGCATTCATTTCTTTTTCCTTTAATGGGAGATGTCTTGGCTAAGGGGGGGTGTGCATATGTTGTTGGCGATGTTAAACAGGGGATCTATGGATGGCGCGGAGGGAGGCGACATCTGCTAGCTTTTCTTGAAAAGGCCTATGAGCCCTATCTTCACGTAACTGCTCCGCTTCATAGGAGCTATCGTTCGAGCCCTGCCATTTTAGCAGCAGTTAATCACGTCTTTGGGGCATTAAAAAACCAGGAGAGCCTCGAGCGCATGAAAGCAGGAGAGCCTTTTAAAAATGCAGCATCACGTTGGTCTCATGAATTTCATCCTCAAGAATCAGCGGGTATGGCAGCCTTATTACGAGGAGAAGTCAGGATGCATAAGGTTCCTATCGCGCAAGGAGCGCTTCAAGAAACAATCATGCAAGAGACTACTCAAAAAGTTGTACAACTCGTAAAGCGCCATCTTAGGCAAGATCCTTTACGAGGGATTACTATTCTTCTGCGTCGGAGAAAGTTTATTCCAAGCTTGCTCATGCGATTGCGCGAGCAAGGTATTCGAGCCAGTGGAGAAGGAGGAAATCCTTTAGCCGACACATTGGCTGTCGAGGTTGTTTTGTCCTTGCTCTCATGGATGGATCACCCAGGAAATTCGGCAGCCTACGAGCACGTAAGAATATCTCCATTAGGGGAACTACTTCGAGAGTCTGGAGAGTGTGCCGCAACGCAGAGAGCCGTTCTCTATGAAAGGATCATCGATCATGGTTATGCAAAGAGTATCCGCTCTTGGGTCTCTCGACCTATGTTTCAAGAGGCCTGTAGTGATTATGAAAAAGAGCATCTCGAAAAATTCATTGCCATGGCATATCGTTTCGATGCACTAGGCCAGGGTTCTCCTTCAGAGCTTGTGAGGCGAGCTCGTGAAGAACGTGTGGAGAGTCGCCACAATCATGGGGTACGAGTGCTTAGCATGCATGCATCCAAAGGGCTTGAATTTGAAACTGTCATTCTCATGGATCTAGAGACATCGATTTTTGGAGGAGACCAACGAGGTATCCAGATTCAAAAAACAGATGATGGGAAATTTCTCATTCCAGAAAGCCGTAGAATATCAG
>CAIWMF010000211.1 GCA_903913785.1 uncultured Spartobacteria bacterium | reverse complement strand
CCTTCAAATGAAGGCGCGCACACTCAAGACACAACCACCCACCTCTCTCGAAGGCATTGAAAAATATCTTGGAAGTGGTCTCATTAAAGGCATTGGTCCTGTTTATGCGACCAAGCTTGTGGAGCGATTTGGAGAAAATGTTTTTGAAATTATTGAGCATCAATCCAAACGCCTTCAAGAGGTAGAAGGCATAGGCGTAGAACGGCGCAAGCGCATTAAAGAAGCCTGGGCAGAGCAACGCGTTGTTCGTGACATCATGCTTTTTTTACACGCTCATGGACTGAGTACGAATCGCGCTGCTCGCATTTATAAAACGTACGGGGAAGGTGCCATTGAAACCATCCGTGCCAATCCCTATACCCTCGCTCGAGATATCCATGGCATTGGATTTCATTCTGCGGATATGGTGGCAAGCAAGCTTGGTTTTGAACCAGATTCGCTCTTGCGTGCACGAGGAGCCATTGATCATCTGCTTACCCAAGCAACAGGAGAAGGCCATTGTGCCTTGCCTCGAGAAGATCTCATTTGTGAAGCAATGGATCTTTTAAAAGTCGATGAGTCTATTGTGAGCGGTGCCTTAGAGCGCCATCTTCATGATGCCCATGTAAGTCAAGAAAATATCAAGGGTAAAGAACTTGTGTTTTTACCACACCTGCGTGTGGCAGAAGAAATCATCGCACGACAACTCAGCCTACTGGCAAACTCAGACCAACCTTTTCCGAGTATTGATCCAGAAAAAGCGATTCCCTGGGTGGAAGAAAAAACAGAACGTATTCTCTCTCTAAGCCAGCGCAAGGCCTTAGCAGCTGCCTTAAAACATCGCGTGGTCATTATTACTGGGGGCCCAGGTGTTGGCAAAACCACACTAGTGCAATCGCTCCTCACAATTTTAAGAGCAAAAAAACTACGCTGTCTTCTCGCTGCCCCAACCGGACGAGCTGCCCAACGCCTTGGTGAGGCTACTGGTCTGGAAGCAAAAACACTCCATCGTCTACTTGAATTTCTTCCTGCCAAAGGAACTTTTGCACGCAATGTGGACAATCCCTTAGAGGCAGACGTCCTCGTAGTCGATGAGATCTCCATGGTGGATGTTCCGCTCATGAGCCGCCTTCTTTTAGCTCATCCACGAGATGCACGTTTAATTTTAGTCGGTGATCCTGATCAATTACCGAGCGTAGGACCAGGACTCGTCCTGCCTGATATTATCCGAAGTGGTCTTGTTCCTGTGCTTCCACTCACAGAAATTTTTCGTCAAGTAGACGGCAGTCAGATCATCCAGGCCGCCCATGCCATTAATCAAGGCGTCATCCCTGACACAAGCAACACGAATGAAGCAGCTGATTTCTTTTTCCTCGAACGAGAGGATCCAGAAGAAATCATAACCTCTATGATTACCGTCATACGCGAGCGGATTCCCAAGCGCTATCATTTCGATCCTATTGATGATGTCCAGGTACTTTGCCCAATGCATCGTGGCAGTCTTGGTATTCAAGAACTCAATCTTCGACTCCAAGAAGCACTTAATCCCAAACATCCCACACGTATCGAACATCAGGCTTATGGACTTCTCTTTCGCGAGGGAGATAAAATTATTCAAATGACCAATAACTACGAAAAAGACGTTTTTAATGGTGATATTGGACGTATCCTTTCGATCGATCATCAGGAAAAAACAATGACGGTACGTTATAGCGAGCGTCGTGTGATTTATGATTTTTCTGAACTTGATGAAGTCACGCTTGCCTATGCGATCACCATTCATAAAAGCCAAGGATCAGAATTTCCTGTGGTCCTCATGCCCCTAGCCATGCAGCAATATCTTTTACTGCAACGCAACCTCCTCTATACAGGCGTCACACGTGGACGCAAGCTCGTACTACTGCTTGGTCAGCGCAAAGCCCTGATCACGGCTACCCATAATGCCTCGACACGCTATCGGCATAGCGGACTCTTAAGTCGTTTAGAAAAATTTTTGAAATAGATTTGATGACGCAACAAGAGAGCCTTGCCTCAATGCCTCTAAGTAATTGGACTATACATGAAACACGCTCTCTCTTCTCAAAGAATTCCACCTGCCATTGCTGCAAGAGCAGTCTTACAAGCAGACGAGAAAGAGTGCGTTATTGAGCTTGGAGGTGATTGGCAGCTCCATACTCCCACTCCCTCATGGCATGAAATCAGCCAAAAAATCACTGCGCCAACCATCACCATCATAGCAAAGGAACTGGGCCTCTGGGATACTGCTCTCTTACTTTTTTTAATGCACGCGCGAGCATGGTGTTTGGCTAAGAAAAAAAAATTAGAGCTCTCCTCTCTTCCACCGAGTGTCGTAATTATTCTAGCACATACCGATGTGGAACCTCATCCAAAAGCAGTACGCAAGGAGCATTCTGCTTTTGATCTTCGATTTTTTAT
>CAIWMF010000210.1 GCA_903913785.1 uncultured Spartobacteria bacterium | reverse complement strand
TTAGTAGGCGGTCGCGATTTTATGCATAGTGAATACAATCGTGCATTGCAAGGGCGCAGACCACCAGGAACGCTATTTACTCCATTGCTTGCAGCGGCGGCCTATAGTAAAGGAATTTTTCCCGGCGAGGTGGTTGATGATAGTTGTATGGACAACCATTATGTGATGATTGGTGGAGAAACGGGTATTTTAGGAGAATGGGGGGTAGAGTCCGCGGAAAATAGCTACGAAGGTCCGATGCCCTCGCATGAAGCGGTAGCTCGAGGCAAAAATGCAGCTGTTGTACGCTTAGGTTTTCTAACTGGCATCGACTTTCTAAAAAAATTCTGTAAAGAGGCAGGCATTCAGACTCCTCTGCGTGAAGTTTCTAACGCCTATCTGGGGTCAAGTGAAATGGAGCTTGATAGCTTAACACTGGCTTTTTCACTATTTCCAGGAGCAGGCAGTCGCCCTGAAAAAATCTATACCATTTCCAAAATCACCGATTCCGATGGATCTTTGCTTTTTGAAAAGTCTCTTAGGCGAGTTGAAGTCATTTCTCGTGAAGCAGCTTTTCAGACGCATGCAATTTTAGATGATGCCTTGCATCAGGTTGATGCCTCGGAAATCAAAAAAGAAAATCTTTCTTCCTTTCCCTCTGGAGGCAAAAGTGGTACTGCCTATGATTTTACGGATGTCTGGTTCATAGGCTATTCGAGTGAAATTACATGCGGAGTTTGGATGGGCTTTGATAAGCCACAGAGAATTTATCGTGGTGCTTTTGGAAAAGAACTCGCATTACCCGTTTGGGTATCAGTCATGAATGCCTCATTGGGGACATTTGCTCCCCAGTTGATCACTCCCCCAACCACACTGCATGCACTTCCTATTTGTCGTTCTTCGGGATTATTAGCAACGGATGCATGTCAAGAAGCTCACTCCGTTGTTACTCAATATGCTACCGATGCTCAAATCCCAAAACGTTCTTGTGACGTGCATGGTCATCACACCTACGATTATACAAAAGATTTTGAGGCCGAAGAATGGCCTCGTGCAGTCTTAGCGATAGACCTGGCTAGTATTTCACCCATTATTGCCACTGGACCAACGCTTCTAGCATCCGAAGATGTGTATCAAAGCATTGTGCCTATACCTCCTGGAAAATCAATGAGTCTAACGATGCCGGTCGCTAAGGCTATTGCCACTGATGCGAAAAGCACAACGCACGAATCGCTCGTTCCTCTAGTAAATACTCGAGAAGGAGAGCAAAAAGAATCGAATAAAAATACTATTCCCATTGAGAAGGCACTCCCTGTCAACACAGAGATTCGACGCGCCGAACCAGCTCTTCCCATGGATTTGCCTAATGCCTCTCCTGTCATGAATCTCACCCGCCCCAAGCCCATTGAGTTTTATGAGTAGGTGTACTAGCCCGCATATTTCATACTCATCTACTGCGGAGACCAGGAAAGCAAATGGAAGATTTTTTCGTAGGCTTGCTCGAAAGTTTATGATGGATTGAGATGAAAACAGGTTGGCTATTTTCATTCTTGAGCACCAATCATGGATCAACGAGAGTCGTGTCATGAAAATCTTTCCTTTTTTGCTCTGCGTAAAATTTCTTTTTATAGCATGCTTGCTACTTGGAAAACAATGCATCGCAGAAGGATTATCTACACACCAGGAGATTTCCTCCTACACCTTCTATCTCAATCACGTTGGCATCGATGCAGAGTGTTATGATCGTTATCCCCCGATGAGCTCGATCATTCGTTGTGGCATGCCTGGGGATTATCACTACGAAAACATTGAGGGCCCCTCATCAGATTCTCAATTTCTTTGCTTAAGCGAGGAAACTCAAGAGTATTATTCCACCTGGAGAAATCATCATCTTGGGCCTATCGCCGATTCTCCCAACTCTTTTGTATCTCGAGCACAAGCCTCAAACTCTGAAGTCCGCGGGTTTGATCCTAAACTTTGTTCCAATCAAATTTATTGGATCTTACAGGAAGAAGAGGAGAAAAGTCTGAGTGCCAATAGTCAGAGATCTTCACAAGATTCAGCGTGGTCTGACAATATGATTGCCATTACTATTTTTTCTACGCTCATGATAGCAGCATACGCTGAGAGAAGTTCGTGGAGCAATACCCACCAGAGCGACATCATCACAGTCACTCATGATGGTAATGAATATCATTCACCTAGTGCTCGTTGCCAATCTAGAGATCCTAATAGTTATTATGCAGAGTTTTTAAGAAACAGATCCCATTCAAACCCGAAATCTAGCTTGAGCAACGCCATCACATTTCCTTTATTAAACGATCCATTCTCACTCTCTCAACAAAAACCAGAGAGCGTATTGAGCAATCGCTTTCCAAATATTACCTACGAAGATCAATCAAATAGTGAACAGGATCATCTCTCTCCACTCACTTCTCGTGAGAGCATGTATTTGGCATCGCAGGATCACCATGAGTTCCCTACAACCACCCTATCGACTTACGGCAGCCCTATTTCAGTGATGCAATATTATGATTGTCGCTCGTCCCCTCCACGATCACCTGGCCTCACAGGTCATAGTAGCAACGGACGTTTTAGCTTTGTTCGATATGATGAGGATCCGTTCAATAATAACCCAAATTCATGGAGCAACCCGCATTCAAAAGAACAGAGGGAAGTCTTTAGGGGGATATATCATCAATGGGTACAGCGCACTGACCAGCACCCTCAATCATCAAGTGAGGAGGATAGTAGTTCCGTGTCTGATCAAGAGGACGAGGAGGTTATCAAACGTGACCCTAGTATGGATGAGCACTTTCCTGTAGGCATGTCTCCTGCTGCTGATGATCCTCGCAATAATGAAGGATAGTTCAAGAGCCTCCTACATCAAGGACTGAGGATCGACATCCATGGTCACGATGATCCCAGATGGGAAGAGAGATTTAGAGAGGGTTTTTCGTAATGTTGCCTTGATTGATTTAGGAAAAAAACCATGCAGTGCGACATGAAAACGGTAATATCCATGTGCTCGTTCAAGGGGAGCAGCAATGGCTTCTCCAACCTTGATAGCATCAGGAAGGGTTAAGCGGAGTTGATGCCTAAGAGACGCAGCCTCCAAGGCTACTTGTTCCTGAAGCCGCCCTCTGAGTTGAATTAAAATCATTTTCTCAAAAGGTGGGTATCCAAAATTTTTACGAAAGACGACCTCTTGCTCAAAGAAACCATGATAATCATGATGCCTGGCAAATTGAATGGAAGGGCTTTCTGGGCTGTATGTTTGAATCATGACCTCACCTTCACGATCGCCGCGGCCCGCGCGACCTGCAACCTGTGTAAGGAGTTGAAAGGTTCTTTCTCCAGCACGAAAGTCAGGAGCATGAAGGCTAGTATCTCCATTGATAATTCCAACTAAGGTGACGTTAGGAAAATCAAGTCCTTTAGCGATCATTTGTGTGCCAATGAGAATATCGATCTGTTGTTTTCGAAAACGGTCAAAGGTTTCTTGATACGATCCCTTTCGCTGCATGGTGTCTGCATCGATACGAAAACTTCGTGCCTCTGGAAAGGCCTGTGCTACGGCAGCTTCGACGCGTTGTGTGCCTACCCCTGAATATAAAATACCAGTCTCATGGCAGCTAGGACAGGTCGTTGGTGGTTTTTGATGGTGGCCGCAGAGATGACAGAGGAGTTGTTCTGTTGCACGATGAAAGGTCAGTGAGAGACTACAATTTGGACAGGAACACGCCGTACCACACTGAGGACATAAAAGAGCACTCGCAAAACCACGCCGATTAAGAAAAAGAATAATTTGCTCGGAGCGCTCCAAACGTTCGGCGATCGCCTTGCGTAGTAGAACCGAGAGGATGGCATCAGCCCCTTTTTGTTTTCCTTGCAGGCGCATATCAATCACACGAATGAGGGGCATGCGTTGATGATCTGCACGCTCGGGAAGCTCTAGGAGACGATATTTTCCTTGATGCACATTGTGCATGCTCTCAATAGCAGGAGTCGCGCTTCCTAGGACAAGCACGGCGCCTTCATAGCGTGCACGCATGACAGCAACATCGCGTGCATGATAGCGTGGTGTCTCCTCTTGCTTGTAGCTTGTTTCATGCTCTTCATCCACAATGATGAGGCCAAGCTTGTCCAATGGCGCAAAAATAGCACTCCTTGCCCCAATCACAATACGTGCCTCGCCCCGATGCAAACGCAACCATTCATCATGGCGTTCCCCATGCGAAAGATGGCTATGCAAAACAGCAATGAAACGCTTTTCTTGTGTCTGCTCGAGGCGTGCACGAAAACGCTCTACGGTCTGCGGGGTCAGTGCTATCTCAGGGACCAAGATGAGTACTGATTTGCCGAGCGCTAATGCCTTTTCCATGATCCGTAAGTAAACTTCTGTTTTACCACTTCCTGTGACTCCATGCAGGAGAAAGGGAAGTGAGACGGGTTGCCTTAATAGTGCTGTCTCCTCACAATCAGCATTAAATATCCGGGTTAACCCGGATATTTCATACTGATCGTGACGAAGAGGCTGCGAAGCCTGATGGGGTACCACCGGCGGTCGGGAGACCGCGGGGGAGACTGCCTTTAGGCAGCCCTGAAAGGGCGAGACGAGCGGGAGCGAGCGAGTCAACGCAGACGAACATTTTGACGCCGGGCTGTATGGGTACATACCGCCCAAGTCACAATGTGAGTCTAACGCAGGATCCATCTGGCTTCCCGGTCTCCGCAGTAGATCGGTATGAAATATTCGGGTTGACCCTGCGTCAGCATGCCTAAGAAGATAGAGCATCATAGAAGTATTGTAGGGTGATAGGTTGAATCATTAATTTTGAAAATAATGATCTCTTATTAGAGGCCACAAGCCGGAAGATGAG
>CAIWMF010000209.1 GCA_903913785.1 uncultured Spartobacteria bacterium | reverse complement strand
TCTAACAAGCGAGCCACCTCAGCCATGCGGTCGGTTCCTGATTGATGGTCGCAGGAAGTCATGATGACGGTGGCGCCAAATTTTTCCGCAATTTCTTGAATGCGCTTGTCATCAGTGGCAATGATAATCTTTTGAATCAAGAGTGCTTTGCAACAGCGTTGCCATACATGTTCAATCAATGAGCGCCCTGCAATCTCATAGAGCATCTTGCCCGGAAAACGCGTTGATCCCCAGCGTGCAGGAATCACAACAATGGTTGAAAAAGGAGCATCAGGCATAAGGCATCGGCTATGTCAGAGGACGTGAAAGAAAATAGATCATAGGTGCATCACAAAGAGGTATCAAAAGAAATGATTCATCTTGTCGTCTATTACTCAAGGGTTGAAATGCGAACCTTGGCGATCTTGATGTGAAGGGCGTGTGCGGCAATATGAAGAAAATCCTCTGAGGTGTCTGTGAGTAAAACTTCTAGATGACTCGGAGCTGCTTCCTTCCTAGCCAAATGATTTTTTTCTAACAGTGATTGGACGGTCATGGCGCAGTTCTCGGCAGAATCAACCAGAGTGACATCGGGGCCAATGATATTTGCAATGAGTTTTTTTAATAGAGGATAATGCGTGCATCCTAGGACAAGCGTATCGATCCTTTGTAAGAGCAAGGGTTCTAAATAGCGCTCTAACACACGACGTGTAATCTCATCCTCAAAAAGCCCTTCCTCTACGAGTGGCACGAGTAAGGGGCAGGCGGAGGATAGGACATGGGCGTTTTGGGAAAATCGATAGATGGCTTCTTGGTAGGCCTGACTCGCAATGGTAGCACGTGTGCCAATAACACCAATCCTTCCATTGCGTGTCGCTTTTACTGCTGCGAAGGCTCCTGGCTCAATGACTCCGTGAATCGGCAGTGAATAGAAATTTGTTAATGTGGGGAGGGCAAGAGCTGATGCCGTGTTACAAGCAATCACGATCATCTTTGCCTTCTCTGCTAAAAGAAGAGTAGTGATTTCCTGGCTGTAGCGTGTCACGGTTGCTTGGCTTTTGCCTCCGTAGGGCACACGTGCTGTATCACCAATATAAATAATATTTTCATGCGGAAGGTGTTTTTGTAATGCTGCCACAACAGTAAGGCCTCCAATGCCTGAATCAAAGACACCGATCGGATGATGGGAGACATCGTCTTGCAATGGCGTGTGGCAGATGTGATGTATTTGTTGATTCATGAAAAGCGTGCAGCTAATATTCCAATATTTTTAGAAAAAGTTACTCATGATGATCAAGCATCTAAGGGATTTTTTGTGTCTCTGCACTCGGCGGGAATCGAACCCACAACCTCTGCCTTCGGAGGGCAGCGCTCTATCCAGTTGAGCTACGAGTGCGATATCTCTTGGGGGATAAGATGTCGTCTCTATGGTCACAGAGCGGCTATTAGCCGTAAAAAATCTTTGCAACCCAAGGAATGTTAGAGGATGCTTGCTGATTGTGCATCACGCAAGATTTTTAGAATCCTTTTATGTCTCAAGTAAAAAAACACCACTTAATTGTCACCCCAGATGATGGCATCGAGCCATTCCAAGAAGCACTGAGGCGCGCAAAAAAGAAACTTGATATTAAAATGTTTCAATTTACAGAGCCGCGTCTCATGGAGGAAGTCGTAGCCGCGCATCGTCGGGGAGTAGTCGTTCGAGTCATGCTCAATCCGTCGAGATTTACAGGGGAGCATGATAATGATGAGGCATTTGTTTTTTTTAAAAATGCCTCTGTGGCTGTTAGAGAGACCAATCCTGCATTCCCCATTACGCATGAAAAGTCGATGGTCATTGATGATAATGAAGCATGGATAATGTCACTAAATTGGGCTCCCAAATATTTTGGCGAAACACGCGATTACGCCTTGGTCAGCACGGATTCTCTGGAAGTTCAAGAGATAGAAGCGTGTTTTGAGGCTGACTGGAAGCGTCTTGA
>CAIWMF010000208.1 GCA_903913785.1 uncultured Spartobacteria bacterium | reverse complement strand
AGCAATGATCCAGTAAAAGAAAACATGATACCCCATCCCCTGAGTCGCTATGCACACGCAAAGTTAGCTGCTGAAGAAATGATCCTTATGCGTACTCAAGAGATTCCATTATTGGAGCCAGTTATTTTAAGGATCACAAATATTCTTGGTTTGCTTTCTAATCCAAAATATCCACAAGGTATTCTTCCGCGCATGATCTCAGTAGGACGTACAAATGAGATCCTGACAATCTGGGGAGATGGTGGTTGCAGCAAGGATTATCTCTGGATTGATGATTTTCTCTTAGCTGTTGAGGCGTTGCTGGATCGGCCTATTTGTGGAATTTTTAATATTGGATCCGGTGAGAATTTCTCTCTTGTAGAGTTGCTTGCCTTGGTCGAGGGGGCGATGAAAGTGACTCTCAAAGTCCACTACCGTGATCCTTACTTATGGGATGTTACGCATGCTTCTATTGATTCTTCGAAATTTTCTGAAGTCACTGGATGGAGGCCGACAAAAAAAATTGCCGAAGAAGTAAAAAAATTACTTGCATGAAAGATTTTTTTTTATTGCAGGCACGATCATGTTTGTTCTTTTTACAGCGATTATTTTTTGCATGGAGGAGACGCAAGATAGAGTGTGACACGCGTTCCTTGCCCGTGCTTGGACTTGGAGACATTCTTAACAACAAAAGATGCATTCACGGAGGCGCTGTAAAACTCCTGGCATTACGTGATGCTTTCCCCATTAATGAAAAAAAATATAATCTTCTCTACTTAGTGAGTAGTGCTCAGCCGCCATGTGCTCAAGATCTCGTGATTAAAGCGCGTCAAGCCGGTGTGAGTTTTGTATGGAATCAGAATGGGGTTGGTTATCCTGCTTGGGCAGGCAGGGAGATCGAACGTTATAATGCCCCCATGCGGCGTCTGCGTGCTTTGGCTGATCATGTGATTTATCAAAGTGCATTTTGTCGTGATTCGGCCGAGCTCTTTCTGGGATCTTATGCGGGACCTAGTGAAATTCTGTTGAATCCGATTGATCTTAAGAAATTTTCCCCTTCTTCCAAGCGTCCCCCTATTTGCCCGCTGCGCCTTTTAACCTTGGGGACGCACGGGTATAAAGAACGTGTTTTTTCAACACTGCACTGTTTGAAACTTGTGTCTGAGCTCGACCCTCATGTCACCTTAACCATTGCTGGAAAATGTGCATGGTCTCATGGCGCGCGTAGTGTGTATGAAGAAATCAAACGACTTGGACTCTGCTCGCATGTAAAAGTATTGCCTGCTTTTACGCAAGACGAAGCCGTTGGACTCTATCACGCGCATCACATTGTCCTGCATCCAAAATACCTTGATCCCTGTCCTACGGTTGTGATGGAGGCATTGGCATGTGGATGTCCTGTTGTTGGATCTGCCTCTGGTGGTGTGACTGAATTAGTATCTCAAGAATCAGGAGTGTTAATCAAAGCACCAGTTGACTGGCATACGATGATCACACCGACTGGGAGTGAATTAGCCGAGGCAGTCCTTAAGATTATGAGTGATTTT
>CAIWMF010000207.1 GCA_903913785.1 uncultured Spartobacteria bacterium | reverse complement strand
AGAGCAAGGCGGCAACCTCATCTGTGGGCAAGGGTTGCGAGCCACAGGGACGATTTAAAAGATGCTCTAAATCAAGAGCACGAAATACCTGGGGCGTTTCCATCGACCAGAGGCCTGTGCGATCGACTGTTTCTGCTGCCTTTTCATTGTTGTCACTGCGATGGAGTGTGTCGGTAATACGATGAGCAAGTGCTGCTGCTCCTGCTTCATAAGCAGCCTTACAGACGCGCTCGATCTGTTTTCCTGTAATGAGCGGGCGCGCTGCATCATGGATAGCAATGAATTCGGTCGTCGGGGAAACCAGCCTTAACCCAGCAAGGACAGACTCATGACGCGTGCTCCCTCCAGCAATGATATGAATCATCGTACTGGCTTGGCCGAGGTGCAGCGCATCAAGCGCCTTGGCAAAGGCTCCTTCACTCTTAGGAGGCACAACCAAAAGAATCGAGGAAATCATAGGGGCCTCTAAAAATGCCTTCACACTATAGGTAAAGAGAGGCTTGTCATGAATCATGGCCATGAGCTTATCTCCACCAAAGCGACTGCCTGATCCTGCTGCAACAAGGAGCGCCGTGGTTGAAGGATACCGTGATGTCATAAAGTTACTCTAAGAAAGATTGTCTGCCACACGCAAGCTCCCAGCTAGCACAAATATTTCATACCGATCGACTGCAGGGCCTGGGGAGTTCTTTAGGAGCGTGTTATTCACTATCCTTAGGAACATGCTTTCAAGAAATCTCGGCTGGAGGCAATGATGGACCCTCTATTTTTTCTGAATTGGTCTGAGGCCATGGCTGATCAGATTTTTCCCACTCATGCCAGGCAAGCTGATCGCTTCCCCCTAGATTTTTCCAGAGTTCATGACAGCGCTCACTCCAATGGGCGTAGTCAGGTTGATGAAAGGGCAGCTCTGCAGAGCCTAGAAAGATGAAGTAACTCACATGAGGGGTATTGAATGGACGATGTGTGGCACTGGACTGAGGGTCAATGGCACGACAGATGCGCAATGATGCTTCACCAATCTTAGAAGCAGGTCCAATATCACCGACAATAGCTGGATAGAGGGTTCCTTGATAAAGAATAACAGCATAGTCCCCCAGGGAAGCTCCATCGTGGTTTTTATCGAGCATGAATTTTGGTAATACGATAAAGGGATCTGCCGAACCAATAAGAAAACTCCAGTGCTTTAATTCGCTCAGAGTATTTTGAAGAGAGAGGAGCTGTTGATGGAATGTTATTTTTTGTTCCGCTTTGAGATTTTCATCCTTGAGAGAATTTTCAACACGGGTCAATTGTTCTTCAAGCTCCGCAATATTGGGATTGGGACGTGTGGTTATTTTTGGCCAACGATAATTGGTTTGCGCTTGATAGGTTGAGGAGAGTTTTTCAAGAGGAATATTGCGATCGCCATCAGAACCATCAGCATTCACATTCATGATTGCCTGGACTAAGAGCGCACGAGATTGTGTGGCATGGTGCGTGAGTGAGAGAATGGTTTGACAATCAAAGAGTGATTCACGCGAAGGAAGCTGACCAAGTTGAGCAAGCTGACGCTGGAGCATTTTTGTTTTATTCTCAAAAAGTGTTGTGTAGAAGAGAGACTTTTTTCTCTCTCCCGACTTAGGAGCCTTAGGGAGCATGTCTTTTAAGGAAGGAAGTGCTCTCTCAAGTTCTGGTGTCGCTGCACAAAGCTCTTGCATCGTTGTGGCAGGCGACGGAAGGGCAATATCGAGCGTCAGTCCAAGCATGTAGGCATCAGGCATAGTGGCTGTCGTAAGAGCATCCTTGGTTTCCTCTTGATGGGAGACGACGCGAGCATTAACCATCGCTCCATTGGCCATCTTAATGACGTCATAGTTTTTACGTGGGAGCGTTGTTTCAAGATGAGTCTTTTTTTTCTGGCAGCTCGTGAGACAACAAAAGCTTAAGAACACGAAAAAAATATGATGATAAGATTTCCAAGTTTTATTTTTCATTTCCATGTGATGATAAATAATTTTTTTAGCCCGGATATTTCATACTGAATCGTAATGAGGCGCTGTGCAAAGCTTGTTAGTACAAGGCGGGTGAAGGATTGTGATGCCGGGCTGTATGTGTACATATTGACTCGCTCGCACCTGCTCGGCTCGCCCTTACGGGCTGCCCCTAACCTAACGGTTGCGGCAGTCTACCCCAGGCTCTCCCGAGCACTGGTGTTGCCCAAATCACAATTCGAGACCAACGCAGTAATAATAGAGCTTTCCACAAGCCGTAATAGATTTAGTGTGAAATATCCGGGTTAGACCACTGCGAACTTTCAAGGTATACATCGATTCCTTGTTTCAAACAATCCTCTCTCCCAGGAACTCTACTTTAATACGACTATTTGAGATGCGGAGGAGACTTCTTGGGGTAATTGGGTTAGCATCCATGGCATGAACGGTTCTCAAATTATTGGCATTCTCCTTGTGCAAAATGAAGAGTGCTATGTCAAACAGGTCATTGATAATATCATCCCGTTTTGTGACCGCTTGTTTCTTGTGGATCATAAGTCCCAAGATGGAACCCTTCCTATTTTAGAAAATTTTCAAAAAAAATATCCTGAAAAGATTTCACTGCACCAAATTCACCACCCGCGAGAATCTCACGATCTTTTGAAACCTTTTGCAGGAACAGCATCCTGGATTTTTGCTGTGGATGGAGATGAAATTTATGATCCAGAGCGACTCCCTGTATTTCGGAAGAGATTGTTATCGGGCGAGTTT
>CAIWMF010000206.1 GCA_903913785.1 uncultured Spartobacteria bacterium | reverse complement strand
TCCTTAAATACAGAGCAAACAGGCCTGCGAGGGGGTTGTTGGATTTCATCTGTGTCTTTTGAGAGAACTTGAATCTTACAGGGCTTCTCTTTTCTGCCACTTCTCATGGATGCCATAGAGCAGAAAGGGAAACAAGCAACCAAAGACAATCCCTAAGGCGATAGTGAGTTGGTAGATGAAGACATTGCCAATGGCAATTTGGCTGGGGGGTAGAAAACCAAGGTAGATTGTGACCAGGCAAGAAAGGGAGCCGATACCACAGATGAGCCAGAGACCAGGTTTCCCGCCCGGGGTGACAAATGCTCGTTTTACGTGAGGATGTTTGTACCTCAATCTTAGCGCAGCGGCAAACATGGCAATATAACCTAGCAGCGCAAGGAGTGAGGCAATGTTGGTTAAGAGCAGGAAGCCGCTACTCACCGTGGGCATGAAGAAAAAGAGCGCTGTGAGGATAGAAAAAATGAGTCCTTGTAACAATAAGATGAAGACAGGCACATGATGCTTGTTTTTTTTGCCTAACACTTGCGGTAAGCAACCATCATCACAGGCCATGAGGAAGCTTTTGCTCGGTCCTAAAATCCAGGAATTAAGCCCGCCTAGCGCCCCTAAGGTGATTAATAAGGCGATGAGCGGCATGAGTCCATGGAGATGAAAGGCATGAAAAAAGACCTCAAAGGCTTGGAGCAGGCCAGCAATAATGTTGAGCTCTGACTGTGGCACTACCAAGGCAATGGCGAGCGAGGAGAAAATGAGACTGCCTAAAATAATCAACACAGACCAAAAAATAGCTTTCGGATAATTACGCTGCGGATGATGAACCTCCCCCGCATGGGCTGCAGAGAGTTCAATGCCAACAAGGCTATACAAGAGCACCGTTAAGAGAGCCATATTATCGATGTTGTTGACATCAGGAAGGAGCGCATGCCAACTCATTGTAATACTCAATGGCTTTTTTGTGATCACCCAAATGACCCCCAGCGTGATAATACCGAGCATCGGAGCAAGTGTCCCAAGAAGCACGGAGAGACTACCAAAGATACTTGCTGTTTTAATGCCAAAAAAATTTAGAAACGTAATACCCCAGAATAAGCCAAAGATCAGCGTGATCATGTAGGGCTTATTGTTCACAAGGTTAGGGTCGATGCAGTAGAAAATGGTCGCAGCAATAAAGGACATGATTGTTGGAAACCAGGCAATGTTACTAATCCATTGCACCCAAATAATCATAAAGCCAAATTTACGGCCAAAGGCCTCCCTCACCCAAATATACATAGCGCCCGTCTCTGGCCATCCGGTTGATAACTCGGCGGAGACGAGTGCGGTTGGAACAAAAAAGAGTAATGCTGCTAAGACATAGTAAAAAATGAGCGAAAGTCCATATTCAGCACTCACGGGTAATATCCGCAGACTATCAATGGCAGCCACATTCATCATAACGAGTGCAAATAGGCTTAATTTTTTTTTATTCATAGAATCTTGCTCATTAGTTCCTCGTCAAGTGACTCCTTAGAAATAAACATTAATGAAAGAGCTTGGGCTTATAGCTAAAACAAAGATGTCGACTTGTGACCAGCGTATGATGAAATCATGCGCCATAGATGGAAGAGAGGTTTCTCCTCTTGGGCAAGCAAAACCTTTATTGTTTTACCCTTTTTTTAGCTCAAAGGAATCCTATCTAAGTCGTTCAAGACTGATTGCTTCATGTTCTATTTGCATTCTTGAATTTTTCGCTTCGTAGAATCGATGATTTCGAGCAATAACTCGCGTTCGCTTAAGGTAAGCTCGTGATGACAGAAATTTTTAATTGCATTTAATGATTCCAACAAAACAACCCAACCATGGACCAATTCGCTACATAAGGGATAATCTCTTAAAATGTAGAATAGCGGTTTTAAACATCGTCGCTCGCACCACTCATCGATTAGTCGCTCCAATTTTGTGCATATGGCATGGTTCTCATTCATCATAAGTTTCATTTATTGAGGGTGCGTTGTATTTGTTGTTAATAAATCACATAGGTAGTTAATGATTAGATTTGTTCTTGAGAGAAATTCGTGCGCGAGCTCTGTTGATGAGGGAAATATTTTCCGTACAATACGACTCAACAGGAAAATAATGGCATTAAATGTTTGATTGAAAAATGATTGTACTAGCCAGGATGTTTTCACACTCATCTATTACAGAGACCGAGAAGGCAGATGGCTATGAAATGAAAAAACTTTTGCCACCTTGCATTCATTTTTTTAAATGTCAACAATAATTAACGCTTTTTGCATTAAATTAACGCATTATTAGCATTAACCCGGATATTTCATACTGAATCGTAATGAGGCGCTGTGCAAAGCTTGTTAGTACAAGGCGGGTGAAGGATTGTGATGCCGGGCTGTATGTGTACATACCGCCCAAGTCACAATGTGAGTCTAACGCAACATCCACCCTAGCTTCCCGGTCTCCGCAGGTGATCAGTGTGAAAGATTCGGGTTAATACGCATGAATCCCCCAAGTGAGTCGCTTGTCATGAAATATTTGGGATGAGAGGAGGCAAGCCTGCGCCTAAATATTTGATACCGATTTACTGCGGCGTTCCAGAAGCTATGGTGAATACTACGCCCAAGGTTCAACGTCTTCCTTGGAGCCTACTGCTCTACCCATTTCCCATGCTCTTGAATTAAGGCGATGAGTTCCTCGAGTGCTTCTGCTTGAGGAATATTAAATTTTACAACTTTCTTGCCAACATAGAGATTCACTTTTCCTGGAGCTCCTCCTACGTAACCAAAATCTGCATCCGCCATCTCCCCAGGGCCATTGACAATACAACCCATGATTGCAATACGAACACCCTTCAGATGGCCTGTGGAAGCCTTAATCCGAGCTGTTGTTTCTTGTAAGTTAAAGAGCGTGCGTCCACAAGAAGGGCAGGCTACATAATCTGTTTTAAAAATACGCACTCCCGCTCCCTGCAAAATATTATAGGCTACGCGTAGCGATTCTTGAGCAGAAGGGATCCGACGCACAAGAATAGCGTCACCAATGCCATCGCAGAGAAGTGATCCTAACACAACCGAAGAGCTGAGCAGACTATTTGTGATATCTTTTGTATCCTCTCTCGTCATATTTTCCTCACGCAACGTATCTTTGAGTAGAATGGGAAATGCTCTTGGAATGCGAGCAGCAAGCAAGCGAAAGGCGGCTATCGGATCAAGATCAAGACCATCGCGCACGGTCACAAGGCACGGGACATTCTCTTCTTGTAATGCCTGAATGTCGCTTTCAGAGCGTGGATCAATTTCTCTGTGCGGGAGATCTTCTAGAATAAGCTCCGGTTGATATTCTCCGAGCGTGGAGACTTGAGAGGCGACTTCCTGGTAGGTCTGACGGGTCACGACTACGCGCACTGGGGCATCTCCACCTACATAGGAGCCAATGATAAGCTTGCTTGCGGGACGGCGTTCATAGGTAAAAAAAGACCAGCTTGGAGGAACTTTTGTTTCCAGGAGAGAGGCAGGAAAGGCTCTTAGATTCTGCTCTGCAAGCAACGCCCTAGCCACCGGGATTTCATATTCACTATCCTCGGTTAAGGAAACGCGAATGGTATCTCCAATACCATCAGCAAGGAGCGAGCCAATCCCAATCGCGCTCTTGATACGACCATCCTCACCATCACCTGCTTCGGTGACTCCCAGATGCATAGGATAATTCCAATCATCTCCCTGAGTACCTAACCGTGCGACAAGCAGACGATAGGCCGCAATCATGACCTTGGGATTAGAGGCCTTCATGGAAAAAACAAAATTGTGATAGTTGAGAGCACGTGCAATATGTGCAAACTCAAGAGCACTCTCCACCATCCCTAGAGGCGAATCCCCAAAACGATTCATAATCCGATCACTCAGAGAACCATGATTGGTCCCAATGCGCATGGCCACCCCACGCTCTTTACACCGCTCGATAAGAGGAGAAAATCTTTTGTAAATCCGCTCCAATTCCTCTTCATATTCCACATCAGTATAATCGCGGACATGGAATTTTTTAGAATCGGCAAAATTCCCTGGATTAATCCGAATCTTTTCCACCCACTGAGCTGCCTCTATCGCGGCTTCTGGCTTAAAGTGAATATCAGCAACAAGCGGCACGCTGCATCCTTGTGCGCGCAAAGCATCGTGAATATTTTTTAGATTAGCTGCGTCGCGAACCGTTGGGGCAGTCAGGCGTACTATCTCACACCCGAGCGAGACAAGTCGGAGCGTTTCACCCACACACGCCTCTGTGTCCATCGTATTGGAGGTCAACATCGATTGGATGCGTATGGGGTGATGACCTCCCATTTTGAGCCCACCGAGCGTTACTACGCGTGAAGGACGTCGTTGATAATTATAAATACTCTTGCAGTACGTGATCATTTAAAAAAATACTCAAAAAACTCCATACGGAAAAAAACAATCAAAAGGAAATATTCGGGCTAGCCTAAAAATATCCGGGCTAGCCTAATCTTCCTCCGTATAAAGATAACGCCCACATTGCGAACAGGTGATGATTTCTTTTTCCGCCTTAGCAGAAAGAATGGTTTGCATTGTCATCTGCATGTGGCATCCCGTGCAAACTCCATGTTCTATGGGAGCAACAGCAAGCCCATTTTTACTCTTAAAAAGCCGTTCATACCGATCGAGGATTTCCTCGTCAATAGGGAGCGTAAGAGGAGGACGCGCTTCTTGTAACTCTTCTTGACGAGCTAATAAATTTTTAGAGCGACCATCGAAGGTGGCCAAGATAGCATGGAGGCGTTTGTGTTCGATGGCATGGACTTCCGTGGCTCTTTCCATATCGGGTTTGAGGAGCTCAGATTGTTCCATCAGTCCAAGTTGCTGATCTTCCCATTGGGTGATGACTTCTTGCGCAAGACCGATCTCCTTATTAAAGGCGGCATACTCATCATTTTTTCTCGTTTCCATTTGTTGAATCCGATAGCGCCCTATCTGAGTACGCTTCAAATCAATAAGCCCTTCTATTTTTTTAATCTCTTTTTCAATCTCTTGTGACTTCGAGTAGATCGAGGCAAGCTTGCGATCAGCATTGATGAGAGCTTGTTCACAAGAATTTTTTTCTTCTGGTAGGGCACGCAATGCTTGAATGACTTCATCAAGACGCTGGTCGGTATTTTGAAGAATTAAGAGTTGAGCAACAGGTTCAAGCATGAGGCAATGGGAGAGTAATCTGTGTCGTGATGCAGCATCGATACCAACGCATTAAAAGAAACTTTTGATCTTATCTCTAAACGACACATGGTTGGATGATGTTTCATTGGGTATATCAAAAAATAGCACCATGAGATGATGATCATAGAAACAATCATCAATGCGCAGGGCACGTGGTTCTGTGCCATAAATCTTAAACCCATGTCGCTCGTAAAGACGCACCGCACTTTCATTAGAACTAACAACAGTTAAGTGAAGCTGCAATACATGGTTTTTAGCATCACTAAGAACTCTCTTCATGAGTTCACCTCCAATACCACGACGTTGAGACTCCTTGCGAACATTCATGCCAAAGAGAACTCCACGATGACCTTCCTTAGACGAATCAAGGATAAAAAAACCAACAGAGCCTATCATCTCCTGATCAAGAAAAGCTCCATAAATTCTATTGCGTGTGATCCAATCTTTGAATTGTTGGTCTGTTACTTTGAGCTCTTCGTCCATGGAAATAGAAAAAGCCATGGGAAAGTCAAGCAAGCATTGATGCCTGAAATCCTTCCAGATCTTCCAATCATCCTCACAGAGCACTCGAATATTCATAACATTGGTTTAGGGTACGTTGGGCGAAAAATAGCTCTCAGAAGAAAAGCAATCCCGATCACCACGAGAAAAAAAGAAAAAAATTCTCCCCGCGTAAAAGAACTGATTAATGGGGCATCGGGCTCGCGAAACCTTTCACCTAAAATTCGTAAGAGAGCATAGGCGATAAAAAATACTCCTGTGAGGATACCATTGGGGAGTCGAATGCAGGTACGCAAAAACCACAGGAGCACAAATAGGACAATACCCTCCAAGACCGCCTCTACTAGCTGCGAAGGATACCGAGGCGTGAGAATACTAGCCAGATATTCATGGAGCTCTGGAGAATCACGCACACCTTCTGCCACACTAGTAATTGTACAAAATTTGGGATTGATGGTTACTGTATCCTGGAGCGTCGCCAAAACAAATCCAGGAGGAAGAAAAGCGAGCTCTTTGGGAAATTGCATTGCCCAACAAACAGTCGTTGCACGTCCAAATAATTCTCCATTGATAAAATTCGCACAACGCCCCAAGAAAAGACCAATAGGCGCCACCACCACAAGATTATCGCCAAGGTTGAGCCATGAAACATGATGACGACGTGCATACCAAAGTGAATAGAGTGTGAGACCAAGAATCCCTCCATGACTTGACATCCCACCTTCCCAGACACGAAAAAGAATCAGTGGGTTATGTAAAAAATCATCTAAATCATAAAAGAGCATGTAGCCTAACCTCCCCCCGAGTACGACACCAAAGAGAGCACCCCAGGTAATAAAATCAGTCACCTGATCAGGGGTGAGTTCCGAGTACCCTCTCTTGGCAAGATATCGGTAAAGCAACGTCCCAAAGAGAAAGGCTAGAATATAGGCTAGTCCATACCAACGAATTCCAAAACCTCCCCCAAAACGAATCAGGAAGGGACTTAAATCATGAACATAGAAGGCAAATATCGGCGTCATGAAAACAAGAATATTAAAAAAATGAGAAAGATGGAAGAGAGGAACGCTCTATCATTGAATTTGACATCCCTTGCCTCAGCCTAGTAATGTCCTTGGTCCTATGCAACCCGAAGAACCACAAGTCAAAAAGCTCATTCAGTTTGACTGGGCAATCAAGACACTCCTACGTCGCAAGGCAAACTTTCCGATACTAGAAGGCTT
>CAIWMF010000205.1 GCA_903913785.1 uncultured Spartobacteria bacterium | reverse complement strand
GTGCATAGTGGCTGGAAGCGCAATTCGAGCCTTAAACACAATGGATCTAGCCAGGAAATATTAGCTCTCATCTCCTTCATTTACTTTTTATGATTTCTTCACTCCGCAAAACTCGCATCATAGCTACCCTTGGTCCTGTTAGTGAAACTCCAGAGCGCCTGCGCGAGATGATGCAAGCTGGGGTGAATATTTTTCGGTTAAACATGAGTCATGCCAATCATGATTCCGTGCGCAACCTTGTGCCAACAATCCGTGGGATTGCCGAGGAATTAGGACTCATTATTGGTATTCTCATGGATACACAAGGACCGGCCGTACGCACAGGGGATCTTCCCGTAAAATTTGAACTTAAGGTTGGTGATATTTTAGAATTCACCGTGCGTGGCGCTCAGAGTGAAGAAGTCTACTCCGTCAATGTTAATTATGATGGGCTCATTGATGATATTTCTGTAGGTGATGTCATGCTGGTAGATAACGGCGTGCTCCATCTAAAAGTTTTAAATAAAGAAAATAATCGTATTCGTTGCGAAGTCTTAACCCCAGGACCGCTAGGATCACGTCGTCATATTAATCTTCCCGGAGTCCGCGTGAATCTTCCGCCACTCACAGAAAAAGATATTGCTGATGTGGCGCTTGGCTGTGAATTAGGCGTTGACTTTATTGCCCTGAGTTTTTGCAGGGAAGCCAGTGACATTCATGAAATGAAACGTGTTATTGCCACGCATCACGGCACAGCGCGGGTTATTGCGAAAATCGAAGATCAATGTGCTGTGAAATGCATCGAAGAGATTATCGAGGCTACCGATGCGGTGATGATTGCCCGCGGAGATCTTGGTATTGAGTGCCCGATGGAGGAGCTCCCTATTATTCAACGACGCATCATGAAAAAAGCCATTCAGCTTGGGAGACCGGTCATTGTGGCAACGCATCTTTTAGAGTCGATGATTGAAAATCCCGTCCCCACACGCGCTGAGATTACAGATGTGGCTAATGCTGTTTTTGAACAAGCCGATGCCATCATGCTAAGCGGAGAAACCACGGTTGGAAAATATCCTCTTGAATGTATTCGGGTCATGGACCGGGTAGCGCGTCGCATCGAGCGTAGCGGCTATGCTCCTTACGCCAAGCAAACAGAGTTAGAAAACGATCAAGAAAAAACAACACGAGCCGGCGTTTCTCTTGCCAACTCTCTTCCTCATTCTGGCCTCATTGTTTTTACTTCCCATGGCGTGATGGCAGACTATGCAAGTCAGTTACGTCCTCAAACGGCGCCTGTTTTTGCCATTACCGCTCAAGCAGAGGTAGCACGTCGGCTGATTCTCAATTGGGGAACCCATCCTATCGTAGCCTCGAAAAGAAAAGGCATGGAACAGATCTTATCAGAGGTTGAAGAGATACTTTTAAAGAACTCTCTTATGGAAAAAGGAAATTCGTTAGTCATTCTGAGTGATCTCGAAGAGGGAGAAAAGAATGTAGATTCTATTGAACTTCGAAAAATCTAGAAGACTCTCCTCTGTTTTAGCCCGGATATTTCATACTGATTCGTCGCGAGGCGCCGTGAATCCTGATGCAGACACCACCGGCGGTCGGGAGAGCCTGGTGTTGCCCAAATCACAATTCGAAGCTGACGCAGTATCCATCAGGTGTTCGCAAGCCGCAGCAGAATCGGTATGAAATATGCGGGTTAGAGAGGCTCCTCTAAAAGAAGAGTCTTGATCGTTTTAAGATCTTTATAAATCTGCACTTTCAGATCTTCTACACTCATAAAGGTGATTTCCTCTCGAATAAATGAGATGAATTCTATTCTCACTTCTTCACCATAAATATCGCCAGTAAAATCCAGCAGATAAACCTCGAGAGTAATGATCTTATTAATCCAATAAATGGTTGGACGATACCCAATGTTCACCCCTGCATAATAAAGATTCCCACGTACACATGCCTTGGCAAAGTAGACTCCACTGGGCGGGAGCTGCATGTGATCAACATTAAGATTTGCTGTAGGAAATCCGAGTCCCTTGCCACGTCCCGCTCCATGGATAACGGTCCCACAGAGTGTGTATCGATAACCAAGGCAGGCGGCAGCCTTGTTAAGATCACCAGTTGCAATAAGACTTCGAATCCGAGTGCTGCTCACAACTTCCCCTCCAAGACAAACGGGATCCATGGTAATAACAGAAAATTGATGTCTCCCTCCTAACTCACGTAACAAGGTAATATTCCCCTTACCTCCTTGACCAAAGGACCAATTGGCTCCTACACAAAATGCTTTGAGCTCTGGAGCGGCATCCACAATTGCATCAATAAATTTTTCTGCCGTAGTCGCTGCAAGAGCTCTATTAAAGGGAAGTACAAGGAGTGCATCAGCGCCTAGTGATGCGATCAATGTTCTTTTTTGCGAGGCATTCGTGAGTAATTTCGGAGCTCTTTCGGGTCTTAAAAATGCCGAAGGATGCTGATCAAAGGTCATTACCACAAG
>CAIWMF010000204.1 GCA_903913785.1 uncultured Spartobacteria bacterium | reverse complement strand
CTTGTGGTAATGACCTTTGATCAGCATCCTTCGGCATTTTTAAGACCCGAAAGAGCTCCGAAATTACTCACGAATGCCTCGCAAAAAAGAACATTGATCGCATCACTAGGCGCTGATGCACTCCTTGTACTTCCCTTTAATGGAGCTCTTGCAGCGACTACGGCAGAAAAATTTATTGATGCAATTGTGGATGCCGCTCCAGAGCTCAAAGCATTTTGTGTAGGAGCCAATTGGTCCTTTGGTCAAGGAGGCAAGGGGAATATTACCTTATTACGTGAGTTAGGAGGGAGACATCAATTTTCTGTCATTACCATGGATCCCGTTTGTCTTGGAGGGGAAGTTGTGAGCAGCACTCGGATTCGAAGTCTTATTGCAACTGGTGATCTTAACAAGGCTGCCGCCTGCCTTGGTTATCGATACACACTTTGTGGGACCGTTATCCATGGAGCGGGACGTGGCAAAGGACTCGGATTTCCTACAGCAAATCTTAATGTTGATCACATGCAGCTCCCGCCCAGTGGAGTCTACTTTGCCAAGGCATGTGTGCGTGGAAATCTTTATTATGCAGGGGTGAACATTGGGTATCGTCCAACCATTTATTGGATTAATAAGATCATTACTCTCGAGGTTTATCTGCTGGATTTTACTGGCGATATTTATGGTGAGGAAGTGAGAATAGAATTCATCTCATTTATTCGAGAGGAAGTCACCTTTATGAGTGTAGAAGATCTGAAAGTGCAGATTTATAAAGATCTTAAAACTATTAAAACTCTTCTTTTAGAGGAGCCTCTCTAAAACAGAGGAGAGTCTTCTAGATTTTTCGAAGTTCAATAGAATCTACATTCCTTTTTCCCTCTTCGAGATCACTCAGAATAACTAACGAATTTCCTTTTTCCATAAGAGAGTTTTTTAAAAGTATCTCTTCAACTTGTGATAAGGTCTGTTCTATACCTTTTTCTATTGAGGCTACGATAGGATGGGTTCCCCAATTGAGAATCAGCCGACGTGCTACCTCTGCTTGAGCGGTAATGGCAAAAACAGGCGCCGTTTGAGGACGTAACTGACTTGCATAATCTGCCATCACGCCATGGGAAGTAAAAACAATGAGGCCAGAATGAGGAAGAGAGTTGGCAAGAGAAACGCCGGCTCGTATTGTTTTTTCTTGATCGTTTTCTAACTCTGTTTGCTTAGCGTAAGGAGCATAGCCGCTACGCTCGATGCGACGCGCTACCCGGTCCATGACCCGAATGCATTCAAGAGGATATTTTCCAACAGTGGTTTCTCCACTCAGCATGATGGCATCGGCTTGTTCAAAAACAGCATTCGCTACATCCGTAATCTCAGCGCGTGTGGGGACGGGATTTTCAATCATCGACTCTAAAAGATGCGTTGCCACAATGACCGGTCGCCCAAGCTGGATGGCTTTTTTCATGATGCGTCGTTGAATAATGGGAAGCTCCTCCATTGGGCATTCAATACCAAGATCCCCGCGGGCGATCATCACTGCATCGGTAGCCTCGATAATCTCTTCGATGCATTTCACAGCGCATTGATCCTCTATTTTGGCAATGACCCGTGCTCTACCGTGATGCGTGGCAATGACACGTTTCATTTCATGAATGTCACTGGCTTCCCTGCAAAAACTCAGGGCAATAAAGTCAACGCCTAATTCACAGCCAAGCGCCACATCAGCAATATCTTTTTCTGTGAGTGG
>CAIWMF010000203.1 GCA_903913785.1 uncultured Spartobacteria bacterium | reverse complement strand
GCTAATCAAGCCCACTTTACGTTTGAGAGAAGGAGAAAGAGACGACATATCTATGATGAGAAGGAAAAAGACAAAGAGATCAGTGGTAAGGTAGAGAGCTTATTGCGGATGAACAAGGAGGTATAACCCGAATATTCGGGTATGATGCTGACATTTCCTGACCTTACGTAGCAATAAGTAAATGAGACTTCTTTCAAAAATCACTCATCGTGATGGAAGATAAGGAGCGTGAACCCGGATATTTCCTGCTGATCGTGACAAGAAGGCCGCGAAGGTAGGGTAGTGTCAGGCGGACCCAGCATTGTGACGCCGGGCTCTATGAGTCCATAACGCCCAAGTCACCACTTGAGACCAAGGCAGTAGCCATAGAGCTTGCCAGTCTCCGCAGGTGATCGGTGTGAAATATCCGAGCTAGTAGACTCTTAAAAAAAAAGGATTCTTAAATTTTTATGATGACAGAGACCAAAGACATAGAGTACTCATAGAAGGACCTTGCTTCAAGAGCCAGGGAGCTTGAAAGAGCTTAAGACGAGCGTAGCTTCTCTCATGAAGCGTCTTTGGCCTCCTATAACGTTAAAAAACATAACGTAAAAAAAACCGTACTATCAAAAAAACCTTCACCATACTCTCTTCCTATGTCCTCACCCTACGTCTCACTCTTAGAAGCCATTCGCACTCATTGCAACTTACCTGATTTTCCTAATCCACTTCCTTCCAACCAGCTGATCCTTGAGCTGGAAAATGGACCCTCCATGACCATTGATTTTGAGGAAGCGACCTCTATGGTCGTTCTCTTTGCCGAGATTGGAACTTATGAAAAAGAACAGGAAACAGCTGTCTTATCGACCATCGTCCAGGCTAATTTTCTCTGGGTGGCCACCTCAGGAGCAACCTTGAGCGCTCGCCCTGATATTGAGACCGTTTACCTCGCCCAGCAATTCCCAGTCCACTCTCTTGAAGGAGACTCCTTCATCACACTCGTCGAGGAATTTGCACGCATCACCCAAGAGTGGAAAACCATCTTGCCAGCCTTAACAACCACCAACTCTGAGCCATTAGAAGAGATGATCGAAAATAATTCCGTGAAACTCGAAGGAGTGCTTGCTCGAATAATAGCCTAGAAACTAAGACTTCCTTAAAAAAAACCTTATTCAAAAACCACGTTAAAATTCAACCTTTCTTTTTCTATGGGTAACGTCACCGCTAAGACACAGACCACTATATATGATCAGGTTAGTCATCTAGCACAATCTCATGGGGATCAAGAACTGAAACTCACATCAAATGGTACTGTGGCTACTAAGATGTTTGGCAGCGATTCGACGATGGGTAAAGTCACGGCGTTTTTTGGTAAACTTTTTGGTTATGACGATGGGACTAAAGTAAAGGAAAAGTTTTTACAAGAATTCCAGGACAAGTTAACGAAACAGATAAATGATAGTGGTCTTACATCAGACCAGAAGCAAGAATTAAGCAATTCTGTGGATAGCTTGAATCTTAAATCCTTTTTGCAGCAATCGAATAATGGTAAACCAGCGCCTAAACTCACTGCTGGGACATTAATAACTTTTGCGGAAACAGAAGCGAAGAAAATAGATACATCAATAAGTAAATATGTAACACCCAACAACAGCGCAAAAACATTTATATTCGCAATAAAAACAACACCAGAAAATATAGAAAAGCAAAAAACCGAATGGAACGCTCGGATAAGATTACTAAACGACGCCTTGAGTACTAAAAAAATTGACGAACAGGATCCTGGTTACAGTCATCTTACACTGAGCGATAAAGCTAATATAAAAAAATCTTGTGGCATGGAATTGACCTTTCGTGAAAGTATAAATGTCTCAAATGATCCTCAAAAATATATTCAAGACAAAAGAACGGAACTTGAAAACAGATTAAATGCTCTAGATACTACCAGCACCTCGGATGTGCCTGATCCGATGAAGTCGCAGACTACAGCTCCAGTGAGTCCTGCTCAGAATACGACTCCTAATAGGGAGCAGGAAATACAAAACCTAGGAAAGCTCATCTTTGATGCATTGAACGCAACAGAAAAAAGCAATAATGGCAAAGCAAACGCCCAAGAGGTGCTAGGAACAATTACAAGCTGGAAAACCAGGCCTATAATAAATAACTATCCATTAACGATCAAATGTTTGAGTGCACTCAACGATCACGAGAGTAATCATAAACTTAAACACAATTCTATTATCAACCCAATAATTCAAAAAGTTATTGACGCTAAATCCAGTTATAAACCCACTTTTCTTTCCGGTTTGAGAAAATTTAATGAAACAGACGCCATTAATATTGTTCGTCCGTTCCTGAGTAACCCTTCAGAGGAGCGGCCAAGTTGAATAAGAAAAAGCGTGACAAGTTGGGAACAAGCAAGTAAGTGAGAGAGGTTTTTTTTTAAAGAAGATGACACTTTCAGTTACAGAACTTATTAATCGGCTCTCCGTACTTGAGAGAAGAGTTGAGGAATTAGAGAAGGAGAATCGAGCTCTAAGAGAAGAGAATGATCGGCTCAAAGAGAGGCTTGGATTGAATTCAGGGAATTCCTCTTTTCCACCATCGAGAGATTTGTACAAAAGAAAGTTGATCAAGAAAAGTGGACTCAAGCCTGGAGGGCAGCCTGGACATGTTGGC
>CAIWMF010000202.1 GCA_903913785.1 uncultured Spartobacteria bacterium | reverse complement strand
TAAACCCTAAATGCTCTAAAGCATGAGCTGTGGCGACGCCAGCGGGATCTAAGACGGCAGACTGCGGCATAATGGTAACACGTGCTTTCATAAGCGAATGAAGATTCCTAAGAATTCCCACCGGAGCAAGAATAAAATGAAGATGACTTTTTGTGGAGATATACCTTTTGCATATGAATTTTAGGATTTCTGTAGAAAGACTTCTTCGATGCGAGCAAGCCGTAGAAGTTTTTAACCCGGATATTTCATACTGATCGTGACGAGGGGGCTGCGAAGCCTGACGGGCTGCCCCTAACCTAACGGTTACGGCAGTCTACCCAAGGCTCTCCCGAGCACTGGTGTTGTCCAAGTCACCATGTGAGTTTGAGCTTAGGATCCACCCTAGCTTCCCGGTCTCCGCAGGTGATCGGTGTGAAATATTCGGGTCAACACTTACTAAAACTTACTTCATTTTTTGAGGAAATAGGAAACGCATTTGACTTTAATGGCTATCCCGTCATTTTATATCAGAAGAATTTATTTACTATGAAATTGCTATCTCGCACCTTCCTAAAAAATCTCCTTGAAACACGCTCTCCTTCTGGTTTTGAAGCAAGCGGACAACAGCTCTGGATTGATTATGTGAAGCCGTTTGCAGACAAGGTTGAGGTTGATAGTTATGGCAATGTTTTTGCAACACTCCATGCGCAAGCTGCTACTGCACCAAAAGTTCTTTTTGCAGGCCACATGGATGAAATTGGCATGATGGTTTCTTATATTTCTGAGGAGGGATTTCTTTATTTCAAAGGGATTGGGGGTATTGATACAAGCTTAGTGCGTGGCCAACGTGTGATCATTGAGGGTCAGCATGGACCTGTTCCTGGGGTGACCGGCTTGCTTGCCATTCATCTTCAAGAATCTGACGATCGCAAAAAAGTTCCTAGTCTTCACGAAATGTATATTGACATTGGTGCCTCCTCACGCAAAGAATCAGAAAAACTCGTTCGTATTGGTGATCCGGTCACTTATACGGTAGGTTATGAGGAGCTTGCTGGTGGATGTTTTACTGCTCGTGGGTGTGATAATCGCATTGGAGCCTGGGCTGCTGCCGAAGCTTTTTGTCTTGTGGCGAAAAATCGAAAAAATCTCAAAGCCTCTGTGGTAGCGGTTTCCACGATCCAAGAAGAAAATGGTCTCTATGGTGCTTTGATGGCTGGTTATACTATTCATCCAGATGTAGCGCTCGTTGTCGATGTGACCCATGCAACAGATATTCCGAGTTGTTCTAAGCCAAAACATGGTGATGTTCGTTTGGGTAAAGGCCCAGTTGTGAGCATTGGGAGCACCAACCATCCTAGGGTCAATGAGCGTTTAAGAGCTGTTGCCAGAAACAAGAAAATAGCACTTCAGGTGGAGATTAATCCTCGCTGGACTGGTACGGATGCAGATGCAATCTTTTGTCAGAAAGGAGGGATACCAACTGTTTCCATTGGCGTTCCTAATCGTTATATGCATTCCCCAGTAGAAATGATTCATTTTTCTGATCTTCAAGAAACCGCAGAGCTCTTGGCTGCATTCGCGCTCTCGCTCAAAGAGAACGACCGCTTTAAGATGATATTAGAAAAAGATTGAGCTCGATTTTAGGAAATATTTCTCTAGTACGCTTCTCTTATAAGACATCATGCGCCTTCCTGCACAGCCTCCTCGCGACTATCCTATAATGATCGGAGTGGATCATCTTGAGGCTTTAGAATCGTGTATTTCGCTTGATCAAGAATTAGTGATTATTACTGATCATCGAGTCAAAAAACTTTATGGTACTAGTCTTCGAGAAAAGCTTTTGGAGCACGGTTTTCGGGTGATGCTGTCTTCTTTTCAAGCAGGAGAAAAGTCAAAAAATGCAAGGACCAAAGAACGCCTCGAATTAGAAATGTTCGCTTGGTACTGCGGACGTGATGTCATGATTTTGGCGTTGGGTGGTGGAGTTGTGGGGGATCTCGCTGGTTTTCTCGCAGCGACGTACTTGCGTGGGATTCCCTATATTCAAATGCCAACAACACTGCTCGGCATGCTTGATAGTTCCATTGGTGGTAAAACAGGAATCAATAATAGTTATGGAAAAAATCTCATTGGAGCTTTTTGGCATCCAGTAGCCGTCATTTCTGATCTTCATTTCTTAAAAACACTTCCCAAACACCAACTCATCAATGGCCTCATCGAAGCGATTAAAATATTCCTAACACGAGATAAAGAACAATTTTATTTCTTACAAGACAACATCAAGCAACTCTTAATGCCAGATCTCTCCTTGCTCCGCGAAGTAGTGAATAGAGCAGTTGCCCTTAAAATTAGTCTTGTGGAATCAGATGAAAGAGAAACTGGTATGCGAATGATCTTAAATTTTGGACATACCATTGGACACGCTATTGAACGTCTTTCTCATTATCAAATCATGCATGGCTATGCCGTGGCACTTGGGATTTTAGTCGAATTAAAAATCAGTGAACTCCTTGGAATTCTCTCTCAGAGAGAGTTTCAAATAGTGCTGGATTTCTTTCGTAAATTAAATATTACCCCCACTCTCATTAGTAAAATGAATCCTGTCGATCTTCTTGAGGCCACCCGTCAGGATAAAAAAAGAACCCAAGAGTCTATTCGTTATATTTTATTACGTCAGATAGGGATGATTGAAGAGACCGGAGATACTATTGTGCACGCAGTGGAGGATGCTATGGTGATTGAAGCGTTAAAAATCATTCAAATGGGCTATTAAGATAAGTAAGATGAATACATTTGGACATCTCTTCAAAATCACCACATGTGGAGAGTCTTACGGAGGTGCGGTGGCAGTGATTATCGATGGATGTCCGCCAGGTCTTGCTATTTCTAGAGAAGAAATTCAAAAGCAATGTGATCGAAGAAGACCAGGACAAAGCGCCCTAACGACACCACGTCAAGAGCGCGATCAAGTGCACATCTTATCTGGAATCTTCGATGGGCATACGATGGGAACGCCTATTTTATTACTCGCCCATAATGAAGATATGCGACCAGGAGATTATGAAATCTTAAAAAATGTCTATCGCCCTTCTCATGCAGATTTCTCTTACCAGCAAAAATACGGTCGCCGTGACTTTCGCGGCAGTGGCCGTGCAAGCGCCAGGGAAACATGGGCGCGTGTTGCGGCCGGGGCTATTGCTCAAAAGTACCTTCAAGAACATTTACACATTGAGGTCATGAGTTATGTCGAGCAAGTGGGAACACTCTGTACTACGATCGACCCAAAGAGCGTCTTGGCCTCTTCTATTGAGAGCAATTCTGTGCGGTGTCCTGATCCACTCATCGTCCCTGCCATGCAAAATTTGATTGAGTGCGTAAAACAAGAGGGCGATTCCATTGGAGGTATTATTCAGGGAGTTCTTCGTAATGTTCCCGTAGGGCTAGGGGCTCCTGTTTTTGATAAACTCTCTGCTGATTTAGGAAAAGCCATGCTTGGGATTAATGCTGTTAAAGGGTTTGAGATTGGCTCGGGCTTTGAGGGAGCAACGTTGCGAGGCAGTGAACATAATGACTCTTTTATCATACGTGATGGCAATATTTCTTGTGCTACGAACCATGCGGGAGGAATCTTAGGAGGTATTTCAACAGGGGAGGATATTCTGTTTCGTGTTGCCTTTAAACCTGTATCAACCATCGCCAAAGAGCAGCAGACGCTCACTCTGGAAAAGGAAAAAGTCGCCCTATCGGTTCAAGGGCGCCATGATCCCTGTGTTTTACCACGAGCTGTTCCTATTGTTGATGCGATGGCTGCCTTAGTTTTAATGGATCATTATCTGCTACATAAGGCTCAAAATCTATAATTTTTAAAACCTCAACAATGCGCTTTGGAATTTTAGGCTTGGGACGTTTTGGTCAGTGTTGGGCTAACCCGAATATTTCACACCGATCACCTGCGGAGACAGGGAAGCCAGATCGATGTTGCGTTAGACTCACATTGTGACTTGGATAGTATGTACACATACAGCCCGGCGTCAAAATGTTCGTCTGCGTTGACTCGCTTGGCGAAGCTCGTCTCGCCCTTTGAAGGTCTGCCTAAAAGAGCCTGCAAACTCTTAGGCAGTCTCCCCCGCGGTCTCTTGGACCGCCGGTGGTACCCCATCAGCCTTCGCAGTCTCCTCGTTACGATCAGCATGAAATATCCGGGCTAGAATAGAAAAAACTGTTCACCCTAAAAAAGTTTTTATAGGTTTCCAAATCCGGTTCTCATATTACAGACAAGATCAACATTAACGCTGGTATGTGATTCCTGAATATAGACCCTCCCCCAGAACCCTCGAATCAAAAGACCGCAACACTCATAACCTCCACTCACAGGCTCAGAACGCCTTCATTAAAATCCTCCATGCAACCATCATCGACTCAAGAAAAGAAAAAAGATATTGCCCTAGAAGGGATTCGAGGGATCGCTGCCATCTCCGTTCTTCTCTGGCATTGCGCTCTTGGCTTCTTCCCTGAGCATGTTGGGGTTGCCCCGCAT
>CAIWMF010000201.1 GCA_903913785.1 uncultured Spartobacteria bacterium | reverse complement strand
TACCCCCTGCTTTCGCCGTGAGTCAGGAGGAGCGGGACGCGATACACGCGGCATGATTCGGATGCATCAATTTAACAAGGTAGAACTTGTAAAAATCTCTCTTCCAAGCCAAGCAGATCAAGAACTAGAAACACTCACTGCAGATGCAGAGCGCGTACTGCAATTATTAGAACTTCCCTACCGGGTTTTAGAATTATGCGCAGGAGATCTTGGCGCTAGTGCCATGCGGACATATGATCTCGAAGTCTGGGCTCCTGGCCAGGAAGCCTTTCTTGAAGTCTCTAGCTGTTCTCAATTTGGTGATTATCAAGCACGGCGCATGAATCTTCGCTACAAAGATGCCGAGCAAAATAATCATTTCTGTCATACCCTTAATGGCTCGGGAACGGCCTTACCAAGGCTTTACGTGGCACTTCTTGAAACATTCACAGAGCCACAAGGCGCTCTGATTTTACCCGTTGCCTTGCAGCCTTACTATGGGGCCACGTCCATTGGCTAGGAGTTTAAGCACATGGATCACAAGGTGCAGCCAGAGCAAAAGAGAAGATCAGCCAAAAGAGATAATAGATTTTTTCCAAAAAATCCTCTCGAAGTTGTTACTCAAGAGCTCCACGTATTGCCCAAAGAAGGATCTTATCTTGTCGGTGTTTCGGGAGGAAGCGATTCTGTAGCCTTACTCCATCTACTCTTGGAGGGAGGGTATCGTCATCTTCTTGTATGTCACTTTAATCATGAGTTACGAGGGGAGGACTCTCACGATGATGCTCTCTTTGTCAAGAATTTGGCCGTAAGGCTCGATCTGCCTTTTGTGAGCGGGAGCGAGTCTGTGTGTGCACGAGCCAAAACATCCAAGATCTCCATAGAAACAGCAGCGCGTGAGGCCAGGTATGAATTTTTTGCACAAATCTCGGCAGAGCATTCATTGAGCACGCTTCTTCTTGGACACCATGCTGATGATCAGATAGAGACTTGTTTTTTTAACTTCCTGCGTGGCACTGGATCTAAAGGGCTTGCTGGGATGTTACCCTATCATGAGCGTCTCATTGGAGGACGTCCTCTCATGATCGTGCGCCCCCTCCTCTCACTCTCAAAGAAAAGACTCATGCAATATCTTCAAGAGCGTTCCATTTCTTATTGTCACGACAAGAGCAATGATTCCCTGATTCCGACAAGAAACCGCTTGCGCCATGAGCTTTTTCCCCTGCTTGATAAGCTTGTAGGGACCTCCTACCGTGAAGCAATCCTGCGTACTGCTAGAATTTTAGCAATTGAAGATCAATACCTAGAAAGCGTGGCAGCTCCCTTGGCAAAAAATCCTTCCTTAAGCATTGAGGAGATCGACACGCTACCACTTGCCCTAGCACGCCGTGTCATTCATGTGTGGCTCAAGGAACGCGGTTTTTCGGAAGTTGGTTTTGCTGAAGTAGAAAAAGTCGCCTCGCTCTTACATCCCCAGAGCGCTCATCAAATTAACCTTCCCGGCGATCGTTACGCTTATCGCTCGCGTGGCCACATTCACATCAAAGCGAATCTTTTTGACTTAAAATCATGACTCGACATCTCATCTCTTCTTCCCCGCTCTTTATCTTCATTATGGCTGGAGGTAGTGGTGAGCGATTCTGGCCTGCCAGCCGCAAGTCCACTCCCAAGCACCTACTGCGTATTTTGAGCGACGAAACATTACTCGAGCAAACGATACACCGCTTTGAGGGAGTTGTGCCCAGGGAACGCATTTTTGTTCTTACTAATGAAGCCCAAGTAGAGGCTACGTTTCAGGCCATCCCACATCATCCACGCAAAAATATCATTGCAGAGCCCGCTAAGCGTGACACGGCTCCCGCTGCCACCCTGGCAACAGCAATGGCCCTACGCCACAATCCAGATGCTATTCTAGGGCTTTTCCCGGCTGACGCGATGATTCATGAGCACACGCTCTTACAAGAACAAATCCTCGAGGCCTCTTCCCTCGCAGCATCGTCTAATGCCCTGATCACGTTTTCCATAAAACCAAGCACCCCCTCCAGTAGTTTTGGCTATCTTAAGCTTGGTGAGATCCTCACCAATGACCATGAGCGCAAGACGATCTTTCGATCTGTCGATTCTTTTGTTGAAAAACCATCGCAAGAAAAAGCAAAAGAATTTCTTGCAAGCGGGGATTACGGATGGAATGCGGGGATGTTCCTTTGGAAGGGAGAGTGCTTTTTAGAGGAATGTCGTCGTCAACAACCCCTATTAGCTGATTTTGCGCGCGAGCTCATCAGGAGCGCTACACCAGAAAGTGTCATCTTAGAAAAATTTTCTACACTTCCTAAAATCTCTGTTGATTATGCAATCATGGAACATGCAGAAAAGGTGATTGCTGCCATCGCCACCTTTGATTGGGATGATGTGGGCCATTGGACAGCCCTTCCCAAGCACCTTGGCGTCGATGCCTTGGGAAATACGATCAAAACAAAAACTCATGCCATCATCACGCATGATGCCAAGAATAACATTGTCCTCTCACAAGATTCCCCTGAAAAAATCATCGCTCTTTGTGGCGTTGACAATCTCGTGGTGGTGCAAACTCACGATGCCATTCTCATCTGCCATCGCGATGCGGTAGAAAAGATCAAAGCGCTGCAACTACCCGAGGAGCTAAAATAATGGAAGTGTCCCTCTTTAGAACCTCTCCATAGGTCTTAAAAAAAGCGTTGAGTTCTTCTACTATCGATGCGATTAAACCCATACTTTTTAAAAAACCAACTTGGCTCCTTGTGCGCTACTCCAGGTTTCAAGCTGGGAGGGGCTTAAGACCTTAAGCATGGCAGAGGCGTAGTGAAGACGATTTTTTCTCAGGGCCATAATTTGACGATGGTAGTTAAGCTTCCCTTGCCCAGCATGGAGGTTGATGATAGATGCCTTTTTATTGGCATCCTTTGCAAGCAGGGCAATCTTCTCTTTCTGTGCCTCGGTGAGGTTTAAAAATTGTTGCTCCGAGGGTGCTGTGAGCAAGGTCCCTCTAAGGACTTGTCTCTCGATTTCGCGTAGGCGACGGCGTTGATGGTGATTTAAAAGAGCCTTCACACGCTCATTAAAAGAGGCGTCAAGATGATCTAGCTTGAGTTGTAATTGGACACTACCCGAGGATCCAGCACGACAGGCTTCCGTTATTTTCATCGCTGCAGAGCGATAATCATTGCGTAAACCTGCAATCACAGAGCGTTGCAGGGAGGTTAGGTGCAGATCCTTGCCAATATGCTCTAGGCTCAGCAAGACAGGGAGCGAACCAGGATTCTCCTTGTTGAGGCAAGGAGAAGCGTGACGAGCAGTAGGAAGATCACTTCCCGCAAAAACAGGTGCTAAAGCAAAAAGCGTCATGCAGAGCAGACAGAGCAAATATTGAAATTCTCGAAAGTGGCCCAGGCATTCCATGCGCTCCATGCGTGATATTCTTACCAAGAAGCTTGCCATTGAAGTGAAGGGATAGAATTTTTTGATGATCATCGTGTTTGAAATGTTAAAAGATGTTCTTTAACCCGGATATTTCATACTGAATTGTAATGAAGCGCTGTGCAAAGCTTGTTAGTACAAGGCGGGTGAAGGATTGTGATGCCGGGCTGTATGTGTCCATATTGACTCGCTCGCACCTGCTCGGCTCGCCCTTACCGAGCTGCCCCTAACCTAACGGCTACGGCAGTCTACCCCAGGCTCTCCCGAGCACTGGTGTTGCCCAAATCACCATTCGAGACCAACACAGTAACCATAGAGCTTTCCACAAGCCATAATAGATTTAGTGTGAAATATCCGGGTTAGGAGACTTGCCCGAGCGTCGCGTGACATCGGATCATAGTAAACTTCGTAAAATTTTGCAACTACGCGAAGCATTCATTACTTTCGTAAGTACTGAAATTCATCTGGGAAAAGTATCAAAACAGCGATTAAATTTTTTTTTCATTCCTTCATGGGTTGCCTCAAACCCAAGTTGTTCATAAAATTTCCTCGCCCGTGTTCTTTGCTTATCGGTTGTGAGCTCGATGATGGAAGCTTCATGTTTTTTGGCAAACTCAAAAATTTGCTCAAACATCCACTTTCCGATTCCTTTTTCACGATCAGCCTCTGCAATACGTACAGCTTCTATGTGTAATCGAGTGCTACCTCGATGTGTTAGCGAAGGAAGCAAGGTGAGATGGCATGTTCCAATAATGTGATCATAAAGCTCGACAACCATGAGAGAATTATTCGAGTCTGCTCTAATTTTTTGAAATGCTTTTTCATAACATGGTTCAGGAATTTCACTCGATGATTCCCTGTTTTTTCCAAGCTCATCATCGGAGAGAAGTTTTACAATTACGGGTAGATCGCGATGTTCTGCGCAACGGAAAATTAATGAATCCAATTCATACTTCATGATGCAGCTGTAGGAAATTTCTGCTAGAATGAGTTACTGATTTGAGATCAGTCTCTCGAGCTCTTTTCTTTTCAAACCAGTTGCTTTGCAGATCTCCGCAAGAGGCAATCCTAATCCGTGTAACTTAAGAGCAACTTCAATTTTCCCTTCTGCTTTCCCTTGAGTGATTCCTTGAGCGATTCCTTGAGTGATTCCTTGAGCGATTCCTTCGACTCTTCCTTCTAGGAGTCCGTCGCGTCTTCCATCACTGTAATAGGTGCGAAAATAACTCTTGGTATCTCGCAATGAACCGAGATGGCGTTCATACTGCACAAGCTCTTCTTTAGAGAGTTGTAGTAGGTTTAACTGTTCTCCGGCCATTTGAACTCCTTTGGCTTTAAAATCGGGTTTTACTTCTGACTTGCTTAATGTGTAGATCCATTCATCCAAGGTGTCTTTAATTTTAAAATCAAAAGAACTGATTTTAAGGACGTAGTATTCAGGAAACACATTCTCCACATGGTCGATGTGGGGAGGATAATGCTCTTTTTCTCTTGGGCTCAGTTGTAATGTATCGCGTTTGTGAAGTCCGTGAAATTGGGTC
>CAIWMF010000200.1 GCA_903913785.1 uncultured Spartobacteria bacterium | reverse complement strand
TCCCTCATCCATCACGCTGTTGTGTAAATAGTTTTTTATGGGAGCGAATATTTGTGGGAGGTCATTTTAGAGGATGAATCACTTTTTAAAATAATCATTTCTCATCACACTTAATTTAAACTATAGCTTTAGGATGCTTGAAATTTTACAAAAAGGCGGGCCTCTCATGGTTATTATCCTGCTCTGTAGCGTCGTGGCTCTTGGTGTTTTTTTTGAACGTTTGCTTTATTTGCATCGTGTTTCTATTCGTGTTGGAGAATTTCTTGATGGATTACATTTGTTAATTCAACGCAATCATCTTGGAGAAGCCCTTCAGGAATGTGTCACTATCTCTGGACCAGTAGCACGTGTGCTTCAAGCAGCCTTACAAAGACCAGAGGCAAGTCGTATCGAACTTAAAGAAATTACAACGGATGCTGGTTTGCTTGAGTTGCCAAAGCTTGAACGCAATCTCTCCATTCTTTCGATGTTAGCTTACGTCACGCCTTTGGTTGGACTTCTTGGTACTGTGTTAGGTCTTTTAGATGCATTTTTAGCTATTATCGCTCATGGCGGGTATGCCACTACTGCAGAAATTGCTAAAGGAGTCTTTGAGAGCCTCATTACAACGGCAGCAGGTCTTGCTGTTGCTATTCCTGCTTTCTTAGCTTACAGCTATCTCTCTTCTCGTGTGAATGATCTCATCCATGATATGGAGCGAGCTGGTATTGAAATTGTTCAACTCCTCATAGATCACCAGACGGCCTTGAGGAAGTCTGAGTAACCAAGCCCTTGCATCCTGAATCCTCATGCGTCTTCGCAGAACACAAGAAGCTGGTTCGCCATTTTTCTACCTTGCTCCAGGACTGAGTACGGTACTTTGTTTGATTTTTTTTCTACTCATTGGCGGTACACTTTTACTACAACCGGGCATTGCCATCAAGGTCCCTGAATCTCCATTTTTACTTGTTCCGCATCATGATCCGCGTGTTGTGAGTATTACTGGAAGTCCACTGCCAGCAATTTATTTTGACAATCAGGAGGTGTCGTTAGAAGAGTTTAAAAAAATTCTTCAGAGCAGTGAGGTTAAAAGCAGTCTGATCATTAAAGCTGATCAACAAGCCCCTTATGACCTGCTCGTACAAGTCATGACTGTCGGTGTTAATTGTGGTTTTACGGTGATCTTGGCAACGAATGATCTTTCTGCAGAATGAAAAAGATGCTCTCTTGCACGACGCCGATCAAGACGCATGAAATCCGTGTTTCTGATGTCACAAGACTTCTCTTCGAGTGGCCTATTAAAAAGGCTCCCAGGCTGACATTGCCGCTTTTTATTTTTTTAGCAGTACTCTTGCACCTTTCTGCAGTTTATTTTTTTAACATTGTGTATGAACCTCTTCATGTTCGAAAGATCACAACAGCGCAGGTTTATTTTCTCATCCCTAAGTCTCAAGCCTCGCAACAAATTGCTCCGTGGCTGCAAGCCAATGATCCAGCGATTTTTTCTCCTTTAGAAACCATTCAAAAAAACGAACCAAAAAGATCAAACGTCATTTATCAACTCAGCCCATCGATTCCGGTGTTACATCACTTGCCTCCTTGCAAAGAAGAGTCAACAGCGCCGCTCTTGCCACCAACAGATGAATGTCTTCTGCCAAGAGAATCACTTGTCTTACAGGATGCTTCTTCTAGATCACAAGTATTACCCCTCAAATCGACTCTCAGTAGAACAACAAGAATTCAGCTACAAGCAAACCTAGTTGTGCGTATTCCTGAACCAGCCTCAGTTCTAGGACATCCCATCTTACCTCTTTCAAGTAGCATACCTGCTCAACCAACACTACTCACTGTAAATATTGATGCCATGGGTATTCCTCGCCATGTTATTATCACGCAATCTTCTCAAAATGAAGAAGCCGACGAAGTAGCCACCCACTGGCTCATGACACGTCATTTTGCTCCTTCAAACGAGGCAACTTGGGGTAATATTTTAATTTTTTGGGGTCATGAATGATCTCTATTGAGAGGCTCAAGAGGAATAAAGTGAACGTGGAAAGAGTGGTGGGTGATCTGAAAAAAAAGCACTTTTGGTACAATCTCAACAACGTGAATCAAAACAGAAAATCTGATGCAATCTACTCGGAATGTGATACTGGCTGCGGGGAAAATAATCAACTTGGTTACTCGTTACCTATTACTCTTGACTTGGTCTTATCTTATAGCACTTTCGGGTTAACCCGAATATTTCACACCGATCACCTGCGGAGACCGGGAAGTCAGATGGATCTTGCGTTAGACTCACATTGTGACTTGGGCGGTATGTACACATACAGCCCGGCGTCAAAATGCTGGGTCTGCCTGACCCCATCCGCCTTCGCGGCCTCCTCGTCACGATCAGTATGAAATATCCGGGTTAAGAAACTACTCTCTTTAAGAAAAATTGCTCACCTTAGGACAAGCTCTATCTATGATACAACTCACTCTTGCCTGGTTTGTTTTTATTTATCTTACAGTTTTTCTTGCGGGAATCTTAATCCTTTGGATAGGATATGAGATGCTTCAAAAACGACTCTACTTTCAGGCCTCTCAACGATTTATTCACTGTCGCATCTGTGGGGCGTCACTCCTGACTTCATCATCTAACGAGCTTTTGTCCTGCCACTCTTGTGGCAGTCTCAATGAGCCTCATCATCAAGGAGGTCTCTAATTATGGGCATGTGGATTGGAAGAAACCGTAAGGCTCGTGTTACTTATGGATTTGATGAAATAGCACTCGTGCCGGGACATATCACGATTAATCCTGAGGAAGTTGATACGACTTTTTCTATTCCTTGTAAAAATGGAGATGCTCTCACACTCTCCATTCCGATCATGGCTAGTGCGATGGATGGTGTCGTGGATGTTCGATTTTCGATTGCGATGGGAAAATTAGGTGGTATCGCTGTGCTTAATCTCGATGGTGTTCAAACGCGTTATCAATACCCTGATGAAGTCCTTGCAGAAGTGCTCAGCGCAGATAAAGATCATGTGACGGCCTTGCTTCAAAAAATGTATCAAGAGCCTGTACGCGATGACCTCATTGCTAAGCGTATCTCTGACATTAAATCAGCTGGCGGTCTTGTCGCTGTGAGTTGTATTCCACAACGTGCAGAACATGTGGGTCCCATTGCGGCAGAAGCGGGCGCGGATCTTTTCATTGTTCAGAGTACTGTGTCTACAGTGCGTCACGTCTCTACAAAATATCCAACACTCGATTTAGCACATTTCTGTGCGACCATGCCCATTCCCGTGATCGTTGGTAATGCTGTCGGATATGACGTTACCTTAGAGCTGATGGAATGTGGGGTCAGTGGTGTGCTTATTGGTGTTGGTCCAGGGGCTGCTTGCACGTCACGAGGTGTCTTGGGCCTAGGTGTGCCTCAGGTGACCGCTACGGTTGATTGTGCTGCTGCACGCGATGCGTACTTTAAAAAAACACGCCGTTATATTCCCATCATCACCGATGGGGGTATGAGTAAGGGTGGAGATGTCTGTAAGGCTTTAGCGTGTGGCTCTGATGCCGTCATGGTGGGTAGTGCTTTTGCAAAAGCCTTTGAAGCTCCTGGTAAGGGTTATCATTGGGGTATGGCAACCCCTCATGCGAATCTTCCCCGTGGAACCCGTATTCACGTTGGCGCAACAGGTTCACTAGAACAAATTCTCTTCGGGCCTGCTGTCGTTGATGATGGAAGTCAAAATCTTGTAGGCGCTATCACAACGTGCATGGGGAATGTTGGTGCTCGCACGATCAAAGAATTTCAAGAGACAGAAATTATTATAGCCCCTTCTATTAAAACAGAAGGCAAACTCTTTCAAACAGTTCAAAACGTTGGGATGGGAACACACTAATAAGACTTTTGTAGCCTTCATCATCACTAGATGATGCACGGGTCAACTACTCTCAAGCTTT
>CAIWMF010000199.1 GCA_903913785.1 uncultured Spartobacteria bacterium | reverse complement strand
TCAAATGCTGGATATTTAAAAAGTTCTTTGGTACAGTTTGTCATTAGCGAAGTTTTTTTGTGGGTTGTTGTAACAAGCGCCAACATAGCAGATTATCTGCGGAACTTCGCTAATTTTTTGCACTAATGTGAAATATGCGGGTTAACCCATCCGCCTTCGCAGTCTCCTCGTCACGATCAGTATGAAATATCCGGGTTAGCCGTCTTGCGTGAGAGGAGATGCATTTGGTGATGGCGCCTGGGATCTTTTGGTGCTCTTGGGTTTTAAGAGGGGAGGGTATCACTTCATGTTCTTTGCGGGGGGAGGGATTTGAAGTGCAAATAGCTCTTCAAATATGAATCGCTCTGCCATGAGCTGCCTCAGTGGCCTCTAAGATTCCTTCACTCAATGTCGGATGTGCATGAATAGTGGCCGCTATATCCTCATAGGTTGCTTCAAGCGTAATGGCTAGTCCTAGTTCAGCAATCATCTCTGTTGCTTCAGAACCGATGATGTGAGCGCCCACAATTTCACCATGAGGTTCATTAAAGAGAAGCTTTACAAAACCATCTGTCTCTCCCATGGCTTGAGCTTTGCCGCTTGCTTGGAATGGAAATTTTCCAATCTTTACATCCATACCTTTCTCTTTAGCAGCTCGTTCTGTGAGGCCGACACTAGCGACTTGAGGCTGACAGTATGTACATCCAGGAAAAACGCGCCTGCGCTGTGGCTTTCTTTTTCCAAACATTCCTTCAACAGCTTGAATAGCTTCCCAGCTTGCAACATGAGCTAACCATGGAGGTCCAATGATATCTCCTGCAGCGTAAACACCAGAAATATTCGTTTCGTACTGATCATTCACCAAGAGATAGCCTTTGGGATCAAGCTTGAACGAGGCTCCTTCTGGAAGAAGAGGCTCAACACCAATAGCAACTAAGGCCACATTAGCCCGAAGTGTCTCATTTTTTTTACCCGAAACGACGATAGAGACGCCGTCTGGGTTAACTTCTGCCTGCTCTACTTTGGTGGAGGTTAAAAACGTGATTCCTTTTTTAGCAAGAGCTTTTTCTAGTGCTATGCTCACCTCGGTATCTTCAACGGGAAGAATATTGGGCATCATTTCAAGAACGGTCACCTTGGTCCCGAATGCATTAAAGAAATAGGCAAACTCAATACCAATAGCACCAGCACCAATAATGATGATCTCCTTGGGCTGCGTAGCAAGCGCCATAGCCTGACGACTTCCGATAACAGAGGTTCCATTCATCGAAAATCCAGGCATTTCGCGTGTTGTAACACCTGTCGCAATGAGAATCTTAGGGGCGGCCAATTGAACTTCGGACTGATCATTTTTACGAACATTCACCTGTCCTGACTTTGGAATCGTGGCTTCTCCAAGAAGGTAATCGATTTTATTTTTTTTAAGAAGAAATTCGATACCTCCTGCCAATTTATCTGCCACTTTTCGTGAACGGCCAATAACTTTTGTCCAATCATAATTCAGCTCCTCAAAACTCAGACCAAAATCATCCGCATGATCCTTCATCAGAGAAAATATTTCTGCATTGCGAAGAAGAGACTTTGTGGGAATACAACCCCAGTTAAGACAGGTTCCCCCTGCTCGCTCCTTTTCAACGAGGGCAACTCGTTTTCCAAGCTGTGCTGCACGAATTGCTCCTACATAACCAGCAGGACCACCACCAATTACAATGAGATCATAAGGAATTATTGTCATCGCAGCACTCTACTACGAATATTGTCATTTGTCCTTAAAAAATGTGTAAAAAGTTACTGGCTCATCTCAAGGCATATCAGAAAAGAAAATTTAATTTATAAATAGCTTTCTATTAAGAATTTTAGCTCTATGAATCACAATGGATATACTGTTTTTTCTCGAGCCAAAGCGCTAAAACATCTATATCCGCTGGGGTGATGCCACTAATTTTTGAAGCCTGTCTCAGTGAAAAGGGTCTAAATTCCTGGAGTTTCTGCTTTGCTTCAGAACTAAGACTTGGAATTGTTTTATAATCAAGATCTAGAGGAATTTTTTTTTCTTCCTGCTTTTTAGCACGTTGAATTTGTATCTCCTCACGTTTTAAATAACCTTCAAATTTTAAGTCTGTTTCCACAAGAGACCAAATTTCCGGAGAATACTCCTCTTGCAAATAAGCTGGTAATTTTTCTGCGCTATTTTCTGGACGTCGCAACCAAAGATTGAGTGAAATTCCCTCATGGGTCATTTTAGGTAATTTTTCGAGTAATCTACTCATAGCTTTCTCTTTTTCTAGATATGATTTTTTTCGGTACTCACAAGCAAGTCCTAGTTGAATCGCTTTTTTAGTTAATCTAATATCACAATTATCTTGCCTTAGACGCAAACGATATTCAGCACGACTAGTAAACATTCGATACGGTTCTGGTGTCCCACGGGTAATCAGATCATCAATCATCACACCTATATAAGATTCATCTCTTGTAAGGACTAAGGGTTCTTTTTCTAGAACTTTTAAAGCTGCATTAGCACCAGCAACCAATCCCTGTCCTGCTGCTTCTTCGTAACCAGAAGTACCATTAATTTGACCAGCAAAATAAAGGCCACTAATTTTTTTAGTTTCGAGTGTAGGGTGTAGTTGATTAGGAAAACAATAGTCATATTCCACAGCATAACCTGGTCGTAGAATCTCAGCTCGTTCGAGTCCTTGAATAGAACGTACAAAATGGTATTGAATTTCAAAAGGAAGACTCGTAGAGATCCCATTCACATATATTTCTCCCGTATGCAGTCCTTCTGGTTCTAAAAAAATTTGGTGGCGTGTTTTTTCAGAAAATTTAATAACTTTATCCTCTATAGAGGGACAGTAACGAGGCCCAATACCACTGATAACTCCAGCATAAAGTGGAGATTTATCTATATTCGATCGAATAATATCATGAGTGCTTTCATTTGTATAAGTCATCCAACATGGAATTTGTTCCACGTGGAATATGCCTTTACTCATATAATTTAAGGTGTGAACCTGATGAGTGTTTTTATGAATTGTTTCACGAATAAAAGAAAACGGAGCGGGGTTTATATTTCCATCTTGACGTTCACATTTCTCAAAATCAATGGAACTCGCTAAAATACGACATGGAGTCCCTGTTTTAAAACGTCCTAATTGAAAACCTAATTGTTCTAGTTCTTCACTAAGACCAGATGCCTTATCAGCGATTCTTCCGCCTGGTGTGCTTCTTTTTCCCACATAAATAAGACCTCTCATAAAGGTTCCCGTTGTGATCACAACGGCAGAAGCATAATATCTCACACCAAAATTTGTTTCAACTCCCACAATACGATCTCTCTTAATGATTAATTTTTCAACTGTTGTCTGAGTGATCGTTAAATGAGGGGTTTCTTCTAAAATAGCTTTTAATCGAAATTGATAAGCTTTTTTATCACATTGAGCACGAGGTGCTTTAATACTAGGCCCTTTGGTAGCGTGAAGCATACGGAATTGAATTCCTGTTGCATCTGCATTTAATCCCATTATTCCTCCTAAGGCATCTATTTCTCTTACTATATGTCCCTTAGCAGATCCTCCAATAGCAGGATTACAAGACATTTGTGCAATAGTATCAATATTTTGAGTCAGGAGTAATGTATCACAACCTAATCTAGCAGAAGCCAAAGATGCTTCTACTCCTGCGTGACCTGAACCTATAATAATTACTTGATAATGATGAGGATATTCAAAAAACATTATGATTGTAATTGATTGTAAAAAAGACCAATAAGTATGGTAATAAAGTGTGAATGAATGTTATTATGGTAGAATAGTATGTTCCATGGAACTAAAATTCCATCATTTTCACTAATCATTACCTAGTAATACATACTCTTATTAGCTGTTTTAAAAGCCTTAATAAGCTGATTTTAAAGTTACTTATAAATTAATGATAAAGTTATTCACCTTCTTATTATTGTTATTATAGGATTTAAAAAACTCTCAACTTTAAAAAAATGTGAACAGATTTTAAAAATGGTCGATTATATGAACATGAAAGATATTATTTATCAAAATCAATATCAAAGAAGAGGTACACTTATTGTGTGCTTATTTTTTGTGTGTCTTATTTTATCAGTCACGATCCACATTTTTCTGTTCAAAAAAATAGAAAAATTAGAGTTATCTATATTTGATCCATCATCCTTTGATAATACCGTCCCAAGGAGATTTCATTTAGAGAGTGTAAAAATAGATTCTACTATCTTAGAGGAAAGAAAAGATAAACTATTGGATCCATTTCAATCATCATTAGATGTGACTCTTGAAAAGAGTGAAATGGATTTTGCACAGAACAATCTCAATAACACTGTAGACAAGCCATTACTAATAGATGAAAATCAAATTTTAGAGGAGATGCCCGATATTTTCATTAAAAGTAATATTATTAATAGATCTCAACAAGATAATGAAAAACTATTTTCATCTTATCCCAATATGCAAAACGATGTATTAGGAGATCTTACAAATAATCAAAAATATCAAGGGAATCGGTATAGTGAACTTGATCAACTCATAGAAGAAAAAAATCCGCTCTCATCTAAAACATCACCTATATTGCTTCCTACTGATTTACTCTTTGAATATAATGCTGATCAACTTAAAGTAGATGCTGAAAAAAGTCTCAAAAAACTAGCTTTACTCATTGAGAGAAATCCCAAGGCTCAATTTATTGTAGAGGGATATACAGATAGTTTTGGAAGTGATGAATATAATTTGGATTTAAGCAATCGGCGCGCAAGTACCATCAAGGATTGGTTAATCAAAAAAGAACATATTGATCCCAAGCAGGTTGATTCTTATGGGCTAGGAAAAACGCATTTTATTGTTCCAAATACAGGAACTATAAACGAACAAAGTCTCAATCGTCGTGTTGAAATTGTGATTCGTCAGAATAAAAATCCTTAAAAAATCATAGGATGATCAGACTAGCCCGGATATTTAATACTGATCGTGACGAGGAGGCAGCGAAGCCTGACGAAGGCTGTATGAGTATATACTGCCCGAGGAAGACTTCGAGCTCAACACAGCATCCGTCTGGCTTTCCGGCTTTCACAGTAGATCGGTATGAAATATCCGGGCTAGATGAAAAAGAGAGTCAACATAATCACGATGTGGAAATACAAGGGATAGAAAAACTTAAAGAATTTCACCAAGACCAAGAAAAATTACTATATGGATGGCATAAAAGTGGAGGAAGTGGACAAGAAATAGCACGTTATCGATCAGAAACAATCGATCATATAGTAAAAAATATTTTTAATTTCTTGGCCTATTCAGAAAAAAAGTTGATTCAAGGATTATGTCTTCTTGCTTGTGGAGGATATGGAAGAAATGAAATGAATCCTTATAGCGATGTCGATATTATGTTTTTGTACGATGAAAGAGAATTAGTACAAGAAGGAGAAGAAATCATTCGATCTATTTTAAGAATCCTATGGGATTTTGGCTTTAAAGTAGGACACTCAACACGTTCTCTATCTGAAGCATTGGAGGATGCCAATAAAGATTTTATTTCCAAAACAGCTATGATGGAATCTCGTTTACTTGCTGGAGAAAAAAAAATATTTCATCGTTTTAAAAAGAAATTTAGAAAAAACTGCATCCTTGGACGGGACAAAGAATATATTAGATGGCGTTTAGAGAATATTAGTAAGTTACGCAAAAAATTTGGGAAAAGCGTATTTATGCAAGAACCAAATATTAAATTAGGAAGTGGGGGATTGCGTGATTATCAAAATTTATTATGGATTTCTCATTATTATCATGAAGAACCATCGCTCTATTATTTAACGAAAAAAAAATTTGTTAGTGAGAATGAAAAACAAGTTCTCGAACAGAATTATGATTTTCTCCTGAGGGTTCGTAACAGCATGCATTATCAGGAAAAAAGAGCACAAGATTGTCTAACGCTACGCCTTCAAGGTAAGGTGGCAACAGAATTAGGCTATCCTCAGCGAAATATGATTCGTCGGAGCGAGGCCTTCATGAAAAACTACTATGAATCAACGCGTGATATTTATCTCATTACGTCTTCGGCATTAGCCAGAATGAACTCTCTTGATAAAAGAAAAGCAATATTAGGATTTACTCTCCCTTGGAATAAAAGAGAAGACAATCAAAGATATGATAGATTCATCATCAAAGAAAAATATTTATATCCAGTTGATTCAGAGATATTTTATGAACCTGAACGAATCATAAAAGCGTACGATATTGCACAGATAAAAGAGCTTCAATTCTCATCTGAACTAAGTGATCTCCTTAAAAAAAACTTATATAAAATCAATGATCACTTTCGAAAATCTTTGGAGATAAGAAATATTTTTTTAACGATTCTCTCTCGTAAGGGGCAAGTAGGAGGCATCCTTCGATTAATGCATGACCATGGATTTTTAGGAAAATATATTCCTGAATTTGGAGCATTAACGTGTTTAGTACAGCATGAATTTTATCATCTCTACACTGCAGATGAGCATACACTTGTCTGCCTTGAAAAAATTGATTCACTTCATCTTGCAACAAATAAAAAGTTCCTTCGATATAGCAATTTGTTAAAAAATCTTGATGATCCTACCATCCTCTATCTTGGGATGTTACTTCATGACACAGGAAAAGCAGCCAATGTTTCTAATCATGCTAAGGCAAGTAGGAATATGGCAAAGAAGGTAGCTTTTCGTTGGAAGCTTCCTCAAAATCTCTCTAATAAATTACTTGTTTTAGTGGAGTTACATGGAGAGCTTGGAAAAGTAGCTAGAACCAGAGATTTAGACGAGCAGACAACTATCATTGATTTTGCCAATAAGATAAAAGATAATTCAACACTCGATACATTAATGATTTTGACACTGGCCGATGGAATGGGAACGAGTGATAGTCAGTGGAGCGATTGGAAAGAGCAGCTTGTTTGGAAGCTCTATGATCAAACAAAAAACTATTTAGAAGCAGGCAAAACATTTTTTAAAAAAAATCAATGTGATCGTGGTATTGTGAAAGCTCTTGTTGCAAAAATGCTGCCGGAAGATTTCAATCAAGAACTTGAGGCTCATTTTGAGCAGATGCCTGAACGATATTTTAAAATGATGGACCCCTCTTCTATTAAAGAGCATTTAGAATTACTACGATCATTTTTTGAGCACCAGATTAAGAGTAGTGGAGACAAAGAACATCTGTTTGGATCAGAAATTTTTTGGAAAGAAAATTTAGCATTGGGATACACAGAAGTTTCCATTTGTGGTTGGGATCGAGAAAAATTACTTGAAAGGATAGCAGCCTCTTTTCTTAAAGCAGGAATCAATATTTTAAGTGCTGATATATTTACACGTCGAGATCATGTTACCCTGGATATTTTTCGAGTTACCAGCGTACGGACAATGGATCCTTTTTTAACTCCAAAGGAAAAAAAAATCATGGAGAAGTCTTTACAAGAACTCCTACAAATGGATGGTAATAAGCTAGCCCGGATATTTCATACTGATCGTGACGATAAGGCCGCGAAGCCTGATGGGGTAAGGCAGACGAACATTTTGACGCCGGGCTGTATGCGTACATACTGTCCAAGTCACAATGTGAGTCTAACGCAATATCCATCTGGCTTCCCGGTCTCCGCAGGTGATCAGTATGAAATATCCGGGCTAGATCTTAAAAAAATAGTTGATTACCAAGAAAATGGGATGGCGGTTTCTTCACATCTTTCTATTGATAATCAATCACATTCAAATTACACAATCATCGAAGTCGAGGCACCTGATCGAGATGGTTTGTTCTATGATTTGGTGAGAGCTTTGCACGCGCATAATATTTCCATAGACTCTGCCCGTATTGCTACAGAGATGAGAGCAGCTTTTGACACCTTTTATATTCTAGATAGTAATCGGAAAAAAGTGACCGATGAGGCTGTTCTTACGGCACTTCGTGATAGATTAACGAGTCTATTTCCCTTGGAAGAATCACTCCACAACATCACCAAATTCAATTTGTAAATGACGTGCGAGACGAATGAGTTCGGAAGAAGGATGTTTTTTAAAACCAATAACTTTTTCTAAATCAACGAGTGTGACATAACCTTGTTCTAAGCCGGTCATGCTACCACTTTCTCCTTGTAAAAGACCCATAACAGCCATTTCCCCAAAGCGAGCTCCTAGGATACGGTCAAAGTGTGTTGGAATGCCTCCACGCTGGACGTGACCTAAAACAGTCTTGCGAATTTCTTGATCAAAGGAGACACCCTGTTCTTGTGCAAGCATCCTGGAGATAAATGTCTCGGCATCACAGACTCCTTCTGCAAGAACAATAATGGAGTTATCACGGGTTTTTTCAAAACGAGACCGAAGTAAATGAACAATGCGACCCATGTTATGCGCAAATTCTGGAATAACGGCAACTTCCGCGCCACAACTAATGGCTGTTGTTAAGGCAAGAAAACCAGAATTGCGTCCCATGACCTCGATAAGAAAGCAACGACGATGCGAGCGGGCTGTATCACGAATGCGATCGATGAGTTGCATAATGGTGTTAGCTGCTGTATCAGCACCAATAGCCATCTCTGTCCCAAGCATGTCATTGTCGATGCTTGCGGGGATACCAATAACAGGGAATCCGCGTCGATGTAGTTCTCTTGCTCCCGTAAGAGAACCATCCCCTCCAATAACAACAAGCCCCTCAATGCCAAGTTGCATTAAACGCTTCTTTGCCTCATCAATTCCCGCAGGATCATAGAAGCGCTTACACCGGCTTGATTGTAAAATTGTTCCTCCGCGATCAATCATGCCAGAGAGGATAGTGCCCGTTAATTTTTCAACAGCTCCTTCAAAGATTCCGTCATAACCATTGTTAATACCAATCACATTACACTTGCTTTCCATCGCAGTTCGGACAACGGAGCGAATAGCGGGATTCATTCCAGGGGCATCGCCTCCGGAGGTGAGAACAGCAATATTTTGAAGCATCATAAAAAGTATTTTATTTTATTTTGAACGTAGTAAAGATTTTTTGGTCTATGATTGTATAGTTTATTTAATTTGGCGGACTATCGCGATCTGTTTCTTGGTTTTTTCAGGTCGAGTAACGTTAGTCCGCTTTTAAAAAAGCGGGCCGCTGCGATCTGTTTCTTGGTTTTTTCAGGTCGAGTAACAGTGGCCCGCTTCCTTTTTTAAAACTCGTTTTTAGGCGTATCATCATTTGAAAATCTTTTAACAAGTGCTCTGATCTATGAACTAATAGGCCTTTCCAAAAAGTACGCGTTGAGGACTTGATTCTCCGGTGAAAGGACAGATTCCAGGACGAGGATTGTCCTCAAAGGGAATGCAGCGAATTGTCACCTTGAGGTCTTCCTTGATTTTGGCTTCGACCTCTGGAGAACCATTCCAATGAGTTAAGGCAAAGCCTCCGTGAATTTCTGGCTTTGTACTATTGTTAGGCGTAAAAAATGCATAGAATTCTTCCTTGCTTTCAATCATGTACGTATGGGATAGAGAAAATTCTTTCGCACGATTGAGGAGGTTTTGTTGAATTTCTATCAAAATCTCCGGAAGACGGACGGGCAATCGATCGATTGCAACGAGTTCTTTTTCTTTGGGGGGATGATCTCGACGGCCAAGGGCAACACATCCTGCCTCTAAGTCGCGAGGTCCAATCTCGAGTCGTAAAGGTATTCCACGCTTGATCCAGTCCCAGCTTTTTGTGCTCCCATTAATATCACGCGTATCAATTTCTACACGAATAGGTTCGCCGGCATAATGGGTTGCCTGCAAGAGGCTGGCAATTTCTTCTGCTTTTTTAAGAATAGAGGAGCGGAATTCTTCTTTTGGAATAAAAGGAATAATCACAACCTGACTTGCTGCAATGCGGGGAGGTAAAATCGCTCCATCATCATCTCCATGCACCATGAGTAGAGTGCCAATAAGTCGCGTGCTCACCCCCCAACTTGTGGTCCACGCATATTCTAAGGTTCCCTGGCGTGTTTGAAACTCAATGTGAGAGGCCTTCGCAAAATTTTGGCCCAAGAAATGCGATGTTCCTGCTTGAATGGCCTTACGGTCTTGTACCATGGCCTCAATGCAGTAGGTACGAACCGCCCCAGGGAATCGTTCGCTTGCTGTTTTCTCCCCACAGATAACGGGTAAAGCTAGGTAATCATGAGCAAATGTTTCATAGACACGGAGCATCTTTTCGGTCTCTTCAACGGCTTGTTCCTCTGTTTCATGAGCCGTGTGCCCTTCTTGCCATAAGAATTCAGCGGTTCTTAGAAAAAGTCGTGGACGCAGTTCCCAGCGGACGACATTCGCCCATTGATTGAGCAGGATAGGAAGATCACGGTAGGATTTGACCCATTTAGCATAGTGTGAGCCAATGATTGTTTCTGAGGTAGGACGAACAATGAGCGGCTCTTGAAGTTCACCGGCAGGAACAAGCTTGCCATCTTGCATTTCAAGACGATGGTGGGTTACCACAGCACATTCCTTGGCAAACCCCTCGACATGCTCGGCTTCTTTTTGTAAATGGCTGAGCGGAATAAAAAGAGGAAAATAAGCATTCCGGTGCCCGGTGGCCTTGAACATTTGATCAAGTACACTTTGCATTCTTTCCCAAAGGCCGTAGCCCCAGGGTTTGATCACCATACAGCCACGCACTTCAGAATTTTCAGCCATTTCGGAGGCACGAACAACTTGCTGATACCATTCTGGAAAATCTTCTTGGCGTGTTGGAGAAATCGCGTTGAGAGGTGTCTTACTCATAAATACCTAAGAATATGCAAGTCTCCTTGAGGATAAACGAGAAGTTTTTTCCATAACGAAAAAATATTTATACTCTTTCAAAGAGTTTCTTGACAAACAGAGAGAATGTCAGCTTTTCTGTCATGGCACTGCAAACTTCATTCGTGACGAGTGATACATGAGCGAGCGACTCAAGCACCAGGATGACTCAACTCTCTACCCTTGTACACATGTCATCAAGCCCGTCATTGATAATAAAATAAAAATGATACCTTACGCACACATTTGTCCTTCGCGTGAAAGCATGGACCCAGGCGAAAGCAGAAGGACAACAAGTGGCCGGAATGATGGAGCGGGCGACTCAGTGGGAAGTAGGAAGGATCAGGATGTAAAATAAAATAGATCATGCCATCTCCACTCTCTCCACAAAAGCCTTCGCAAGGAGGTCAATTTGATCTTTCCCTCGCTGATGCCTTGTCCACAATGAGTCAATTAAAAGCGCTTCAGCCAACGTTAGAAAAAGCAGCCGATATGGTGAGCGCGACCCTTCTTGGAGGCCATAAACTCATGCTTTGCGGCAATGGAGGTAGCGCTAGTGATGCGGCTCATATTGCAACAGAATTTACATGTCGCTTTTCTGAGGATAGGCGTCCTTATCCTGCCATGGCTTTGACTGCTGACGGGGGGCTCATGACAGCAATTGGAAATGATTATCATTTTGAGGATATCTTTAAGCGACAAGTCGTGGCCTTTGGGAAAGCTGGCGATCTTTTGATTGCTATTAGCACG
>CAIWMF010000198.1 GCA_903913785.1 uncultured Spartobacteria bacterium | reverse complement strand
ATAGCGAGGAGGTCGCACCAAGCTCCCATGAAAAAAACGTCGAGACTGGTCTGAAGCTAGAAAATATTGGCCATGATGAGAACTGGTCATTTGTCAAATGGCAAGACAACGAAAATCGTAAAACGAGTGGATCCGAGATGAGCGCGGAAGAGAACACCTTGGTGGAGTCATGGAATGACATGGAACTACCTATTCCACGAGAGCAAGTAGAAAAAGAAATTCAATTTTGGACTCAGAGAATTCAACAGTGCCAAAAGGGACTTGAGAATGCTCCTCCTTTATATCAGCCATATTGGAGGCATGCTCTTGAACTAGCACAACATAATCAGCAAAATTGCACTTGAGTGAAGAAGCATGCATAATCCTCTGGCGATGATGATACCTCAGGAGCTTATAGAAAAAACAGTGGAACGCTTTCCAGAATTTGCCGAAAGCTCTTGGACCCCTATTTATCAGGGTGGTTCTAATCGAGCGTTCTATCGCTGTAAAAATCAACGTGGGGCTTCTCTCATTCTCATCCGGTATGACAGCGAAAAATTAGAGAATCATTTCTATGCCAGCCATGCCCTGTTTTTAGAAAAGGCAGGCATCCACGTGCCTCACGTCATGGCTTACTCTGCCCAGGAATGCCTGCTCTGGCTGCAGGACTTGGGCGAAAAAAATTTATGGTCCCTGCGTGATGCTACCTCAAAGGAGCGTCGCTACTGGTATGAGCTTGCCCTTGTCGAGGCGGCTCGCTGGCATCGCCTCTCACCGGAGAAGCTTGTAGAGGAAGGAGTGATACTCGCGAGTCCCTTTGACGTGGAACTTTATTGCTGGGAGCAAAGTTATTTTTTTGAATATGCTTTGGGATCTTTCTTTAAGATCGATCTTCACACACGAGAGCATCTGGCCAAGCATGCTGGTCTTGAGAAGCTCATGCGTCACTTAGCCGCATTGCCTCCGCAGCTCATTCATCGTGATCTACAATCTCAAAACATCCTTCTCTTTGAACAAAATATTTGGTTCATCGATTTTCAAGGAATGCGTGCAGGACTCGCCCCCTATGATCTGGCATCGTTACTGTGCGATCCTTATGTGAGGCTCAGTCACATCGAACAAAAAGAATTACTCGATTTTTACCGGCAAGAAATGGAGAAGCATCACTTTTCCTTTCCTTATGATCTTGAAACGGTTTTTTGGCAATGTGCCGTACAGCGTCTCATGCAGGCCCTTGGCTGTTATGGTTATTTAGGATTGCATCGTGGAAAAAATCATTTTTTACAATATATTCCCTCAGCCTTAAAAAATCTTCACCATGCCCTTCAACAACTCGACGTGGAGTATCATTGTCATGAGCTTTCTGTGTTACTCGATCGTCTCATGCAGTGAGCCTGAATTTCTCTAAGACCCACCCATTCCATGCCTTCGCCTTTCCCAAGTATCACGATTGAAGATCTCTCTCCTTGTATTGACGGCGGAAAAGTTCCCATCAAACGGATTCTTGGTCAATGCTTTCTCCTCGAGTCAACGATCTTTAAAGAAGGTCATGAGGTGGTGCGCGCGCTTGTGAAATGGCGTTTCAAGCAGTCGCAACAATGGCAAGAAGCCCCAATGGAAGCACTCGGCAACCATCGTTTTCAGGGTTCCTTCCCTCTCTCTGCGATCGGGATTACTGAGTATACGATAGAAGCGTGGGGTGATGTTTTTGATTCCTGGCGAGAGGAGATGCAAAAAAAAATCGCAGCAAGTAGAGCGGATCTTGATCAAGAGATCGCTGAAGGAGCACTCCTCATACAAGCGGCATTCAAGCGCTGCCAACAGCCTCAAGACAAAAAAACACTCCAAAACTATGCCCAATACTTAGCAGCGATATCGACTCCCGGCATGCTCAAAGATTTTTTAGCAAATGAAGAGATGCTTTGTTTGATGCGTCGCTACCCGGATCGTTCTTTTTCGACAACTCATGAGCCATTACAAAAGATCCGTGTTGATCGAGAGAGAGCGAATTTTGCGGCTTGGTATGAATTTTTTCCACGCTCGGCCGAAGGCAAAAAAGAAAGCGGCTCACGCTTCCGTAATGCCCTTGCCCGCATTGAGGATGCTCACGCCATGGGGTTTGATGTGATTTATTTTCCTCCGATTCATCCTATTGGTCTGACAGGACGCAAAGGCCGTAACAACTCGCTCACATGCCTGGCAGAAGATCCAGGCGTGCCCTATGCTATTGGATCGTTCGCAGGGGGGCATGATGCGATTGAACCACTCTTAGGAACACTTGCTGATTTTCAGTGGCTCGTGGCTCAGGTCAAAAGCCGAGGGATGGAGGTCGCCCTTGATTTTGCGCTCAACTGTTCTCCCGATCATCCTTACGTAAAGAAATATCCTCATTGGTTTTTCCGTCGTCCTGATGGCTCGATTAAGTATGCGGAAAACCCTCCCAAAAAATATGAAGATGTTTATCCTCTCAATTTTTATAATCCACAATGGAAGGAGCTCTGGGAGGAGCTACTGCGCGTTTTATGTTTTTGGGCCAAGCAAGGAGTGCATATCTTTCGTGTAGATAATCCCCATACCAAGCCGGTGGCATTCTGGGAATGGGTGATTGCCAGGGTCCAGGAGCAATTCCCGGAGGTGATTTTTCTCAGTGAAGCCTTTACCCATCCAGCCATGATGAAGAAGCTTGCCAAAATTGGATTCACCCAAAGTTATACCTATTTCACATGGCGTAACACTAAGGAGGAGCTGGAAACTTATTTTAACGAACTGAGTCAATCAGCTATGAAGGATTATTTTCGTCCTCATTTATTTCCCAACACGCCTGATATCCTCCCTTTTTATCTTCAAGAGGGTGGACGACCTGCATTTTTAATTAGAGCTCTCTTAGCGGCCACGCTCTCTTCAGTCTATGGAATTTATAGTGGCTTTGAGCTCTGTGAAAATGCAGCCATCCCGGGCAAGGAGGAATATGCTGACTCTGAAAAGTATCAATTTAAAGAACGCAACTGGAATGCTCCCGGCAATATCAAGCCATGGATCACACGCTTAAATCACATTCGTAACACAAACCGTGCCCTTCAAAGCAGAGATCGCCTGCATTTTTGCTCAACGAGCAATGCTGCCATTATTGCCTATTTACGCTCGTGTGAAGAGGATGACTCTCATCTTTTAATCACCGTTAACCTTGATCCTCATCATCAACAATCAGGGATGGTAGAGCTGCCTTTAGATTTTTTATACATTCCGCATGATCGCTCCTATGTGATGAAAGATCTTTTGACCGGCGATTCTTATGAATGGAAAGGCTCGCATAATTTTGTCTCACTCAATCCCCTCACCCATCCGGCTCATGTTTTCAAGGTCGAAAAAACCGGTAGAGACTCCTAAGTTCATCGTCACCAAAGCCATTTATAGCTTTGGTATTGGATCAATCTCCAGCAGGGCACACTGCCAGGGCAGTAGTGGTTGTGTGGCGCTATTTTTTGCCACCATT
>CAIWMF010000197.1 GCA_903913785.1 uncultured Spartobacteria bacterium | reverse complement strand
GGGATCTAGACTTCATATTGAACCGGTAAAAATGGATTTTCACTATACTACTTCTTTTGCCAAAGCTAATCCAGAAGCCTATGAACGATTGCTTCTTGATGCAATGAATGGTGATGCAACTCTTTTTGCTCGTAGTGATGAGGTTGAAGAAGCCTGGAATTTTATTGATGGTATAGAAGAGGCTTGGAATATTTCCTCAGACGATCTCGATTTTTATCCAGGAGGAAGTTGGGGGCCGGAATCTGCAGATGCCCTATTGCACAAGAACCAGGCCAGTTGGAGAACACTTTCTTTCAAAAACACGAAATAATGATCCTCTATGCAATCTTCTTTAAGCTGTGAACATGAGCTCTTAGAGGAGCTGGCCCCCTCCTTAGCATCTGTTGGAAAACACTCTATTTTTGAATCTCTTGATACCATCGAGCAGTTACGCTTATTTATGGAGCATCATGTTTTCGCTGTTTGGGACTTTATGTCTTTGTTAAAAAATCTTCAATCGATTATTGCCCCGACCTCCATTCCTTGGATGCCTTCTCCTCACGGCAATCTAGTCCGTTTGGTAAACGAGATTGTTCTTGATGAAGAGAGTGATTCTCTTCACTCCGAGGAGGATAATGGGGTGCATTATGGAAGTCATTTTGAGCTATATCGTACTGCGATGAATGAGGTCGGTGCAAAAAAAGATTCAATAGAAGAATTTCTTCAGATCATTGTAAAGGAAGGCCTCTCTGCAGCTCTTAATCATAAGGGGGTACCAGAACCATCACGTATTTTCATGAACGAGACCTTTGCTTTGTTGAATGAAGGCAAAGCTCATGAGATTGCTGCAGCTTTCGCCTTTGGTCGAGAACATGTTATACCGAAGATGTTTTATTCTTTGCTTCACAAGCTTGGTATTAGTGAGGAGAAGGCTCCTGTTTTTCACTACTATCTTAAGCGACATATTGATCTTGATGGAGAGGAACATGGGCCTGCTGCAGTGAAGCTTGTTACGACTCTATGTCAAGATGATTCATCAAAGCTACAGGAAGCTATGTCAGCAGCAAAGGCAGCATTGAAGAGTCGTCAAAACTTTTGGGATCATCTTCTTGTTTTGTTATCTTAGTAAAAATTACCCCCCTAGGTATCCTGCTCGAACTCTAGGATTCATCAATAAATCTTCCCCTGTTCCTGAAAGAGGAATCGTTCCTAACTCCATGAGATAAGCGTGGTGGGCAATTTTAAGTGCCATTGTTGCATTTTGTTCGATAAGGAGGATTGTTATTCCTTCGGAATTGATTTTTTTAATGATAGAAAAAATTTCTTGAACCAGGAGGGGAGTAAGTCCCATCAAGGGCTCATCCAAGAGCTAACATCTGCTGTTCTCCACCGGAGAGGGTTCCTGCGATTTGTGATAAACGTTCCTGAAGTCTTGGGAAAAAGTAAAAACACGATCCAGGTTTATTTGACGTTTTGTTTTTTTAGGAGTCTTCCAAGCACCTAGAATCAAGTTTTCTAACCTGGATATTTCATGCTGATCGTGACGAGGAGGCTGCGAAGCTAGCCCGGATATTTCATACTAAATCTATTACGGCTTGTGGAAAGCTCTATGGCTACTGCGTTGGTCTCACATTGTGATTTGGGCAAAACCAGTGCTCGGCTCTCCCTTTACGGGCTGCCCCTAATCTAACGGTTACGGCAGTCTACCCCAGGCTCTCCCGAGCACTGGTGTTGTCCAAGTCACAATGTGAGTCTAACGCAACATCCACCCTAGCTTTCCGGTCTCTGCAGTAGATCAATATGAAATATCCAGGCCCTAGACTGCACTGTTTTTATAAGATCCTTCCTTGAGGATGGCATATGGCACTGGGCGAAGCTCCCAAATGATTCCAAGGAGTGATAATATTTTTAGACCGTAGTAGGTGATATCCACTTCCCACCAGTGAAATCCTTGTCG
>CAIWMF010000196.1 GCA_903913785.1 uncultured Spartobacteria bacterium | reverse complement strand
GTCATGTTAAAAATAAACCACAAGCTCCAAGTGGCATGAGAGGATTAGAAAAATTCTTCAATTTCCTAGGGGGAGGTCGATCAGCTGCCCCTAAAAAATAACAACCATCGTTGGAGAGGCTTCTCTAGCCCGGATATTTCATACTGAATCGTAATGAGGCGCTGTGCAAAGCTTGTTAGTGCAAGGCGGGCGAAGGATTGTGATGCCGGGCTGTATGCGTACATATTGACTCGCTCGCACCTGCTCGGCTCGCCCTTACCGAGCTGCCCCTAATCTAACGGTTACGGCAGTCTACCCCAGGCTCTCCCGAGCACTGGTGTTGCCCAAATCACAATTCGAGACCAACGCAGTAGCCATAGAGCTTTCCACAAACCATAATAGATTTAGTATGAAATATGCGGGTTTAGATAGCGCTTGGTCATCGGCCCTGCTCTTTCTAAAAATCCTTACGTTCTTTCGTGTCATTTCAAAGTAATTTCGCTATAGTTATATTTTCTCGAATAAATGTTAGAAAATATTACTTTTTTCTTGTTTTAGGAGAAGATCTCGTTGTTATGACTCCTGCTGTCTTGCTCGTAGAAGCCCCCTTTTCAAATTAGCTCTAAAAAATCCCAAAATTTGCTCATAAAGCTTTTTCTAAATGAACCTTCTTTCACGCGCTGTTTCATTTGTATTCGTCTTAGGTAAATTTTTTTTAAAATCTCCACTTTCAACTGCTGTCCGCTGATAGCCCCTACTACTTTGAATATTATTGATACTGTAAAACGTTTTTTAGGCGTCAAAAAAACTGGTCCTAGAGTCAAACTTATTATTAGTTCTGAGAAACTCGAAAAACGTGTTGCTCTGATGGAAGATGGTTTGCTTGAAGAATATTCGATCGAGCGAGATAGCGAACGCAATATTGTTGCAGGAATTTTTAAAGGGAAAGTTCGTAATATTGAACACGGACTCAAGGCCATGTTTGTGGATATTGGTTTTGAAAAAAATGCATTCCTCCACTTTTGGGATGCCGTTCCAGCAGCTCTAGATAGTGGTATTGAGGCTGTTTCTCGTAGAAAGGCTCTGCATGCTTCTAAGAAAAAAGTGACTGCAAAAGACATTCCTGTGATTTATCCGGTTGGATCTGAAGTGATGGTTCAGGTTACGAAAGGCCCTATTGGCACGAAAGGCCCACGAGTCTCTACGAACATTAGTCTTGCTGGGCGTTATATGGTCCTCATGCCTTTTAATGATCAATGCGGTATTTCCCGTAAGATTGAAGATCCTAAAGAGCGTCTTCGCCTTCGCCATATTCTTACTAATTTAGAATTACCAGATGGGATGGGAATCATTATTAGAACAGCTGGGGAGGGCCAACGTGCTCGCTTCTTCGTGCGTGATCTGCACTTCTTGCTCGATCAGTGGAACTGCGTGGAGGAGGGGATGAAAACAAAACCTGCGGCAAGCACCTTGATGCTTGAGCCAGATTTAATTGCGCGTACTGTGCGTGATTTCCTGACCGATACGGTTGAGGAAGTTTATATTGACGATTTGAGTGAGTCCGAAAGAATGCAGTCTTTAGTGGCTCCTATTTCCAAACGAGCACGCAAGCTGATTCATTATTACAGTGG
>CAIWMF010000195.1 GCA_903913785.1 uncultured Spartobacteria bacterium | reverse complement strand
TTTCTTGATCACGTGCCTTCCTGTTTCAGCTTGCCTGCCAACAAGCTCACTCCTACCCTTCTAAAAATTAATGCACCTTTGAGCTCAACAAAGCCCTTCTAATTATTGATCACTGTTGCACTTCACTTTTGAATCGGCGCCTTTATTTATAATCTACTGTACATGTTTTTACTTAAAAATTATTTTAATAAATATAGAGTCTCCTTCGATCTTATCCCTGCTTGTACAAAAGAGCTGAATCTCTGTTTTGCATGGAGATGACGAAAGCAAAAAGAGCCTTAGCATAGGACTCATGAATATTAGGAATTGTAATACTCACCACTTCTTTCCTGAAACGCCTTCGTGCTCATAACTAATAAAAACCAAACCATTAATATTAATAAAAGTTTATGAATACACTCGTGGGAAATAATGAAAGCGTGTCGTCCCCCATGGGCTCACCATCAGCAGTCACGACCTCGCGTCCACCAGCGGCTGCTGATGCCCCAACGCCTTCGCGCACTCAAGCTGGAACGATGACTTTGGAGGCATTGTTAAAAAGTAGAATCAAGGACTGTTCGCCCGTAGGAACCTCACCATTAAATTCATTAAATCAGGAGAAATCACAACACTACGCACTGATTTATAAAAATCAACAATCATTTACAAGCTATTTACAGGCGAAGTATGGGTCTACCACATTTAACAATCCTCATGATTTTGATACTCACGTATCTGATTTTCTAGCTGAAACAGTTCAAGGAATGACATTAGATGAAGGATACAATCCATTCCAAAAAACTGATGAAGAAGTATCTAATGCAATAAAGAATGAGAAATACAAAAACGTAGCTGAGCCTTTACCTGTAAAACAACAAGGAATACATAACGAAAAGAATGCTTGTTGCATGAATGCGCCTTTGATGTGCGTACGGGATATGTTTCTTGGTCTTTCTGAAGAAGAACAAAAAAAAATTTTAAAAAAATTAATAGATACCCACCAAACTGTGGCTCTGTTTTTGCAAGGTAAATATGATGCCACTACAAAAGAAGAGGCTAATGAACTGCGTTTGGATCTAAAAAATATAATAAAAGAATATAAAACAAGAAATTCTATTCCTGATGAAAATCCTGATGAGGAATCTATTAATGCGCTTCATATTGCAACCCATAACATAATGAATGCTATTAAAGATGATGGTAGTGTTATAACGCAAAGCAATCTCGGTTCCGTGGCGCTTTTGGCGACAGCAATAGGAGTGGATCAGGATATTCTCTTTGTTAAAACCCTCATTAACAACAATAAGGATATGCAAGATATTCTGAAAAATGTAAACGATGAGCTTAGTAATGAGGCTTCTTCCTCTTTAGATCTTAGTAGTTCAAATTTAACGCAATTTTCTGTTAGGCTCGATGCGAGAAATGTCAATGATAAACATGAGATTAATAATATTACAGATACCATAGAATCCTTTCGTCCCACTAATATAGTATGTTTTCTTGGGGATACGAATAAAGGTCATTTTATTAATATTTTTTCTCGAAAGGATTCAGGTAATAAGCTTAAGTGGTATGCCACTAATGATCAAAAAACTGAGGAAATAGATTTAAAGCAAGCAATGACGGAGGACGATAAGCAAAAAAATCTAAGCATTAGTTTTGGCGCAGAAAATCTTTCTTCAAGTTCGGGTAGCACAGCAGTGGACACCACCACTTGGAAACAGTTCATCGCCCTGAGAGCGGTTAATGTCACTTATGTGAAAGATACAGTTGCGTAAGTTGTAGTTTGATATGTAGCAGTCGATGCTCAAGAAATGAGTTCACAACAAGCAAAACAAAATTTTTTATAGGATGATTGCATGGGGAAAATATTGTTGGGGTAGGGGTGTGATCAGTAAGATGCATTTCCTAAGAATCTGTTTTCAGGGTTTACTGACGCGTCACGATGCCGCGCCGCTCTTCCCTCTCTCGAGTGCTCTTCATCAGTTTCAGCGACTTTGCAAACAGGTTCTAACATTCGCTGCCTGTTGCGTGTGCCTGACGGCGTGTGCGACTCTTTTTCCGGAAAGACGGGCCGATGCCCTGCGTGAGAAGACTCTTTTGAAGGCAGGGTTTTACCCGGTCTCTCTTTCTAGGCTCCAGGAGAAGGAGCTTGTCTCACTCGGTCAGCTCCGTCGTGGGAAAATCACGGCTCTCAAGAGTCATGGTAAGGTCTATTTTGTTTTCCCTGATATTCCTCATCATCGTATTCTCGTGGGTTGTCATACTCAGTTCATCTACTATGATGAGCTGATGGCTCAGGAGCTAACTCCCCCTTGGAAAAAACGCGATTTTCTCGAGCTGGAATCAGTCGAATCTGGCGTCTGGGAGGACGTAGGGTTGTAAAAAAAGAAAGAGCGCTCTTTTGTGGCTAGAAGTTGTGGTGAGATCAGGCCCGCTAATGGGATAAAATATCCGGGTTCAAAAATCGACCAAAGGTATTCGTTCTCATGCGAGGGTACCTATCCTACCAAATAAAAACTTCCTCAATACAATGAGCATCGATGAGCCTTTCAAGCCAAAGCGAGAGCGACTCACCATCAGCCTCCTCAAGTAAGCACAAGTGATTGGAAGTTACTTGACCAGGGAAACGTCGTTCGAGTTGTTTGTGAAGGAGTGCGCGGAATTTTTTACGCTCTTCATTTTGGCCTTCCTGCCTGCCTTCCTGTCTGCCTTCTTCAACAAATGCTTCTGCGATCGTCATAATATTTTTTTGAGTTGGTGTGGATACATGTTTTTTAAATTCGTTTAAAATGTGATTTTTTGAGAGATCATCACTACGTGTTTGGAAAACATACTCGGCGCTT
>CAIWMF010000194.1 GCA_903913785.1 uncultured Spartobacteria bacterium | reverse complement strand
CTCTGCATTCCCTGAGTAAATATTGAGCTTGCCATCTAAGGCAGCATTGAATTTTTCCAATGATTGATGCAGCCACCACCTACTGGCCGAGCCCATGCTCAACGCGCCTGGATCCTCCTCCTCAAAAATATAAATAGCCATCAGAGGCCCTGCTCGCTGCGCCTCGAGAAGACCAGGATTATCGGCAAGACGTAAGTCCTGGCGAAACCAAAAAAGACTAGGGACAACATGATGCGTCGATTGCATAATAATAATGCGTAACAAACTAGCCTCATGCCTCACGAATGCAACTAAGAAACGGTCCTTGACGCTACATCGACTGAGGTTCGCACCGACATCGCAATGGGTGAGCGCGAGTCCCGTAGAAGGAATACCTTTTTAGAAAGAAATTCCATCAACTTTTTTTTCTCCTTTTTTCTACTTGTCGGAGTGCCGTGATTTGATAGAGTGAGACATTACTGATATCGTCCGTCCTCATTCCTGCTCATCCCATGAGGCGCCCACGCTATGAAAGTTTTAAAACCAAGCCACCAAGTCACCACAAGAGAGGTCCTACAACATTCTCTAGGGCTTTTTTTAGGAACTTGCCGAGCTCATCAACATTACCGCGTCTCCCCGATCCCAACGAGCGCTTCTCATCTCACCACTCGAGTTAACCCTCCTCCTATCTATTCACTCTTAGCATTGCTAATGAAATGAGCCTGTTACAAACCAAGTTTGGCCATTTATTCTTCAGCCGGCGCCCTGCTAGCTGGCTTGATACTAGCGGTATTAGCTTACTTTATTTGTTATGAATGTGAATGGAGTAGGAGAGGCATCAACATCTTCTCCATTAGGGAGCTGCAAGATTTCTGCTTCTCCAACATCTAGAACAAAAAACAAAATCTTTTTGTCGGGAAGTGTGTTCGACATAATTTTCAAAAATTCAATAGATAAGTATAAGGCCTTAGCTCAAAAAACAGAAGCCTCAGAGAAGATAAGGCAATCATTCCAGGGAGAACTGGATATGAAAGAACTGGATATGGGAGGTATATACAAAAATTCAGAGACCTGTCCCGAAGAACATGATCTGGGAATGGGTGAGCTTTCTGAAGACAATAAGGTTGGCCAAAAACACAATTCGGAAAATGAATTGACTATGTTGGGGGTCTATGATCCAGGTAAGAGGGTTTTTCAAGAAGATGATTATATGTTCGATGATATGCTGGCGGCAAAAAGTAGAGAAAAAAATTCTCTTGAAAACGATCTTTTAAAAAGTAAGAATCCAGATGAGGTAATAAATAAGCTAAAATGGAAGATCCAGATGAGGGTACAATTTGTACAGTTCATGAAGCCACTGAATCTGAGCAATCTCCTATCTCAAAATCAAAAACCAAATAAAAATGAAAGGACCGTTTATGCAATAGAATATAAACGACCGGATAAGAAAAGTAATACCGTAGAGATTTCTCAAGAGACCGTGGATCCTTCGAATCTTCCACAATACACCGATGCTGAAAATGTGGTTCTAAAAAATGAAAACCTCGAAATGGCTGCTGAAGACGCTAGCACAGCGCTTGCTACATCACAATCTAAGATAGAAGAACTCACAAGCGAGAATAAAACACTAAATACTAAAATCACAGCGCTTGAAAGCCAGCTTAAAGAAGTAAATGCAGGAAACACAGGGCTTACAAGCCAGCTTGAAAAAGTAAATGCAGAAAACGAAGGGCTAAAAAAAGGTCAGGCTACAAAAGATACAAGAATAAATTCCTTAAAAAAAGAAGCAGGAAAAGAGCTGGGCATAAAAAAAGATTTATTAAAAGCACATGATGACCTTTCAAAGCAATTGGAAAATGTTAAAGTTAGATCCGCTCAAGATCTAGCTTCGACGCAAGAAGCTAATAATCAACTATCTCAAGAAATAAAAGACTTAAAAGCTCAATTAGCTGATAATAAATCACAAATAAAACAATTAACGGAAGCAAATAGAGAGCTTGATGAGAAGGTAGAAAGTACGCTTAGTGAGACAGAAACGATTAAGCTTGCACACAGTGTTGTCAAGGTCGAGCTAGATTCGACGCAAAAAAAGTTAGGAACATTGACGGAGGAAAACAATAGTCTAAACAAAGAAAATGCTGATCTTAAAGCAGATAATGCTGAAAAAAATATAAACATTAATGACTTAGAAGCAAGAGTTAAGAAATTAGAAGATGAGAAACAAATTTTAGAAGCAGAGAAGGCTAGACTTGAGAGCGATCTAAAAACTGAAACAGGTAAAGTTAACAATTTAACTGAAGAAAATCAATCATTAGCGGGTAAAAACACTAAGCTAGAGGCAGAGAATGCACGATTAACAACCCAACTAGCAGAAGCAAAACAAAAGATTGACGAGGTCCAGGCAGAATCAAAACAACTGCAGGCGTATTTTGAACGGGAAATACAAGACCTACAGAATTACCGTGCCAATTTGGATGACAGCATCAGAAATCTTTATGATCAAATTGCTGAAAAAGAGGCACAAGTAGGGAGCGCTAGGCAAGGAAATCAAATTTTACAAGATAAGAATGATCGTTTAGAAGAAAATGTAACTCAATTAAATACTCAGCTGACTGACTTAAAACAACAATTACAGACCGCAGAGCATGAAAAAAATAACGTTGCGAGCGAGCTAGATCAATTACAACAACAATTTGAAGCTAGTGAAAAAAGAGTAGGTGCTGCTAACACTCAGATAGCAACATTACAAAAAGAGCTTACGTCTTCGAGTTTTAAAATACAAAATCTTACCCAAGCGTTGGAGGCAAAAGATCAAGAAATACTTGCATTACACTTGAATGCAAATAACAATCAGATTGAAATTGATGGTCTTAACAATCAAGTGAGGGATCTTGAAACACAGCTTGCATCAACGCAAGAATACTTTCGACTAGAGCTAGATAATTTAAATCAGAAATTAGCTGATATGAGAACTTATAATCACGAGTTGCAAGAAAAATTAAATAATGCGCAAATTGAGAATCAGGTCTTACAAAGCACATTATTAACATCAGGCGCTGCCTCGTCATCTCCATCGTCATCTTCTTTCAGCTTCGCAGCAGTTAACGTAGAGAATCCAGTGTTGGATCAAACCAAATTTATTATAAATGATATGAAAGAGGACTTCATGGCCTATATAAAGATGAAAAATAATACATTTGATTTTAAGAAGAATCCATTAAGTGATGTTAATAATTCAGAGATAAAAAAATATGCAGAAGAATTTGCAATGCACTATGCAAAGCTCTTAAGTTTGGGTAGTGTGTCTAATGTTTCTTCTTCGAGCGTAACTCGCTCAGGAGTAGCGAATTCTCCAGTTCCTTATTCTAATCTAATTATAAATTTCCTAGTCAATCAGCAAAATAACGATAAGGATATGACAACTTTGCGTTTGGAGATCAAAAATAACTTAAATCATCTGATGGAAAAAATTTCAGATCAAACTGTGAAAGATAATCTTAAGTTATTCGCTTCATGTATTGATGATACAGGTAAGTTAAAGGAAGGAGCCAAAGAATTATTTAGTACCGACAAGTCGGAAGATATAACCAAAATTTTGCAAGATGCATTCGATGAAAATTCATAATTCTTAATACCTTTATTTATAATCTACTGCACATGTTTTTACTTAAAAATCATTTTAATAAATATAGAGTCTCCTTTGATCTTATCCCTGCTTGTACAAAAGAGCTGAATCTCTGTTTTGCGTGGAGATGACGGAAGTAAAAAGAGCCTTAGCATAGGACTCATGAATATTAGGAATTGTAATACTCACCACTTCTTTTCTGACACCCTTTCATGCTCATAACTAATAAAAAATAAACCATTAATATTAATAAAAGTTTATGATTGATACTGGATTAAACATAATAAGAGGTGTAGCAAGTATAGCAGAAACGGTTGCCATCGCGTCTGGCTCATCAAAGACAAAAGACACAACAAAAGCAACGACCTCGCCTCCACCAGTGGCTGGTAGTGCCTCAACGTCTTCGCGCACTCAAGCTGGAGAGATGACTTTGGAGAAATTGTTACGACATAAAATCGCTGACTGTTCGCCCATAGAAAACTCAGAATTAGGTTCATTAAATCAGGAGAAATCACAACACTACGCACTGATTTATGACAATCAAGAATCATTTATAAGCTATTTAAATAAGAAGTGTGTGAATACCACATTGAACAACACTGATGATTTGGATACTCACGTAGATGATTTTCTACTGGAAAAAGCATTATGTGAATCTCTACCTGAAGATAATAAGAAAACTCGTGAATTTAGTGATATAATGAAAAACATAGAGGTAATAGATGAAAAAGCTTACTTTGCTGTAAAGCCCGATATTCATCCTGCAGGCAGGATAAAATCCCCCTTTTGCACAGATGTTTTGTCCGTAGAGAAACAAGGAATACATAATTCGAATACTGATTGTTGGATCAATGTGCCCTTGATATCCTTACGCGATATATATCATAGTCTTGATGAAGAGGGTAAAAAAGCTCTTCTTGCTAAGATAAATGAAAATACAACCTCCACATCGTCTGGCACTTCTTCTACAAAAACAAACTCTCCACTGGCTGCATTTTTAGAAGGTAAATATGATGCTACTACGCCAGCAGCTGCTCAATTACTGCGTTTGGATGTACTAAGGATTCTTAATCATTATAACGATCCCAAAACAGGCAACGTACTTTCAGACAAAACTTTAGAGAAGTGTATTAATTCTATTAATCCAGAAGGTAAAAGCACAGGACAATTAGATTATCGGGATATGTTTCGCTACTTAAGCAAGTCACTTAATATCGAGGACAAGGTAGAGCATAAAACGCTGATCTGCGAAAAAGATACTTCCCATCCTCTAAAATTAACGAACATTGTGGCTATTGCTAATAATGACCCCCCAACAGCATCTAATCTAAAGGATTGTTATGCTTTTGAGCTAAATCGTTCTGATGATTCAGGAGGATCATCATCCTCCACAACAGGAATAAACAAAATATCTATAGAGGGTCTAACAGACAATTTAGATCTTCATGATAACAACTATATGCCTGCCTCGATCATATGTCATACTACGGATGGAATAAATAGCGGTCATTTTATTAATATTTTTTCTCGAAAGGATTCAGATAATAATCTTAAGTGGTATGCCACTAGTAATGAAAAAACTGAGGCAATAGATTTAGAGAAAGCAATGACGGAGGACAATAAGAAAGGTAATCTAAGCATTAGTTTTGGCGCAGAAGATCCTTCTTCAAGTTCGGGTAGCACAGCAGTGGACACCACCACTTGGAAACAGTTCATCGCCCTGAAAGCGGTTCATGTCACTTATGTGAAAGATACAGCTGCGTAAGTTGTAGTTTGATATGTAGCAGTCGATGCTTAAGAAATGAGTTCACAACAAGCAAAACAAAAATTTTTATAGGATGATTGCATGGGGAAAATATTGTTGGGGTAGGGGTGTGATCAGTAAGATGCATTTCCTAAGAATCTGTTTGCAGAGTTTACTGACGCGTCACGATGCCGCGCCGCTCTTCCCTCTCTCGAGTGCTCTTCATCAGTTTCAGCGACTTTGCAAACAGGTTCTAACATTCGCTGCCTGTTGCTTGTGCCTGACGGCGTGTGCGACTCTTTTTCCGGAAAGACGGGCCGATGCCCTGCGTGAGGAGACTCTTTTGAAGGCAGGGTTTTACCCGGTCTCTCTTTCTAGGCTCCAGGAGAAGGAGCTTGTCTCACTCGGTCAGCTCCGTCGTGGGAAAATCACGGCTCTCAAGAGGCAT
>CAIWMF010000193.1 GCA_903913785.1 uncultured Spartobacteria bacterium | reverse complement strand
TTTAAGAGGGTGATAAAAGGAATGTTAGAGGGGACAGGACCTATCTTTTGAGTGAAAGCGACAGCGCAGATTAATCCATGAGCAGCCATGTACTCGTAGTGACTTTTGAGCTCTCTAAGTTGATGGCAAAAGGCATGATTGGATGGTGTATCGGTAAAGAGCATGAGCACTGGCTTCCCCCTTAAGGATGCAAGATGGTCGATATTGTTTCCTTTTTTCCAATGAACATCAGGAGCAAGAGAGACGATATGATGGGATGATCCTAAAGTAGGGGTCGAAGGGGTGCTCTTTGTCACGAATCCCGTTGTCTCGGTTGATTGTGATGGGTCCTTTTCTTGAGCAATAGAGATTCCACCCGTGCCCCAAAAAAGGGAGGTTGCTAACATAAGAGACCAGCAGGCAGCTCCTACGAAAAAGGAAGAGTGCCCGCTTTTGATAAAATTCATACAGTGAGTCCACGCACAAGTGGTGTTTTCTAAATCGTCATGAGCTCTGCTTCCTTGTGCTTCACATGCAATTCAATATCGGCAACATATTTATCGGTGATTTTTTGGATCTCTTTTTCAAGTCGGTCTAGTTCATCTTCGGTCATGGTGCTCGCTTTCTCCAGTTTCTTAGCAATTTCAATAGCATCACGGCGACTGGAGCGAATTTTTACCCGTGCCTCTTCAGCGAGTTTGCCAATGGTGCGGACAAGATCTTTACGGCGCTCTTCGCTTAGTTCAGGGATGCGAAGTCGGATGACTTTTCCGTCAATGAGGGGTGTTATACCCACTTTGCTTTCTAGAATGCCTTTTTCAATATCCTTTAAGGTACCCGTATCAAAGGGCTGAATGACTAGAAGGCGAGACTCCGGGCTTGTGATGAGGGCGAGTTGCTTGAGCTTCATACTACTCCCGTAGGTGTGAATATCAATCGATTCTACAAGCATCGGAGAGGCTTTGCCTGTACGGATGGCTGCAAATTCATGCATCATGAATTCGATCATTTTTTCCATTTCTCCTTCTGCTTTTGATAAAATTTCCTTTGCGCTCATATTTTTTATTTGTTGTTGCTTACTAGCGTTCCGATCTGTTCTCCACAAACCACACGCATGATATTGTTAGGTTCTGACATGTTAAAGACGACAATGGGCATGGAATTGTCCATGCAGAGACTAAAGGCCGTAGAATCCATAATATTCAAGCGGCTTTTTAATGCCTCGATAAAGGTAATGCGATCAAATTTCTTGGCATCAGGATTTTTCAGAGGATCAGAATCATAGATGCCGTCGACTTTGGTGGCCTTGAGAATGATCTCAGCTCCTATTTCATTAGCACGCAGAGCAGCTGTTGTGTCCGTGGAGAAGAAAGGATTCCCTGTCCCTGCCACAAAGATGACAATGTGACCATTATCCAGGTGGCGTAAGGCGCGGCGTAAAATAAAGGGTTCTGCAACATGGTTGATATGCAATGCGGTTTGCACGCGCGTAGAAAATCCGAGTTCTTCTAGAGCACTCATGAGCGCCATGCCGTTGATGACCGTAGCCAGCATTCCCATGTAATCAGCAGTCGCACGGTTCATCCCGCGATGACTCGCAGCAAGACCACGCCAGATATTACCCCCTCCGACAACAACCGCAATTTCAACCCCCATCTTGCGAATGAGTCCAATTTCCTGGGCCATGCGTTGGACAATGGGTGGAGAAATCGTGTCGTGGCTGCCGGGTTCACGAAGCGCCTCCCCACTAATTTTAAGAACAATACGACGATACTTAGGAGATGGATCAGGTGAACTCATGAAAGCATGAGGCTATCAGGAGTCCTCAAAAAAAACAAGAACGGCCATGAGAAGAGGCGGTTTTTTCTTTTTTCTTTGAGAATTTTTTCAGCATCACAAAAAAAGCGAATTTACATTTAGCCCGGATATTTCATACTGATCGTGACGAGGAGACTGCGAAGCTAGGATAGGGTACCACCGGCGGCCCAAGAGACCGCGGGGGAGACTGCCTTTAGGCAGCCCTGAAAGGGCGAGACGAGCTTCGCCAAGCGAGTCAACGCAGACGAACATTTTGACGCCGGGCTGTATGCGTACAGCCCTCTCCAAGTCACAATGTGAGTCTAACGCAACATCCACCCTAGCTTCCCGGTCTCCGCAGTAGATGAGTATGAAATATCCGGGTTAGAGATCTTCAAGGAATAGTGGCCAGGATTTTTAAATTTTTGGAGCCATCACGCGTGAACCGCCTTTTTAATTTTTTTTCTATCCCAGCAAGATGGGGGCATTCTTATTTAAACAATCGAACCTATCGTCGTTGGCTTGCTTGTTATAAGCCTCAGGAGGATAGCAGGAAAGAAGAACTCCGCGGCGCCTTAAAAACACTGGATCCCCTATTAGCACCGACGATTGCTGTTATTCTTCCGGTTTGTAATCCTCCACTACGTTTTTTAAAGGAAGCAATTGATTCTCTCGAACAACAGATTTGGCCGCACTGGGAGCTTTG
>CAIWMF010000192.1 GCA_903913785.1 uncultured Spartobacteria bacterium | reverse complement strand
TTTCGAGCCTAAAGGAGATGATAATTTTAGAACCGAAACATGAACGGGTCTTATGACCCGTATCCGGACTTTAGTCCATTATACGAACCCACCAGCTTTAGCTGGTGGTTGTTCAGTTTCCAGTTCATCTTCAGAAGTGTTCATTCAAGACCTCGTAACTATAAAAACTTTGCTGAAGAATCCTTTCTTGATGCTTGTAAACGTCCTTTTCCTGATGGCCTGTTTGATCAAAGATACGGACAAAAAAACGACAGTTATGTGCTTTGCTCCAATTCAATAACGCCTCAGTCTGCCTAGAAAAGGTTGGTGAGGAGATTAAAGAATCAAATTTGATTTGTTGGATAGGTAATAAAGTTTGATCTTCCTGGCGATTTGGAAGTTTTCGATCACGGATGATGAAACCATTTGAGTTTAGAGCAATGTCAAAGATATATTCCAGTTTACCTTCTTTAGAGACCCAGCAAGGTGGGTATTCCGTTCCTCTGCCACCAAACCTTTCGGTAAGATTAATGATTTGTCCCTTTAGAGTTTCAACTTCTTTTTCAAGACTGCGTTTTTGGCTAACTAAGTCAGTTAAGTTGTTTAAAGCCTTGAATGCAGATTTAATATCATTTGGATCAACGGGAGGATTCTGTTTTTGGGCAAACTCTTTTAACTCTTTGCCAAGAATTGCATCTTTGGCCATTTCTTCTGGAGTCACCTCAGATAAGCTACTGGTTTTCTCTAAAAGACTCTTCAACTCCTTGTAATTTTCAATCTCGGCGCGTAATTTTTCGAATTCATGCTGAATAGTTTTTAATTCTTTGGAATTTTTGATAGCCATCCTAAGTTCTTTGAATTGTTCATCAATAGTTTGTGCATCAGGAAAAGCACTACGGATTTCTTGAACAAGGCGAGCTGACTCCTCTGTATTTGACGTTATCTGGGTGAGTGCTTTGATACGCGCTTCCTTAGAAAACATAGTCGCACCAAGTGCCATCAATATCGCAAATAAAATTAAAATCATGATCTCAGCCATCGTGAAACCTAGAACAAGGCCACGGCGATATGAGCGATCCTGTCGTGAATTGGAATGTTGCATTAAATATTAATCTATATATTTTCAATCACTTATAACTGAAGCCTCGTAGAAATCTCATCAATAATTTCATTCAGACCAGTATGGATTTGAGTCGTTGATTTACGAGACTTTGCTAACTCTTTTTCTAGTTCTGCCGAATAATTTCGGATGGTGTCAAAAATAGTTTCTGCTGATGCAGCAAGTTCTTTCATAGCCAGAATCTCTTGGTCTCGAATATCATTGGAAGATTGTCCGATAGCTTTTTTTGCTATCGATGTTTTCTCTGTGATATGGGTTATTGCTGCATCAACCTCAGCCTGCCATGAACTAACAAGTGAAGATAGGGCAGATGCTGTGCCGCTCAATGACTGGTTGATAGCAGCAATGGTTTGGGCATGTTCTTGGGTTAGTCGTTGGGCTTCGGTGACAGTATTCTGGATAGTCGAATAAATATCACTGCTTATTTCAGTCGATTTATTGAGAGCTATCATATTCTCTTGTGCTTTAACTGCTACGGCATTCAATTCCGATACATTCTTATCCAGTAAACTTGAGCTAGCCAGAGCGTTCTCAATTGTTGCAGTAAGCCTTGCGAGAACCTTCCCATCACCACTTGCTCGCTTATTAATGGCTTCCCCAGCTTCTTTGATAGCCTCCATAGCTGGGGCAATTTTGGTTGTTATCAAATTTGAAGGTGCTTCGATGTTCTCAACCCGTTGGAGCAGTGTTTCAATGGCGTTTACCATATCACCTGACGTGCTGTTGAGTTTTTTAACATTTACCGCAAAGTCATTTAACGTTTCGTCAATTCGAACACCGAGGTTTTTAGCTACACCGTCAAATGTGCGGGCGCTTTGGCTAATGGCATCGGTGGCCTCTTTAGATATGGTCTGTAAACTTTCAGCAATAGATTGCTTTGAGGCGCGTCCAAAATGGTTCATATCTAACGTAATCTGGTCTAGCTCTGTACGGAGGCGAGTAGCCGCATTAGACAATTCAATTCTGGCCTCTATCTCTACATCAACAATGTCGTGACGCATTTGGTTAAAAAAAATACGGAGCATGATTCCAACAATAGTTGTGGCGAGTGCTATGCCAAAACTGTTGATGATGGGGTCTATACTTGTGGCATTAGACGACAATTCACTGGATGAAGAAAAATTGTAAAGCGCGTATGAGAGGCTAACGAGTGTATAGAGAAACCCAAGGTAATAAAGATTATCACCTGATTGATTTTCACCAAGGGTGGGTTGTTGAACATGTGCCAAAAAAAAAGTATAGGTAATCATTAAAAAAACAGGCCAAATAGTGACATATAGCTGTGGGATTTGGAATGTTTTGAGAGCAATCATTCCAATAGAACCCATGATAAAAACAATAATAAACATATATTTATCATAGAAACTGTTCACGGGATTGATTCTAGGGACACCCATTTTACTAGTCATATTGGCACCTATTACTTTCAACTAAAACACAAAACTTAACATGTTGGGCACCTTGTTCTGCAAATATTCTTTGCCAAAAATCGGCCAGCTTGGAGCGGTTTAACGCGTTTTCCCGAGCAAGCATCCAAACGTTAATGTCGATGTTTCTCAGATCGCTGACGATTCGATCAAAAGCCCTGTTTTTGATAAAAACATCCACATCAACAGGCCCTCGATAGAGCGAGAGGTTTGTTGTATGCTGCATGAGGTCAGATACAACGATCAATTCCTTAGGTTTGTCGCGAATAGAGGGTTCAGATAGGCTTGTTAGCACTACCGACTGAATGCCTTCCAGAATTGGAGACTCTTTATCTGGTGAAGCCTCAAGGAGCTGTGTAATTTCATCTTCAAGTGGCTTTCCAAACCCATCTTGCCATGTTTGTTCAACGTGGCGAGGGTTGCCAACAAGTGGGTTTATCTGATCGCCCCGTCCCGGATTACAGAGGGAAACGACTGGTTTGAGCAAATTCGACTGAATGCCATGAATAAAATACAGATCAAGGCGGCCATGTAATGGGATTGAGTCCCTTATTATCTGAAACTCGTCTAAAAAAGATTTTTTCTGCTGAAGAGAAAGATTGTCCGTAGCGTCGATTAAAAGTGCCGTTACACTGACCGCTCCAGACTCGGGGCATAAGGTTTTTTTGTTCAACACCACTGCATTTTTATGGAGATTGAAATAACTGACAGCACCTAGCAAAATTACCACAACGAAAATAATCAAGAGGACACCCCAGCGATCATGTTTACTTTTTTGATTATTTTTGTAGTTCCGGGGTTTTTTATGCCGATACATGATGATCTGCCGCCTTTGAGTTAATTATTGCAGAAATCTGGTCAATCTCGGTGATTGCCTGATCATAAGCAGCCATGACCTCTACAATTGCGGATTGAATGGCTGAATTGGCTTCAAACATAACATCATTAAGATGCTCATCAGTCAAAGCTCGAGCGGGAAGAGTCGGTGATACTTTTCTTTCGAGATGCCATGTCCGGTCAAAATATTGTGGTGCTGGTGTATTTCGAGCCTCTTGGTTTTTAGCACGATAAAAGGTGATCAGCTCACGACCACTGCTCTCCAAATAGTTTTGGTGTGTTTCTAGGTTAACCAGTAAGTTTTGTCGATTTGCAATAATACTGTCATGCTCTTGACGCTGTTTAACAAGCTGTTCTTTAAGCTTTGCCAAAGCTGAAGATACTACATCACGGGTGTCTTTTAGTTCATCGAACAATTGAAATTTATTATTGGCATAGACCTCATAAGCGCTGTTTCGCCTCCTATCGATATTCCCATAATTGGGGTAAGGGTCATCCATTTTAAAGCCATCAATCAATGCAAAAAAAGCAAAAGAGCAGCCAACACCGACCATCATCCATGATTTAAAGTCTGCAATATCAAATGGAGTTCCCAAGAACGATGAAAGGGCAATCTTAACGGCCTGGGTTGACATTTCATTGGCGAGAGCATCGCGGTAATGAGCAACGCTGAGATTAAAGAAAAAATTTACGACCAAAAAGACTGATGTAAATCCTGCTCCGATCAGTTTCTGAATGATTCCATTATGCCAAATATACGGGATAATTTTCTCACCAACAACTAAAGCTAAAACGATATTCAAAAAAGCAATAATAATGGCCTCTATGAATCCTCCGAGAAGACCAAGATCATTGCCTATCGATAGAAATGAGCCATTGAGAAATGCTTCGATTAAAAAGAGTACCGCAACAATCCCGTAATGAAAAGTTTTCGATGGGGGATAATAGGCTGGACGATTTAGTTTGTTTTCAGCTTTGAAGCGATTTAGGGCATCCGCGTGATTTTTTAAATCCACAAGTGAAATCGTTAGTTCATCTTTCCCTAGAAGAGTCTGCGCCTTAAAATCACTTATTGCTTCGCGAGCGGCAAGTGTGACTTGGGTCAAGCGTGCTTCTATGCTCAGGTTAGCCAGTCGCTGATTATAGGTCGTAAGTTGATCATTAAACTCATTCAGGCATCTAGCCCGTTCACTTTCAATTACATTCTGATGTTACGCAGCCCGTAATA
>CAIWMF010000191.1 GCA_903913785.1 uncultured Spartobacteria bacterium | reverse complement strand
CGTTTGACGGAGCCATCGATGACCATGACTGTCGTGTTGGCGAATTGTTCCGCTCCTGTTGGACATTGTCCCTCTTTACCCCAACATCCACCTCTAATAGGACGAGTTACTCCAGCATATTGCCACTGTAAGAGAATATGATCGTCCGCATCCTTCTTCATGACATGCCCCTCAGCATCAAATTCTTCTTTTTCTGCAGTAACACCCGAGACAAGAAGCGGCTCCCCATTATTATCTAATTTGGCTAAATCACTTTTAGTAATATGTCCGTCTTTGTCATAACTAAAAGTAACATAGTGCCCAGGTGTACCACTCAACCATTGAGAGACATTACCAGCCATGTCAAACAAACCATAAGGTGACTGTGTTTTCGAGAAAAAACCTACTGGTGTGAGATGCGGCTGTTTATCACCTGTTGCGAATTTTTGATCTTCCAGGGCATCATCTATGTAGTAATTTGCTACATTATCTGCGTTATCTGTCCGTAAGGTATCAGAACCAGAATTAACAGGGTCCATATTCCATATGTTGATACGGGCTAATCCTGATGAACTTACTGATGATTCTCTCTTTTCCATAATATGATTGGCGGGAGCAATATCTTTGGAAGTAGGATATTTGTAATAGTCAGCGCTCATCAAGTAACCTGTCTTTTTTCTGGCATAATAGGCGGACTTATACCATTGGTTTTCGGTAGGAAGAAAGCATTTAGCATTAGGCGAGACTTTTGCGTAATCTGTAGGAACCACATCAGCATCACCGGTGATGTCTTTTAATCCGTCAGCAATTGTAAACAAACCTTTCTCAGTAAGCTCGTCTTGACTATAGTGACGAGGATTTTTGACTGTTTCAGTATTGTATTTCCAATTACTAAAGCGAGCTGCAGAGGCCCAACTTACTTGCAGGTGACTAGGAAGAGATTCTACGTCACTACCTTCTTTAAAAGAATAAACATATTTTCCATCATCTGCTTTCACACAGCTCACAATATCATGAATAAGGTTCTCATCTTGATAGAGATTTTTATAGAGATGATTGATATCTTCACTTGTTGCCATTGTGTTTAAAAAATCAAGATATCTTCTCGTAACAACTTTGACAGGGGCCGTTAAGTCATAGACTCCCTTTTCTGTTGTTGAGGAGTCCTCATTGCCTGAAAGCAGGTGGCCAGCAAGAGCACTATTATGCAAAAAATTGATGCATCTTGCTGCAGAAAACCAACTCACATACGTTATGGGTAAGCTCGCTGTTTCTTTTGATTTTACTTGATAGGTATAGCCTGTTGTTTGATCACCAGTACGTGTAATGGATGCGACATTAGCATCAGTGCTCATTCGTTCATCGTAAAGGTGATTCGGGTCGGCGTGCTTAGCAACACTGTTGAGGACTACGGAGTACTGATCTGCAGTAAAATTACAAGAGCTAATCTGAAAAGCTTCTTGAACGTTACCGTAGTGACTTTTAGGATCCTCAGGATTATTCTTATCACCAACTTCCACTAGCTTGAGTGGCATCACATTATTGATTTTTCCATGTATAGAAGTTGATGTGGATAGAGCTGAAGCTCGATTCATCATTGATGATTCAGCAACGAGGTTTAGAGAAAAAAGAGCACCTAATAAAAACAATAAGGGTTTCATAATTTAGTAATATTATAAGGAGGGATTATGCATTAGTGAGTCAGTTTGCAGAAACCTATATATTTTTGGTGAAATTTCAAGCTTTTGTTTTTTCGTGTAAAAAAAATTGATGGTATTCTTGAATGCTACGCACTTCTAATCCGCCTTGAAGCATGCTGCGGATTGCCGCTAAACTTGCAAGAGCAGTTCTTAAAACGGTGATTGTGACAACACGATGGGCAACAGCAGCGCTTCTAATAATTACCTCATCTCGCCATGGCTCTTTGCCAGATGGCGTATTAATAATTAAGTGCACATTATTTGCTTTAATCATATCAAGAATATTAGGGTGACCTTGACTCAACCTTTTCAGTGGATGAACGTTAATACCTGCTTGCTCTAGTGTGTACGCGGTTCCACGAGTAGCATAAATAGTAAACCCAAGATCACAGAATTCACGAACTAAGGGAATAATCGTTTTTTTATCTCTATCTTTGACGCTTACAAATAGATTGCCACATAGCGGCAAAGGAGGATGTGCCGCCATTTGTGCTTTGGCATAGGCACGGCCAAGATCCAGGTCAAGCCCCATCACTTCTCCTGTAGAACGCATTTCAGGTCCAAGAATAATGTCGGTTCCTGGAAATTTTATAAAAGGCATGACTGCTTCTTTCACACAAAAGTGTTGAGGAATGATTTCTTGAGTGAAACCGAGACTAGCCAAGGTTCGCCCTGTCATAATTTTAGCTGCTAACTTTGCCAAAGGCACGCCTATCGCCTTGCTCACAAAAGGTGTTGTACGCGATGCGCGTGGATTTACTTCAAGAATGTAAACCTCTTCTTCTTTGATCGCAAATTGAACGTTCATCAAACCACGGACGTGAAGTTCTAATGCCATCTTGGCAGTAGCAGTACGAATTTTTTGAAGTACCGTAGGTGATAAAGAAAAGGTAGGAATCACACATGCACTATCACCACTATGGATACCCGCTTCCTCAATATGTTCCATAATACCGCCAATAACACACTCATGACCATCAGCAAGGCAGTCCACATCAACTTCTGTAGCATCCTCTAAAAAACGATCGATGAGTACTGGGCGGTCAACGCTAATACCAATTGCCGTTTTTATATATCGACGCAGGTCTGTTTCTGTGTGGATGATTTCCATAGCACGACCACCAAGCACAAAAGATGGACGTACTAAAAGAGGATATCCAATTTCACTAGCAATTTTCACCGCTTCAAATTCATTAATGGCCGTTGCTCCGAGGGTTTGCTTGAGACCTAGTTTTTCTAACATCTTAGAAAAATATTTTCGGTTCTCGGCCATCTCGATGTGTTTTGGCTGTGTGCCAATAATAGTCACCCCTCGCTCTTGTAAAGCGGCTGCAAGGTTGAGAGGTGTTTGTCCTCCAAATTGAACAACTGCTGCACTGCATTGCTCTCGTTCGTATATATTGAGGACATCTTCTAAAGTGAGTGGTTCAAAAAAAAGTTGATCACTCGTATCGTAATCCGTAGAAACAGTCTCTGGGTTAGAATTAACCATGATGGTTTCATATCCTTCTTCTTGGAGTGCAAAGCTCGCGTGCACACAACAATAATCAAATTCTATTCCTTGGCCGATGCGATTAGGTCCCCCACCTAGAATCATCACTTTTTTCTTACTACTGTTTCGAATTTCATGCACTTCATCTTCCTCTCCATAGGTGGAATAAAAATAAGGTGTCGAGGCTTCAAATTCTGCAGCACATGTATCGACAAGCCGGTAGGTCGGATAGATGCCTTGTGCTTTTCGTTCGGCGCGAATGTCATCTTCCAGGCGTCCACTGAGGTAGGCTAGCTGATGATCTGAGAAACCCATTTTTTTTGCTCTTAACAAGGGAATATTACCTGGATCACTCCGGTACTCTTGCTCTTCTTGGACAATTTCTAAAATATTATGTAAAAACCAAGGGTCGATAAAGCTCAGTTCATAAATATCATCAACCGAAAGACCTGCTAAAAATGCATAGCGAATCATGAAAATACGTTCTGCACAGGGAACACGTAAATTTCTTTCAATCGTCTCCATATCCCAGGATCCATCTGCAAGACGAGGCTCATTATCTTTTCCATCAGCACCAAGACCAAAACGTCCCGTTTCTAAGGAACGAAGTGCTTTTTGAAGTGATTGTTTAAAGGTTCTTCCAAGCGCAATAACTTCACCAACGCTTTTCATTTGTGTGGTTAGCGTTGCATCGGCAAGTGGAAACTTTTCAAATGTGAATCGAGGGATTTTAACAACGCAATAATCCAGCGCTGGTTCAAAACAAGCGGTTGTTGTTTTAGTAATATCATTGGTTAATTCGTCCAAGCGATAACCAACCGCAAGTTTAGCCGCAATTTTAGCAATTGGATATCCTGTTGCTTTCGAAGCGAGCGCTGAAGAGCGAGAGACACGAGGATTCATTTCAATAACAAGCATGCGTCCTGTTTTAGGATGAATTGCAAATTGTATATTGGAACCACCGGTTTCCACACCAACGGCACGAATGACTGCAAAAGAAGCATCGCGCATCTTTTGATATTCTTTGTCCGTCAATGTTTGGATAGGGGCTACTGTCATCGAATCTCCGGTATGAATTCCCATGGGATCAAT
>CAIWMF010000190.1 GCA_903913785.1 uncultured Spartobacteria bacterium | reverse complement strand
GATCTGCTCTATGCCCCTTTCGGCTTGGTAACACCGATCCCACCACCTCATCCCTTTGCTTTTCACTTTGCAGATATCCAAGATTATTTTTTTCCAGAATTTTTTTCCCTCAAAAGTTTGTGCTTTCGTAGGAATGCTTACCGTAATGCCCGTGCCTTTGCCGATCACATTTTGGCGCCTTCGGAGTTTAGCAAGAAATCGATGGTTGCCTGCTTACAAATTCCTGAAGATCGCATCTCAGTAGTTCCTCTTCCTGTCGCAGACTTGCCTTCAAAAGCAATCCCACCCTCGAACCTCCACGATCGTGAAACTCCTTTTCTCTACTACCCTGCTGATAACTACGCTCACAAAAACCACCAAAGACTTTTTCTAGCGATTGCAGAACTTGTCAAACGAGGCTGGAGTGGCCGCCTTATCTGCACCGGAACACGCGTTCCGGGTAAGGTTGATTTAGTAGCGCTTGCCAAAGAGAGTGGGGTATCAGATTCCTTTATCGATCTTGGAAAAATATCTCGTGAAGAGGTCTCATGGCTTTATCAACAGGCACGCTTTCTGATTTTTCCAAGTCTCTTTGAAGGTTATGGATTGCCTATCATCGAGGCTTTTACAATGGGACTCCCTGTTCTCTGCTCCGGAGTCACAAGCCTGCCCGAGCTCGGAGGGGAGGCGGTTCTCTACTGCAATCCTTTTGATGTCTCTGATATTACAGAAAAAATGTGGCAGCTCTGGAATGATGCTCAACTACGCGCACTATTGGCCTCACGAGGAAAAAAGCGACAAAAAATATTTTCTACCAAGCATATTGTGAAGCAGCATTTGACGACTTTTACCAAGGTCATTCATGAATCACGAACTGGCAAAAAGATCACTCCACCAGCGCATGCGTTACCAGAGGTCAACCTCAATCTTGCAGAGTCCCTTTACAAAGAAGGGGCTCATGAAACAATCCGCGATCAGATACCTACTCGATCTCACTGGTTCCCTCATGATGAAGTTGCTGGACTCAAGGATCATGGCCCTCGATTTTCTTTAGAACAAGTTCCTATCGTTCAACCTTCCAATCCTGTAGCGAAAACCTCCCCAGTTCTCCCTATTCATTTCTTCACGATTGTCCACAACGGAATCCCTTTTATCAAAAAACATCTAGAAGTTTTTCAACAACTCTCGTGTGAGTGGCATTGGCACATTATTGAAGGCGCTGCACTGCTTGAGGGAGATACTTCGTGGAGCCTCAACAATGGAGGCCGGTTACCTGAAAATAGCTCGAGACTTAGCACTGATGGGACCAGTGACTATATCGATTCCATTGCTCAAAGGCATCCAGAACAAGTTACCCTCTATCGTAAAAATGATTTTTGGAAGGGAAAATTGGAAATGATCTCGGCACCCCTGAGTCATCTTCCTAAACAGGCTCTTTTGTGGGAAGTCGATGTGGATGAAATGTGGAATGCCGCTCAGATCATGACACTTGTTACAGAGTTCGCTCAAGATCCCACGCGTACAGGGGCTCTTTTTTACTGCCGCTTTTTTGTAGCCCCAGATCGGATTTTAGACAACATCGGATTTTATGGAAATAACCCTTTCCAAGAATGGCGCCGTGTTTGGAATTACAAGAAAGGGGATGTGTGGGAAAAGCATGAACCTCCTTGCTTGCTGAGGGAAGTAGAGCCTGGCCATTTTCAAGATGTCATGACCCTCCATCCCTTCACGCAAGAGGAAACCTGGAAAATAGGATTAGTCTTTGACCATTTGGCTTATACGACCGAAGAGCAACTGCAATTTAAAGAAGCCTACTACGGCTACCGAGGTGCCACAGCCACATGGAAAGAAATGATACAGTCCTCCGATCCAGAAGTTTTTGTCTCTAACTACTTTTCATGGATTCAAGATCCCGTCTGGGCTATTCACGAAAAAACTTATGAAAAATAACAATGCTATAGTAACCGTAGCTACTAACACTTATTTTCATCATGCTGTCGTTCTAGGAAATTCTATAAAACAGTTTGAACAAGCGGCTGACTTTATTCTCTTTATCGTTGGATACGATCCACACGATCCCCGTTATCACTCCTGTGACTTTCACATTCTAGACGCTCAAATCCTGAATCCTGAAGAATGGGAGAGATTTGTTTTTCAATACGATCCAATTGCAGCCTGTTGTGCTTTAAAATCTCGAGCCTTAAGCTACCTGTTGGAGCACTACCAAAAAGTCATCTACCTTGATAATGATATCAAGTTATTTAGTCCACTTAATGAAGGGTGGAATATTCTTGAGAATAATGACTTATCATTAACTCCTCATCATGAAATGCCACCCAATGATCGTTACTGGAAATTCTATTGTTACTCTCAGTTATCGAATGACATTTTCAATGCTGGATATGTAGGCGTTTCAAGATCAGGGAAGGACTTTTTAGAGTGGTGGTGGAAAAAAAATCAGCATAATTGTTTGATGGAACCGATGATTGGCATTTTTTTAGATCAAGCTTATCTTCAATATGCCGTAATTTTCGTTCAAAAATTAAATATTTTACGAAATATTGGCTATAATGTTGCTCGTTGGAATCTCAATGAAAGAAAGCTTGAAAAAAGAGACTCTCATTATGTGGTTAATGGCTTGCCTTTGATTTTCTTTCATTTTTCTACCCCACAATATCTTGAACTTCATGCTCAATTATTTGAACAGGAAACTGATATAGTACTAAAATTATATGAAGATTATGAAAAGGAACTCTCGCTTGAAAAAGAAAAATGGACTCCTGAACCGTATCCTTATAAATCTTTTCAAGATGGAACTCTTATTTCTCCTGATTGGAGAGAATGGGTGAGGCGTGATATTCCAGAACTAAGAACTAAGAACAATCCTTTTGAATTAACAGCATCAGAACGAAAAGAAATTGAGATTATCATGGCAAAACGTCCTGAGAACTTTTGGCCTAATAAAGATAGAGAGATTAATGATTGGAAAAATTCTTTTTTATCCACCACCCCCACATTAAAAAAATTACGCGCGTACATTGATGATCTTGAATGGAAAATAAAATATAAATTGATCCCTCTTGAAACATCTCTTCCACATCAATGGCTTTCCAAAGCTATCCTCTTTGTAAAAAATTTTCTGAAAAATACCTAAAAAACTTCTTT
>CAIWMF010000189.1 GCA_903913785.1 uncultured Spartobacteria bacterium | reverse complement strand
CGATAACCACAATAACGATCTGCCAGCCAGCCTCCTAGAATAGGAGTAATAAAAACAAGAGAAATAAAACTTCCAAAAAGTTGGTAAGCTGCTGCATCAGAAAAATGCAATTGGCTTGTGAAATAGAGGACTAAAATAGCTTTCAGGCCATAAAAGCTAAAAAATTCCCACATAATAACAGCAATAATGCAAAGTGCTGCTTTGTGTTGTCTCTTTTTTAGTACTGTCGACATTAAGGGGAAATCGTAATTTTGGATAAGAATTTGCTTCGGTAGCTTAAACGTAAAACCAGGAATGAAAACAAAAAAATCTGCAAACTATGCATGCCGAATGGACTCATCAATCATGAAACGCAAGGGAAGAAAATCAACAGCAACTACAGAACGAGTATGGTGCGGAAAATATTCTCTTCCCATGCAGGTGATAAAATCATTACTGGGATATCATTTTTTTCCATCTTTCATGAAGGGCATAAATAATAAAAGGCAAGGCTGAGCTAGAAATCACACCAATGATCATGGTGAGTTCATATGTTTTTAAACTCCCAACAGCAATTTGACTAGGTGGTAAGAAGCCAATGCCAATTGTAAAAATACAACTCAAGGATCCAATCACACAGACAGACCAAAGCCCTATTTTACCGCCAGGAATTATAAAAGCACGTTGAACCTCTGGATATTTGTAACGAAGCCTAATGGCAGCAGCGAACATGGCAACATAGACAAGTAATGCAAGAATGGAGGTAATATTGGTTAAAACCCAAAATCCACTAGTGACCGTTGGCATGAGCAAAAATACGGCACAGAGCACCGTGAAAATACATCCTTGAACAAATAGGATAGCTACAGGAACACCATGTTTATTTTTATAGCCCAATTTTTGAGGAAGACACTCATCATGACAAGCAATGAGGAGACTTTTGCTCGGCCCTAAAATCCACGCATTAACACCACCCACAGAGCTTAATACTATTAAAAGAGCCAAGACCGGCATAAACCAAGTCATATGAAAGGCTGTAAAGAAAACCTCGAAAGCCTGCATCAATCCAGAGACAATATTGAGTTGTTTTTGTGGAATGACTAAAGCGACTGCAAGAGAAGAGAAGATAAGAGAACTTAAAATAATAAGTGCTGACCAAAAAATAGCCTTAGGATAGTTATGCTGAGGATTCTCAACCTCACCAGCATGGGCAGAAGACATTTCAATACCAACTAAACTGTAAAGCACAGCCGTTAATAAGACCATATTATCGATACTGCTTAAATCTGGAAAAAAACTATGCCAATTAAATTGAATATTAATTGGTTTACCTAGCAACATCCAAACAATTCCTAATGCAATAATAAACACCATGGGAATGAGGACTCCAATCAGTGCTGATAATGAACTTAAAACGCTAGATGCTTTTAAGCCTAAAAAGTTAAAAAGAGTTGCACTCCAGAAAAAAATAAAAACAACTGGTAAAATATAAAACTTGTTATTCACTAAATCGGGATTAATGCAGTACGCAAGTGTTGCCGCAATAAAAGACATAATAGTTGGATACCAACAGAGATTATAAAACCATTGCATCCAAATAGTCATGAATCCAAATTTTTTTCCAAAAGCCTCGCGAGCCCAGATGTAAACGCCTCCCGTTTCTGGCCAACCTGTTGCTAGTTCAGCAGATACAAGTGCTGTAGGAATAAAGAAAAGCAATGCTGCTGCTGCATAATAAAAAACAATAGAGAAACCATATTCTGCACTCATGGGTAATGAGCGAATACTATCGATTGCAATGATATTCATCATGACAAGACTAAAGACACTAATTGATTTTTTATTCATATATATTTACTTGCTAAGTTTTTTATTTTTTGACGCCCACATAGAATTGGATAAGTTGCTAACGCACTAAGAATTAAAACGATTCCGAGCAAAGCTTCAAATGAATTCGTTATCAATGTATAAACAAGTGCAATCACACTAATGATAGAAAAAAAAAGTTGCGGCCATGGATAGAGAGGCGAGCGAAATGTCATATGTTTTGAGATACCTTGCAACTTCTCTCGTCTTCTTAAGACAATCACACTGATAACGGCTAAGAGTTCACAGGGAAGTATTGCAAACTGGGTGCTTACTAAAATTGCTTTGAACGAAGAAGTTAGGAGCAATGCTATGACGACAGCATATTGAAAAAGAACAGCCCGAAGTGGTATTTTCTTTTTTGAAACCTTCCCAAACCAATTCAAAGCAGAAAGATTTTTTCCCATCATTTGCATAATACGAGGCCCCGTCCAGGTCATTGCACTGACGCTAGCAATAAGCCCCAAAGCAATAAAAGCCGACATTATACGACCTCCCTGCTGACCTAAAAGATGTATTGCAACAACACGCGCAACATCGAGAACACCACGCAATTCATTGACAGGAGCAGAAAGCAGAAAAATGGCATTCATGACTAAATAAACAACCATCACAAAAAGAGATCCAATAATTAGGGAACGACCAACCGTGCGTTGTGAGGTGTTAACATCATCTGCAATATAGGTCGAAGCATTCCAGCCTGAGTAGGAATAATAACAAAAAAGCAATGTTACTCCTGAAGTGGGTTGAAATAATTCTTTGAGTGCTAATGAAGATGGCATCAACATTCTCAAAGGCACAGCAGCATAACGAAATCCAAAATAGCAAATCAGAGCAATCAGCAAAAACTTTAATCCCGTAGTAATATTTTGAAAAGTTGCACTAACTCCTAAATCAATGAGATGTACTGCTGTGACAAGAGTTACAAGAAAGATCGATGAAACAATAGGATGCACCCAGGGAACCATAGCTTGAAAATATTTGCCAAAAGCCATGCTTGCCAGTGCAATGGGTCCCATACAACCTGCCATCTGTGTTATAATCCCTGCCATCGTTCCAATGGCTGGGTGATAAATTGTTGTAAAATAATAATACTCACCACCTGAATGAGGCATTTTTCCAGCAAGCTCTGCATATGAGACAGCACCACAGAGAGCGACTAGACCACCTAATGCCCAAAGCAGCAAAATGGTAAAACCACTAGATATAGAAACAAGCTGCATCCCAAGACTTGTATAAATTCCATTACCAACCATCGTGGCCGCAACCAGAAAAACACAAGTCATAAGACCAACTTTTCGAAGAGGATGTGTAGACATAAAAGAATAAAGGCTATTTTATTTCGACGATAAAAAAAGAATTTTTTTACATTTTAAGCTACAACGAATGGACTCATTAATCATAACACCCTGAAGAATGGTTATGTCAATGAGTGCAAGAATATAGTCAAATGACTTTGTTTTTTTTAGACAAATAGCTTCGTTTGCATCCTGTCACGTGATCTCTAGATAGCGCTCGGTCTTCGGCTGTGCTTTTTCTAAAATCCTTGCGTTCTTTTCTGTAATTTCAAGGCAATTTGACTATAAAAAAGAGATATTACCTAAGATGATTTAGTGTTTATAGCCAATGAGAAAAAAAAGGAAAGACGCGAATTGACTCGTAAATAACGTCATTTCTGAGAAGAAAAACAGAGCCCTAAAAAAAAAGCGCGATAGTCTATTTTTTCTGCGAAGATGTCATAATATACATGGAGAAATTTTTAGTTTTTAAGTTGAAAATATCTCTAAAAATAATGATCATGGAGTTTCTATGAAAAATATTTTCTCTCTATTTATTCTTCTCATTATTTTGAGTTCCCTTCCTGCTTGTGCTAACAAGAAAAAGCAACAATATGCTGGTATTGACGGAGACTACATTTCAGGAACACCACTCAGTGAACGTTCTAGCAGTGCAAATTTCTTAGGAGCTAATATAAATCGCACAGAGTTTACACCGATTAGCTTTGCCTTTGACAGCACAGCTGTCGCAGTGAATGAACAAGATAAAATTAATCGTGTGGCCGAGAGCCTTCGCTCTTCAGGCCAAACAGTTATTATTGCAGGATTCACTGATGATCGTGGGACTGAAGAGTACAATCGAAGCCTTGGTGAACGACGTGCACTTGCCGTGCGTCAAGCACTTATTGCCAAGGGAATTGCTGCCAGAAAAATTCAAACAGTTAGTTTTGGTAAAGAAATGCCGCTTGATACTGCGAGCAATGAAACAGCTTGGGCCAAAAACCGCCGTGCTGAATTTGGAATAGTTCAATAGTTCTTTTATGAAATTTTATGATCAAAATAAATTCATTATTTGGGGATCTCTCTTACTAATTGTGATCTTCTTCTTGCTCACTCCACGAGCATCCAACTCTCTCATTACACAGCAAGATAGTTCTTCGCTAAAAAATAATTTCAAGAAGCATGATAACGATAGCCCTGCTACTTCAGTCATTGCAGCAACTTTAAAAAATCATACCGCTAACCAATTTCAAGCACTTTCTTATGCACCAGCTCCATTAAATGCTCTCTCACCACAAGAAGAGCTTGATTTTCCTCAGGCACATATCGTGGAATTTTGTGAAATACCAGGACCTGGCCCTCATCAAAAACAACGCTTAAGAATTCTAAAAACAGATTTAAGAACTCCTTACATCAGAACAGAAGAAGTTTTAGATACCGAGTCAGGAGCTCTCTTAGGGCGACTTGAAATGATTGCAGATCAGCTTCTTGTCGTTTTACCAAAGGACAAAGAACCGCAACAATTTTTAAAGGACACCTCCTCTGAGGCAATGTTCATAACGCCTGTCAGCAAATCATTATCAATTTATCAGGTAAACTTGCGTAATGCCTCACTAGCAAGCCTTCCAGAAGCATTAAAAAAAATACAACAAGATCATGGTACAGGCTCCTCAGCAGAACCAAACTACATTGGACATCTGAGCCAACGAGCCAATAATTGTGGATACCCTTATCAATGGGCACTCTGGAAAAATAGTGAAGAAAACTTAAACCCTCATTTCAGACACCGTTATACGAATCACTTTTATAAATCAGCTCACGGTGAAAGTGATTATTTAAAAATAAGCTCGCCTCATGATGAAAATGAAGACGATGAGCCATGGGCAATGATTCCAGGAGGAGAACACACCCTGCCAATAGATATTTTTCCAGGATTTCCTTTTCCTGGATATATGGAACCAAGCTATTATTCAACAATACGTGGAATTAATGCAGAAGAAGGATGGGGTGTTCGCACCTCAGCCATCTCTCAGATTGTTGGTATTATTGACAGCGGAATTCGTATTAGTCATGAAAATTTAAAAGACAATATTTGGGGAAATCCTCATGTGGATACAAACATGAATGATCTTCATGGATATAATGCTCAAGATAATAATGGAAATATCTCAGACGATTTAGGCCACGGAACCCATTGTGCAGGAATTATTGGAGCAACAGCGAGTGCAGAAAGCAACAAACATCATGTAGGCGTCGCTGGTGTTGCATGGAACATTCAGCTCATGCCTTGTAAATGCGCCGATAGTCATGGAACTATTATTGAAGATGCTCTCATTCGTGCTATCGATTATGCAAAAGAACATGGAGCTATGATTCTTAATTGTAGTTTAGGTTGGATTGGCTCCTCTCAGTCTATTGCTATGAGTGTAGAATTAAATGATTTGAGAAAAAAGGGCATTATTCTTGTAGCTTCAGCCGGGAATGATGCCATTAATAATGATTCTAGTCCTTTTAAAACTTATCCGGCCAGTTATTCAACTCAACTGGACAATATCGTTTCGGTTGCAGCAACAGATTACGTTGATAATAATCAAGATCATTCTAGCGCCCCCTATGAACAAGAAGGACTCGCTTCCTTTTCTAACTATGGCGAAAATACTGTTTCACTTGCCGCTCCAGGAACATTTATCCTATCGACCTCAAACCAATCTGATAAATCGTATGTCTTTATGAGTGGTACATCAATGGCAGCTCCTTATGTCACTGGGACGCTGGCACTCATGAGAGAAGAGTTTCCACATGCAACATACCGCGAGCTCATTAATCACTTAATTAAAACAACAGATGCTCTTCCCTCTCTTAATAGGAAAGTTGCTGGTGGACGTTTGAATGTTGCAAAAGCACTTAGTACTCCACCAACACCACTTGACTCATCGCAAGAGAATATCAGATTACTCAATACAACGCTTATGCCATCGGAGTGCAATCAGACATATAAACTTCTCCGTGGTCCGTGTAAAAGAAATGATCCTCTAGATAAGCTTTTTTAATTCCAAGTAGAAAGCTTGATTATATTGAGTATATCTTTACTCAAATGAATTGCAGGATGTTTTTTACACTGAATTTGTTGTCTCCATTCCAATCCGAAGAGTGAGATCCTAGCTTTACATCAATCAAGCTCTGAGAACGATGACACAGGAAGCACAAGAGAAATAAAAATTCCTAAATTTCATTCCTAACGAGCATGTTTGATATGCTTGAGGACGCGGCCACACGGCCTCTTCAACAATAAAAATTCGAAGCGAGAGAGCAATTCTCGCAGCAGAATTAGAATTATCCAAAAAGTCTATGTATCGTTTTTATCTTCCTTCCAAACAATGGCTGCTTTTAGAGCCACAGCTCAATGCCTCTGATACGTATCATGCTCTGCATGTTCTCCGACGTCAGAAAGGGGATTCTATTCTGATTTTTGACGGAGCAGGAAACCAGGCTGTTGCAAAAATTATAGGTATTGAACAAAGAAGAGAGCCTCAGGCGATTCTTTCTATTGGAACACATGTAACTCTCCCTCCTCCAACTTGTGAGCTTACACTTGTGCAAGCAGTACCGAAAAATAAAAACATGGATCTTATTATCCAAAAAGCAGTAGAACTCGGTGCCTCACGCATTATTCCCATTCTTACGGAACGCACGATACTCAAAAACATGAACCATGAAGATGCGATAAAAAAACAAAAACGTTGGCAGCAGATCGCTCTTGAGGCATGCAAGCAGAGCGGCCAAAATTGGTTACCTCTGATTGAAGAGCCAATAGAGCTGTTAACGAGGATCGAAAGACTCATACCTCAAGAGCGACAACTCTTGCTGATTGCTTCTCTTGAAGCTAGGAAAGATACACTTAAAAATGTCATCACAAGATTTCCTAATCCTACAGCCGTGACCATCATGATTGGCCCTGAAGGTGATTTCACTCCCCAAGAATATCGAGCTGCCAGTGATTGTGGTTTTCAACCCATTGATCTTGGCCCCATTATTTTACGCACCGAAACAGCTGCATTCTATTGCTTAAGTATCTTGTCATACGAATTTAAATGAACGATCATATCACCTCACCATGCACTATGAGCTTACAGGACACTCAAAATCAAAACGATAATCGGCAATTAGCCATTGATCGTGTTGGTGTAAAAAACTTGCGATATCCTATTGAAATTCGAGACCGTCCCCAAGAAAGAGAAAAATCAGAGACACTCAGCAGTCAAAGCACGGTAGCTCTCGTTCAGTTAACTGTGGATTTGCCACATCATTTTAAAGGAACACATATGAGCCGTTTTGTGGAGGTGCTCAATTCGCACGGTTCGGTATTACATGTTCTTAATATCCGAGACATTTTAGAACAGCTTCTCTTCAAACTCAATTCCGAGCAGGCACATGTCGATTTTGAGTTTCCTTTTTTTATAAAAAAAAATGCTCCTGTGACTCAATCAACATCCTTAATTGATTACAATGTTCGCTTTAATGCGACTTTAGCAAAAAAAAATACTGAATCACGAGGTGTTTTTGATTTTGTGATCACAGTGGTTGTGCCAGTTACTACCTTATGCCCCTGTTCTAAAGCGATCAGTCAGTCGGGAGCTCATAATCAACGTGGGCAAGTGACTTTTTCTGTCCGCTGTGCAAAGACCATGTGGATTGAAGAAATGATTCGTTTAGTTGAGGATTCTGCAAGCTGTGAACTCTATACATTATTAAAACGTCCTGACGAAAAATACGTGACCGAACATGCTTATGCAAATCCTGTTTTTGTAGAAGATCTTGTACGTAACATAGCCCTTCGTGCAGAAGCCGATCCAAATATTCTATGGTATCGTATCGAAGCAGAAAATTTTGAATCTATTCATAATCATAATGCCTATGCATTGATTGAAAAAAAACCTCAACTCAGAAAACTCTAAATTCTCTGAGTAGATGATACTGACCTCCTTTTAAGAAGAGTGATTTTTTTCGTAGACTAGAGCATTGTGATGAAGCAAAAAACGAATAAACCCGAATATGTCATACTAATCGTGACAAGGAGGCCGCCAAGTCTGACGGGGTACCACCGCCAACCCTAAGAGACCGCTGGGAAAGAGACACACTACCCAGCAGTTTTGCAGGCTCTAGTTTGCAGGGTCTTTTATAGCCCGCATATTTCATACTGATCGTTATGAGGAGGCAGCGAAGGCTCATGGGGTAAGGCAGACCTTCAAAGGGCGAGACGAGCTTCGCCAAGTGAGTCAACGCAGACGAGCATTAGGACTTCTTTTAAAACTCGCTGATGGTGATGAAGGACAAGGCGCTCCGGCGCACAGAACCGCAGTTTATAAAGAAGCACTCGAGGACGCTACCACCGGAGTGACGCTGTTATTCATGATCAGCAGTAGAGTTTTCAAAAAAGTCTATTTAGACTTGAGGGCTCTGTGTGTCCATGCCGCCCAAAGTCACCATGTGAGTTTGAGCGCAGCATCCACCCTGCTTTGCCTGTCTTAAGCAGAGCTTCCCAGTCTCCACAGTAAATTAGCGTGAAATATTTAGGTTAATTACCTGGAATCAGTGGGTTAGAACTTGATCCGGGCTGAGGATTCGCTGTGGGTGCATTGAGATGAAACGGCATGGTAATATCAGGAGCATCTTTCAGCGTACAGATAAGCACAGCACCATATTGGCTTAGATTTCCTTGGCTCGATGTACCCTGATTGTTACGAACATCCGCACCTAAAGAGACAATCCAACTCGATAGATCTCGATTAATTAAATAGCGCTGATAGAGCAAGCTATTACCAGGAGCATATCCACTCGTTGTTGTGCTCGTAGAAGCAGCTGATTCATTAATATTATAAAGTTGTGTAGCACTAAGAGACCAATGGTCTGTTACTTGGCATTGAAGAGAAACAGAGGGTTGATTACCACTCATACCATTGTAATTATTGATATAGGCACTACCAACCGAAACCTCCAACCAGCGTGCAGGCATGATATCAAACTGTAAATTCATTTCTGTAAATCCTTGAGCGGTTGTTGGAACCTGTGAATCAAGGCGAACACCAAGCCAACTGGTTGGATTGAAGGTAAAACGATTATTAAAATTAGAAACAGAGCCATTGCGATATGGATCAACACCGTTAAGATCAATAAAGCTGTCTATATAAAACCAATCGTGGGTAGTCTGATCACGACGTGTCTGAAAGCGATTGCGAACACCTAAACGCATAATCGTCCAACTTTCAATAGTATCAATAGCTGCAAATTGAGGGAAATTGAGGGGTTGAAGCTG
>CAIWMF010000188.1 GCA_903913785.1 uncultured Spartobacteria bacterium | reverse complement strand
TGCCTTATCCCATCAGCCTTCACAGTCTCCTCGTCACGATCAGTATGAAATATCCGGGCTAGCGCTGCTGCAGTATTCAGAAGTTCTAGATCGGTGATAGCATGAGGATGCGTTACAAAGTAGATGCGCTGAGGCAGTGAGTTCCAGTCTTGCTTGGAGGCAATGAGGATGGCTTCGCATAAATCATGAACAGCAATCCAACTAAAGTATTTTTTTTGAATGCCAGGTTTGAATCGCACTGGTCCATGTGCCATTTTAAAGAGTGGTATTGTTGCCCGATCACGTGGACCAAGAACCATCGGGGGTCGTACAATAAGCAGTCGATCGCCGGCATGGTGTAGGAGCGCTTTTTCCATCTCATATTTGGATTCTCCATACCATGAGAGTGGTTGTTCAAGATGGTTTTCTTGACGTAGGGGAATCATTTTCGAACTTGGCCCAGCAGCTGCTTGTGAGGAGAGAACAAGCAGAGGGCAGCTTTTAGGAAGAGATTCTAGGAGATGGAGCGAGCCTTCCACATGTGTCTGAAAATAAGGATTTCGATCACGAGAGAATGTCAGTCCTGCGCAGTGGATGGCCATATCAATAGGAGGCATATCGCTGAGATCCCATGTGTTATCTTGGACAGAGCATAAGCGAATACGGTGCTCAGAGTCTTCTAAATGGTCTAGCTTGAGTTGCGCCTGAATTTTTTTTTGATTTCTTACGGGAAGTATTATTTCTGACCATTCTGGATCATGAAGAGCATGGAGTAGAAGATTGCGCCCTACAAAGCCAGTTGATCCTGTAATGAGAAGACGCTTTTGAGATTTTTTAGAAGAAATCATCGGGTAAGTTATAAATTTTTTTAATCGAGAGCTTTCAGATTGACCTAACAAGGTCTCTCTTACAGAATCCTTCGTCTTGTCATTACGAAACTGGTGAGGTGGCTGAGTGGTCGAAAGCAGCGCTTTGCTAAAGCGCCGTACTTTAAACGGTACCGAGGGTTCGAATCCCTCCCTCACCATTGTTGTTAGATTATTGTAAAAGTTGGGATCTCCAAGTGAGGAAAGCTATAGAAGTGCCCTCTTATGCAAAATACTTTTTTCTCGTCAGATGTTATTCGTATTAAAGGCGCACGTCAGCATAACTTACGGAATCTAGATATAACGATTCCAAAAAATCGCCTGGTTGTGATCACTGGTCCTAGTGGATCAGGGAAATCCTCTCTTGCTTTTGATACGCTTTTTGCCGAGGGGCAGAGACGTTATGTGGAGACTCTCTCTGCCTATGCGCGTCAGTTTTTAGATCGGTTAGAGAAACCGGATGTTGATTTTATTGAAGGACTCTCACCGGCCATTGCTATCGGGCAACATACCGCATCGCCTCATGCACGTTCTACAGTTGCGACGATCACAGAAATTTATGATTACTTAAGGCTTCTTTTTGCTTCCATTGGGGTCGCACATGATCCCGTGAGTGGTGAGATCATCAAGCGTCAATCGGTTCAACAAATTGTTGATACAATTTTAAAACTGCCTTCCGGAACCCGTATTATCTTGCTTGCGCCTCTCATGTCTATGCAGAACGAATCTTATGAAGAGGTCGTTGATCGTATGCGACGTGAAGGTTTTGTAAGGATGCGTATTGATGGCAATATTATAGGGATTGATGAGAGAGAACCTTTTTCTTTTTCCAAAAAAAAATCATATCGTCTCGAAGTCGTTGTGGATCGGTTAATGCTAGGGGAGGGTATTTCACAACGCTTGTCTGACTCTCTGGAAACCGCGCTCAAGTGGGGAAAAAATCGAATTTTACATCTAGCGCAGCTGCCGGAAAGTGATCTTTGGGAGGAACACTATTTTTCAACAGATTTTTGTAATCCCAAAACGGGTTTTACAATGCCTCCACTGCAGGCGAAAAATTTTTCGTTTAATAGTCTTTATGGAGCGTGTCCTCAGTGTAAAGGACTCGGTGTCCT
>CAIWMF010000187.1 GCA_903913785.1 uncultured Spartobacteria bacterium | reverse complement strand
TTAAAAAAATCTCTTAAGCGGCTAACAACGAAATTTTCGTTCTAACTCGACTGCCGAAAACTGAATCATCGTTGGCCGACCTGAAGGAGTAGCATAAGGAAGTTCGCATTTTAAAAGATCACCTAGGAGCATTATTGCGGTTTTTTCCTCATAAACTATTTTTTGAATTTTTGCTGTCATACGACTTAGAGAACGGGCGAGTATTTCTTCATGCATTCTCATGACTGCTTCTAAGCCATCCTTTGTCTTCCCTTCTTCCATCTGAAGTGCGCCCATGAGCTCGTAAAGGATCTGAGATCCGGAGGCCGTATTGAGCAAAGTTGGGATGGTATCAATTTTAAGACTTTGACTAGCGCGGCCATGAATTCCTTCTCCAAAAGAATCCATTTCTAAACCTGCCTTCTTGAAAAATTCTTCATGAGCCATAATCCAGGAGTAATGAGAGGGAGAAACTTCTATAATTTCTGGAAGTAACAATTGCTGACGCTCCAACATTCCACCTAAAAAAGAATGTCGCAAGCGCTCATAGGTGATTCTTTCCAAAGCAGCACGCACTTCAACAAGCGTAAAGCCATCCCCTTCCTCCATGATAAAATAACGCTCTGCTACCGAGCCTACATAGCGGTAAAGGGGTCTTTTCTCTTGCAGAAAAGGGATAACAGGGAAGAGAGGATTATTGAGATCGTTGGGTTGTTGATGATTTTTTTGATCGTAAGTCGAAGTACCAACCGTCAACGCAGCAATTGCACTCTCCTCGAGAATCGCTGTTTTTATGACAGGCAAAAATGGCTGAGCAGCAGCGGGACGAATCACCTCATATGGCCGTGCAATGCCTTCTAGTGGCATGGGAGTCACCATGCGATGATAGTTCCCCATGATTTTTTCTACTATGTGCAGGGCAACTGCTTTAATTTTCCCTGGCTCTTGAAAACGAACTTCACGTTTTGCAGGATGGACATTGCAATCCACCTTTGAGGGATCGAGTGTAAAAAAAAGAACTGCTTGCGGATGCAATCCCTTAGGTAAAATACCATCGCAGCCCTCACGTAAGGCTTGTGACAAAAAAGGACTTCGAATCATGCGCCCATTGATAAAAAGAAATTGTAACGACCGATCAGAGCGACCTTCTCCAGGCCGTGCAAAAAACCCATTAACACTAATGCCTTCCATTTCAGTGCGTGTCACCTCCTGCATGCTTTCTAAAAAACGAGCTCCATAAAGATCACGAAGACGCACTGCTAAGGAATCACTGGAGCCTAAGCGAAAGATTTCTCGTCCTTCATGGAGACACGCAAAGGCAATCTCAGGATGAGCGACTGCTAAGATCTGAAGCTGTTCGAGGAGATGTGCCGTTTCAGTTTTCTCACTTTTTAAAAATTTTCTGCGTGCCGGAACATTGAAAAAAAGATCCTTCACCTCCACCTCCGTGCCATAGGATTGAGCATGCTCATGGACATCAATGATTTTTCCTCCATCCACAGTAATCTGAGTTCCTTGGATTCCCCCTGCTGAACGTGAATGGGTACTCAAACGAAAACGAGAAACACTCGCAATACTTGGAACAGCCTCCCCACGAAAACCTAGTGTGCCAATCACCGAGAGATCTTCTAAAGTGCGAATCTTGCTTGTCGCATGCCGTTCCAAGGATAAGAGTGCATCTGAGCGATCCATGCCACAACCATCATCGCTCACCCGAAGCAACTTGGATCCACCTTGAGCAAAGGCAACCTCAATACGTTTGGCGCCAGCATCGATGCTATTTTCCACAAGCTCCTTAAGAACAGACGCTGGACGCTCGACCACTTCACCAGCGGCCACCTGGCTTGCCACAAGATCACTTAAAAGACGAATAACACCCATAAATAATGACTACAGTAATGCATCAAGAGTCATGGGTAAAGAATCGTTATGGTGCCCAATCACTCTTTGGGCACGCTCATGGCAGTCTTATCCGACTTACTGCCCTCAGGTCATGTTCTTGCACTTCATCCTAATGAGCTGCTGGTAAAAGAAGTCTATTAACGGCTTCTTCTGAAAGTTGAACAAACTTTGCAATATCAATGACTGACAAACCCATTTGATGCATATTGAACACAACCTCTGCTTTTCCTTCTGCTTTTCCCTCAGCCAAGCCTTCCATTTTCCCCTCGTTTCTTCCATCACTGAAAGAAGATTCTAAGGTGCTTCTAGAAATCCTAACATCACCAACATGACGTTCGTAAGCCTTGCGTTCATCTTCTGAAAGACTCAAGCATGTCAGTGCTCGTGAGGCTTCATGGATGCCTTTTGCAGTAAATTCTGGTTTGACCTCCGATTCCTTGAGGGTATAGATCCACTCATCGAGGGTGTCTTTGATGGTCAGATCAAATCCACTGACTTTAAGCACATAGTATTCTGGAAAAACATGTGCGACCTGATCGATATTTCTGGGATAATGTTCTTTTTCTTTTTGCGTGAGCTGAAGGATATCATGTTTGTGAATGCCTCTAAAGTCGGTCGTTCCATGATAGATGTAATCATCTTCATGAGTAACATTCGAATAGATGATTGCGACAATAATAAGACGTAGACCACGTTCCAAACTCGCTAATAGAGATGTCCTGCCAGGAGTCTCCGGCGCGCAGAACCGGAATGTACGTGTGGTACTCGAGGATTCGAGCACCGGAGCGACACCGCAGGACGCTCTATGAGTAGAGTTTCGAGTGTGGTCTAAGAAGTCCCACTGACGCTCGCACCGAACCTCAATAATTACTTTTTCACCACTTCCCAGTTTTGCAAACACATCGACTCGGTTGGATTTATCCTGTGGATGGTTTTTGTTGGATTCACTTTCCAGCAATGACTCGATGGTAACCTCCGTACGTAGGAGCTCGGATAGAAAACCCTCGAGAATCGGGAAATTGGCCTTGCGACGCAGGAGATGCTTTATGGCCCAGTCGAATTGAATAAGCTTTTTTGATTCTGATTTCATAGGACCAGGAAGCCTATTCGAAGATGTCAAGGAATGTCAAAGGATAGTGCAATCATTGCTCATCAACGAATTATCTCAAGAATGGAGGTCTTGCAACATACTCGCTGCTCTTGTGAGAAGGAGGCTTGCCTTTTGTGAGAGATACTCAGAGATTCTTGACCTAAAATTTGATCTCCACTTAACTATTTCACTTCAATAAGTCCATAAGTTCATGCCACGCAAAACCGCTTTTCGTCAGTCACTTCGAGCAGTACTCCTTGTTCTTAAGGAGCAAGTCTTTCCGTGGTGGATCTCCGAGGAAAAAACATTGGCCTGGTTAGGAATGATCACGCTGATCATTTTAAGTCTGCTTTCTGTTTATGTTGCGGTGATTTTTAATAACTGGTCACGTGATTTTTACAATACGATTGAGCAAAAAAATCTCGATGCCTTTTTGCATCAGGTTGTGATTTTTATACCTCTCTTTCTCCTGTTGCTCTTTGATTTTTGTTCACGATCCTACTTAACGGCATGGCTGAGCTTTCGATGGCGGCGGTGGTCGACAGTCCAATTGCAAAAAACATGGCTCTCCAATAAAAATTTTTATAAAATCCCTCTCCTAGGCAAGGAAATGGACAACCCAGATCAACGTATTTCACAAGATGTACGAGACGTGTGTTATGGTACAATTGCAATCTTGCTCTCTTTTTTTAGAGAAGGAGTCAATTTTATCACCTTCTCCATTATTTTGTGGAACCTATCGCGGGCTTTTGATTTTAAAATTGCAAGCTTGACCCTCCATATTCCTGGGCTGCTTGTTTGGATGGCAATACTCTACTCACTCATAGGAACTGTATTCATTTTTAAGATTGGTGGACCTATTATTGATCTCGACCGCATTCAAGAAAAACGAGAGGCCAATTTTCGTTATGGCTTAATGCGTATTTTTGAACGCCGCGAGGAGATAGCAACCCTTGGCGGAGAAGCTGTGGAAGAAGAATTTTTGCAGGGAACATTTTTAGAATTAACAAAGAATTATTATCAGATTTTAAAACGCCAAATTTACATCAATCTCTTTCAAAACTTTTATCGTAATGCCAGTATGTTCGTCCCACTTTTTTTAGTGGGACCATTATATTTTAAAAACATCATTACCATGGGCGTTTTGATGCAGGCTCAGGGAATGTTTGGAGAAGTAAATACGTCTCTATCCTCACTCATGACCGAGTTTAACACGATTGCAGGGGTGCTAGCGTCATTCAAACGTTTAATTGCCTTCCATGCTCTCATGAAAACGAGCCATCATCCCGTTGGTGACTTGATGGCATCTAACAGTGAGCTTCATATTTCTTCACTGACAATACGAACCCCAAGCAATCAAAAAATCTGGATTTCTCCCGAGGTTTTGTTAAAACCGGGCGATCGTAAGATTCTTATGGCTCCCTCAGGAACAGGAAAAACGAGCTTTCTCCGTGTGATCTCAGGAATCTATCCCTATGTCGATGGTGGCCTCATCACTCTTACCCAAGAAGCGATGATCATTCCCCAACGCCCCTATATGCCTGTGGGCACGCTGCGACAATGCCTGCTGTACCCTACGCCTGAGAGCAATCTTGCGACACAAGATATCACTGAGGAAATACTCCTTTGCTTAATGAAAAACACATTCTTAGAACATCTTATTCCTTTGCTTCATCAAAGAGATGATTATCAAAATCGACTCTCTTTAGGGGAGCAACAGCGAATCAATTTTTTACGTGTACTCTTGCAAAAACCTCGTTGGATTTTTATGGATGAACCCTTCTCTCAACTCAACAAAGAATACACCCAGAGCCTACTGGATCTTTTAACCAACACGCTGAGCTCAAGCGGTATTTTTATTGTCTCTCATCAAGAAATTGTAGGATTTGAAAAAATCCCACTTCCACAAGATTCCTCCTTATGAATAATAGACTTCTTGCAAAACCTGCTCAGACTGATCAACTACAAGGAGCCTCAGGCGCGCAAACTTAGCACTCTACATGAAGTACTTGAGGACGCGATCAAGAGCCTTCAACGCGGATAAAGTTCGGAGCAATGGAGTTTATGGAGAAGTCTAATACCTCAATGATTACAATCACATCAGAAGCAGCAATGCACATACGCACTCTTCTTGCGGAACAAACAGGGAGTAGTGCACAAGGACTTCGCCTGACAGTTACCAAAGGAGGGTGTGCTGGTCACCAATACATCATGACTCTTGGCTCACAAGAAACAGGCGATCAGGTAATCACCCGTGATGAGGCTTGTGTGTTTGTGGATGCTGAAAGTATCGCTTTTTTAGCAGGTTGCACGCTCGCTTATGAAAATAGCTTAACGGCAAGCGGCTTTCGTATCATCAATCCGCAAGCTGCTCGCAGCTGTGGGTGCGGCACCTCTTTTGAGCCACAATAAAGTCTTAGCAGAGGTAGAGTCAAAAATCATGAAGGCTTCTCATCCTCCAAAAATTTCCAAATCATTAGACGATTATAACAGATTCTTTACCTCTCCATTTTAACCCTCTATTTTAGAGCTTTTATCGATGTCTTTTAGAAATTATCACAGCTTTTCAACCTCCGTAAAAAGGCGGGCGATGCCTCATGGTTTTGACAGCATGTTTGCGTGGACAATTTTTATTTTCTTACTTACTGGTTTTACTTTTTTTTGTTGGATGGGGAGTTTTTATATTTTTGGACATCCAGAGAAAGTCGCCAATTATCATCTTCTTAAAAAACTCCATAAACTCGAAGAGCCTCAGCGCTTTGAAATTACTGCTGCACCGCGAGGTGAATTTTTAAAACCATCACAGCTCTTAGAACGCTACGGGGTGCTACCCCCCCTTGAGATCACACGACTCAATGAAACATGGATTCGAAATTTTCTTCGTAATTATCATCAAATGAGAGGTCTCGTTGCCTATGCAACTGGTACGTATAAAATTCTCATGGTCGCCCCACTAACGCAAAAGAATATATTTTATCCCGGCATGGTGACCTTACTTCAATCTCTAGAGGAACCTAAAGTTTTGTTGGAACAAGTTTTTACAAGTAACAATGAAAACCTTCCCGCCCTGGAGGCATCACTCGTTCCTGGCCAAGAAATTAAATTAGAAAAACCTCAAGATCTCTCTGTCATCATTTTCTTAGAACATCTCGCAAATGGCCGTCTTAAATTCACAACAATGCCTCTGCTCTACGGAACTTACGGCACACAAGGAATGGGTCAAAATACCTTTTCACTAGAACCACCGGAAAATCTTCATATCGAAGGAGGACTCCCAATTCTGACTAAAAAACAAATCGAATCATTCAATCAAGCACCCGCCACGACGTCTCCACTAAGCATGGATCTTAATGCACAAAAAGCTCCCGAAGAGAACCCCTTAAATAAGCAGATTTCTGGTCAAGAAATCAAGAGAACACTCGTTAGAATTAACAAAGAGGAAACTAAACCCCTCCCCTTGAAAGCACCTCTAGTGCCTCAAGTGGTTCAGGAGCCAACTCCATCTACTGCTCTCAAGACAACTCAGCAAATAGCTCCAGGAGCAAACATCCCTAGAGCTATTCCACTCAATGCTACGAGGATTCTTCC
>CAIWMF010000186.1 GCA_903913785.1 uncultured Spartobacteria bacterium | reverse complement strand
CTAGCACAGGCAGCCATGAGATTCTCAACATTATGGAGACCGTGAAGCTGTGTCTCCTTGAGATCTAGGAATGGTTCTTCTTGGTAAAAGAGAAAATCATCTCGAAAGAAAAAATCTGCATGCTCGCTTTGCGTACTAAAGGTAATAGCTTTGGCCTTAATTCCTAGAGCTGCACGATCAAAGGATGCTGGCAGGACCACAAAATCATCTTCCTGAAGATTTTGAAAAATACGTAATTTTGCACTACGGTATTCTTCCATCGTTGCATAACGATCCAGATGATTGGGGCTAAGATTTAACCAAATAGCGACACGAGGACGAAATGTTTTAATCCCCTCCAACTGAAAAGAACTCACTTCAAGAACAAAAACATCACGCTCATCAGACTTTAGGAGCGCTTCTGAAAAAGGAAGGCCAATATTGCCACACGCAATAGTACGTAAGCCGAAAGCTTGAAGAGCTATCGCGGTCATTTCTGTGGTGGTCGTTTTGCCATTAGTCCCGGTAATGGCAACAATAGGATGAGATGTTAGAGAATAGGCAAGTTCTAATTCTCCGATGAGAGGAATCCCTTTTTGTATCACATTTTTTACCAGTGGTGCTCTTGCATCAATACCAGGACTAAGAATGGCAAGGTCATAATGAGTAGAATCATGTTCTGCGGCAGCACCCAGATGAATATTCATGTGCTCTTGACGCAAGAGGACTGCTTTCTCTTCTAATGCCTCCCCTCTATTACTATCGATGATGGAAACACATGCTCCTTGCCGAGCAAGCAAGCGAGCAGCAGCAAGACCACTTTTTCCTAAGCCTAAGACAACACATTTTTTCCCTTGATAGTTCATGCCCTAGCGTAATTTCAAGGTTACTAAGCCGAGAATGCCTAAAATAATAGCCATAATCCAAAAGCGAATCGTGACTGTTGATTCCTTCCATCCGCTTAATTCAAAATGGTGATGCAATGGAGACATTTTAAAAATACGCCGTCCTGTAAGTTTAAAACTTGCCACTTGCAAAATAACAGAAAGTGCCTCTGCCACAAAAACCCCACCCACGAGCATGAGTAGAATTTCCTGTTTACAGCTAATAGCGAGTACTCCAAGGAGTCCTCCAATGGCAAGAGATCCGGTGTCTCCCATGAAGACGCGTGCTGGATGACAGTTCCACCACAAAAAGCCAAGTGCAGCTCCAGCCAGTGCTATACTCACAACAGAAAGCTCACCAGCATAGGGATTGTGAGGTATCTGAAGGTAAGTAGCCACTTTGATATTACCAGACACATAGGTAAAAACTCCATAGGCACACGCCGCCATGACGCTACAGCCAGCAGCTAAGCCATCCAGACCATCGGTGATATTAACTGCATTGGAGGCTCCAACAATAACTAGGAGATACAACAAAAAAGTAGCCACGCCTAAATGAGCAATCAGGGGTCCTTTTAAAAATGGTATGTAGAGTTCTTGTGCTGCCAGAGATAAAGAAGGAGTGCACATAAAGACCACGGTAATAATGACTGCTAAGAGCGATTGAAGAAGAAATTTCTGACGAGAGCTAATTCCTGCTGATTTTTTTTTCGTGACTTTGAGATAATCGTCTAAAAATCCTAAGCCCCCTAAATAAAGTGCAGTAAAAAATGCAATCCAAATCAATGGATTATTCAGACGCGCCCAGAGCAACGTCGAGAGCAGTACAGAACCCACGAGTAAAATGCCACCCATGGTTGGTGTGCCTTGTTTATCTTCATGCAGTGCAAAGGATCGATGCAGATCCTGGGCCGTGCGAATTGGCTGCCCTGCACGGAGCATAATAAGACGCTTGATAACAGACTTCCCAAAAAAAAGAGAAAGCAAAAAAGACGTCAATCCTGCTCCCATAGCTCGAAAAGAGATATATTGAAAAACATGAAACGTCTTTGCAAGATTACTACCGTGAAAAAGATCACTCAGTTGAAAAAGATAATAGAGCATAGATAGAGTTGGTCGTAAGGTTCTTGATTTTTTAGGATGGCTTGTTCCTGGCTAGAAATCGCAGCGAGATAAGCGCTAGTAATGGGTGATGGTATTAACCCGGATATTTCATACTGATTGCGACGAGGAGGACGCAGCATCCATCGTGACTTCTCGGTCACTGTAGTAAAAAATATTGGTCATTGTGAGGTAAGGTTCTTTTTTAGCAATGACTTCCTTACTGCGTCTACAACTTCATGTAGGCAAGCGCGCTTGCTTCCTTTGATCAGTAAAACATCACCACCCCGAATGATGGATAGAGCAAGCGCTATAGCCTCGTTATTGTTAGGGACATGGTAGACTTCTTTTATTCCGCAACGCCTTCCCACCTGCTCAAGAGGAAGGGCTTCATTACCGACGACAATGAGCACATCGAGCAGCTCAGCCGCTTTGAGCCCAACGCGCTCATAACCGTTCATAGCATAGTCACCTAATTCACCCATACACCCTAGAAGAGCGATTTTCCTTTGAGACTCAAGTGCAGCAATAGAGCTCAGCGCTGCTTCCATAGAATCAGGGCTAGCATTATAAGCATCGTCGACCACCATGATGTCACCATATTCATAGAGCTTCAGGCGACTAGAAGATGATTGTACTTTTCTTAGAGCATCAATTCCCTCTTCAAGAGAGATCTTACATGCTAAACCAACCGCAAGAGCAGAGAGAGCGTTTTGGACCATATGGGCTCCCATCACGGGTAAATAGGCAGGAAGTGATACACCTTCATAGGAAACTTGAAATTCCATTCCTCCTCTTGGCAAAGAAGTAAGGTGAGTCGCTTGCAAATCTCCAAGACCGATACCCACGCGAAGGATTCGCGCCTGCGTCCTCGAGGCTAGAAAATCACAAAAATCATCAGCGGCTCCTAAAATAGCTAAACCATCGGGCGAAAGAGTCGTGAGTAAATTTCCTTTTTCATGAGCAATGGCTTCACGCGATCCTAAGAAGCCAATATGAGCAGTGCCAATATTAGTAATGATCGCAATATCTGGTCTTGCAAGGAGGGCTAGAGGCAAGATCTCACCTGGATGATTCATCCCAATTTCCCAAACAGCTACTTGATCCGAGCTATTAGCTCTTAAAATGGAAAGAGGAAGACCAATATGATTGTTAAAATTCCCGTGAGTAGAAGTCACATGAAAGGATTTTTCTAAAAGAAGAGTGGTGAAATCCTTGGTGCTTGTTTTTCCATTGCTTCCAGTAATAACAACCGAGCGCAAGCCTAGCTCTTGACGCCATTGAGCGGCAAGAGCAGTCAATCCCTCAAGCGGATCCTCAACATGCAACATTGCAAATTTTCCCGGCAGCTCTTGCCCCGGTTCTTGGGGTGGACGAGATTGACTTGTCACACTCATGCTAGCACAGAGAGCGCCAACAGCTCCTTTGTGATAAGCCTCCTGAATAAAGACATTACCATCAAAATTCTCTCCACGCAGCGCAATGTAGAGCTCGCCTGGCTTAATCGTACGGGTATCATGAGAAACACCCGTCACAAGCGCATCAGGATCTCCATTAAGGAGTGTCGCATGACTCCAGGTCGCAAGCTTGGAAAGAGAAACAGGATCCATCGTTGTAGAAATTTAGTAAAAGTAATTCATTTTTCTCATCAAGATGTCTACAGGTGATTTACCCTTTCCATCCATGTACGTGCTGCAGAGCATGGCGAGCAACATTGCCATCATCAAAAGGAGTGCGTACTCCAGCAACCTCCTGATAGGTTTCATGACCTTTCCCGGCAATGAGGATAATATCATAAGGCAAGGCTTGCTCTATGGTTCTTTCAATGGCTTCTCGACGATCAGGAATGCAGCAATATTTTTGGCAACGAAATCCTTTGACCACTTCTTTAATAATTTTTTGAGGATCTTCTCCTCGAGGATTATCCGTAGTGACAATAATGAGGTCAGCATAACGCTCCGCAGCCTGTGCCATCAGTGGCCTCTTCCCACGATCTCGATCACCACCACATCCAAAAATAACAACCAGTCTACCTGGTTGGAGATGACGCAATGAACGAAGCACATTTTCAAGAGCATCGGGAGTATGTGCGTAGTCGATAAAAACTTGAAAATTCTTCTTCCCTTCCACTCGCTGGAGGCGCCCTGGTACTTGCGGTGCAGTTTCTAGTGCTTTAATGGCTCGCCTTAATTCAAGGCCCATCGAGCTTGCAGAGGCAAGAGCACTCAGGGCATTGTAGACATTAAAGAGCCCAATGAGCGGAGACCTCACTAAAAAACTTTTTTTCCGAGCCTCCAAACAAAAGAGCGTACCACTACTACTATACTCAATACTCGTTGCACGAAAATCCACACCACTAGATTGACCAATCGTGATCACAGGAATTTTAGAAGAATGACGCCCCAAACGCTCTAAGAGCAACCTTCCATAGCGGTCATCCACATTGATTACAGCACGTCCACGTTTGTTTTTTTGATGTGGGAGTGATTCAAACAATGCTGCCTTAGCATCAAAATAAGCCTCCATAGACTCGTGATAGTCAAGGTGGTCTTGTGTGAGATTAGTAAAAATAGCAACATCAAATTCCACCCCTTTCACCCTCTCTTGGACAATGGCATGACTAGAGACCTCCATAGCGACTCCTTTAAACCCGCCGCTTTGCATCTCCTCAAGCATGCCTTGAATTTCTATGGATTCAGGCGTTGTCCGTAGTGCTTCCTGCTTGCGGCCTGGCAGTAAATATTCAATGGTTCCAATAAGACCACAAGCACGCCCATTAGACTGGCATAAATGATGCACTAGAAAACTGGTCGTTGTCTTCCCATTAGTTCCGGTCACTCCACAGATGGCCAAAGTTTGACTAGGAAAATGATAAAAGGCACTCGCCATATCAGCCATTGCACGACGTGCATGAGGAACACGAATGATTGGCACTTGGCCACCTAAAGAGCGCTCATCCACGTTGGAATCAGTCACGACGGCAATAGCTCCACGTTCGAGTGCGTTATGAATAAAGGCGCTACCCTTTTTATGACTACCAGACAATACAAAAAACAAGAATCCAGGACTAGCTTTACGTGAATCAAAGCAGAGCCCCTGAATATCTAGCATTGAAGAAGCATTAAGAGGACCACTCACAGAGATGATTTCTGTTGAGGTAAGAAGATTTTGTAAAATCATGTCAGAAGTTAGATAAAAAGGTACGGCACTTTTGGTGTCATGATAGCAACCTATTGCACAATAGATGATCATTCATGATTCATAGAATCTAGGGCGCTTGGAAAGACTTTTGCATCGTCTGTTGAAACAGGAAGCAAGTCAAGATAGCGCGCAGCAGCCTCACCAATTTTCGAAAAAATGGGAGCTGCGACAAGCCCCCCGAAATTTGCCATACTTCCAATACGAGCATCATCAATCACCACCAATCCGGCAATACGTGGATGATCAGCCGGAAAATATCCTGCAAAGGAGACGATGTAACGTCCCTCTAGGTAACCACCATGAGGATTGATTTTTTGAGCAGTTCCCGTTTTTCCTGCAACTAAGTAGCCATCGATTTTGGCATGTTGAGCCGTTCCACGTGCAACCACATCGATGAGGGCCCCATTGATGCTTTGAGCAACATTAGAGGAAATAATCTCGCGACGCACCAAAGGCTCTACCCGCCCTTTTTCAAGATTACGATGATGGATGAGTTGTGGTATCAATAGCTTTCCATCATTAGCAATAGCGGCAACCTCCATGACCACTTGCATGGGAGTGGCCGCAATGGCATGTCCCATTGCCATGCGCGTGATAGTCAGCTTATCCCAACGTGCAGGAGGGTTCACAAGACCAGAAATTTCTCCTGGCAAGGGAATGTTTGTTTTGTCTCCAAAACCAAAACGCCGTACATATTCGTAATATTTTTTATCTCCCATTTTCATAGCAATCTTGGCTGCCCCAATATTGGAAGAATGGACTAAGACATCTCTTACCGAGAGATCACCAAAATAATCACCACGTGCATCATGGAGGATTTTCCCGCCATAATAAAAGGATCCATGCTCACAAAAAATCGTACTCTTCTCACTGAGCACTCCCTCATTAATAGCGCCTGCAGCAGCAACAATTTTAAAAATAGACCCCGGTTCATACATATCGGTCACAGCCCGATTGCGTAGTTCTTGGGGGGTTGCATCACTGTAATGATTGGGATCATAGTTAGGACGACTGGCCATTGCTAAAACTTCGCCGGTCGTTGGATCTACTAAAATAGCAGTCGCTCCAGCGGGCTTATACGTTGCCATTGCGATATCGAGTTGTTTTTCTACAATAGCTTGCAAACCCATATCAATGGTTAAATAAAGGGGAGTCCCATGAATGGCTCTCTCCTCTTGTCCCCGGTAGAGCACAATTTCAAGACCTTTACGATCGTGTTCGATACGTCGATAACCATCGCGACCGGCAAGTTCGCTATCAAAAAAATGCTCTACGCCATCTATTCCATGCCCCGTATGATCGACGAACCCAAGCACATGAGAGAGCATTTTGCCATTAGGATAAGAACGCTCAGAGCCTGGTTGCAAGTAGAGTCCAGTCAGCTTCGACTCCTCAAGGGCCTTCATCATCCCGGCTGCCTCGAGTTCAGAAACACCAGAACGAATAACGAAATAAGCCCGTTTGCTCGCAAGTTTGAGTGCAAGTTCTTTTTCTAAGATCCCTAGAAAGGGAGCAGCCACATGAGCTAAGAGGAGAGGATCCTTGATATGCGTCCCATCGGCGTAAACCGTACGCACGGGGACATTCACTGCAAGCACCTCTCCATGACGATCAAAGATATTTCCACGTTCTGCAAGAATGGGCTGCTTCACCCCATGCTTTTCTGCGGCAAGGCGAGAAAATTTTTCATGGCCGCCTACTTGTAGATCCACCAAGCGCAAGGCAAAAAAGGTGAATACAAGGGCAACAAAAAAACAGACAATACCAATACGATTGCCGAGCACTATCGAAGTGAATGTTTTTTGCACAGCCATTTTTTTGGTATCTATAGTCAAATAATCGAGTGATAAGGAACGGGTAGAATTTTTGAATCCGTTTCTTAAAAAAAACCTCGTCTCTTAAGTATGATTATTTCTCTTGAACTGTATTTGAGCTTTTCACTCATCATTCATAAGCAATCAGTCTGTTTCTAAATTGCGGCGAAGAGAGGCGGTTCTCATCGTTCGCTCCTCTCCTAAAGTACGAGCAGGAGTTGTTCTTGCAATGGCTGTTTCGGCAATAGGAACAAGATCTAAATATTTTTCATCAAGCCTCTTTTGGAGTGCTCCACGAGACGTGAGTGCTGTCACCTTAGCAATGAGGGCATCATGATGTGCATGCAGCTCATTTATTTTAGCTTCGACCAGGCGTGTTTGTTCCCCAATGGCATGTTGTTGATTTTTCAAATAGACAAAAAACAGCCCAAGCAAACCAATCAAAAAAAAGACAACAAGCCACTGCGCAAGGAGTGGAATCTCAATACCATTATTAGTGCGACGACGATTTGAGGGTTGTGAAAGAGGGCGGTTCATGTGAGTGGGTGATTTTCTCGTACAAATAAAACGGAAAAAAGTTTTAGGGGTAAAAAAGGGAGCCTTGTTCTATCTAAATATGTTCTGCAAGCCGAAGCCTTGCACTGCGAGCACGAGGATTCAGAGCAATTTCCTGGGCACTAGGTTGCAGAGACCAATTCTTTGGAAGAGTTAAGAGACGCTCAGGATTAGGCCGAGGCGCTGGCCATGTGGGATCATCGATGTCCAGGGCTGCGTGTTTACGAAAAAATTTTTTAACCGGACGATCCTCTAGCGAATGAAAAGTAATAATAGCCAAGCGCCCACCTCGCTCATGACTCTGAGACATTTTGGGGGCTAACAACTTTGTAAGCCGAGGCAGCGCTTCTTTGAGCTGTCTGATCTCCTCATTGACGGCAATACGTAAAGCCTGGAAAACACGTGTTGCCGGGTGCCGAGGGCCAGTAGGCATTTGAGAGGCTAGGAGGGATGCTAACTGTGTCGTGGTCGTGATGGGTTGATGGTGACGCTCTCTGATAATGCGGGTTGCCATCATCATGGCACGCGGCTCTTCCCCATATTCACGAAAAATCGATAGCAACTCACTCAAAGGCGCTCTATTGACAATATCAGCAGCAGTTGTCGAAGAATTTCCCATGCGCATATCAAGAGGACCCTCCTTATAAAAAGAAAAACCACGCTCTGCTGTGTCGAGCTGATGGGAGGAGACGCCTAAATCAAGTAAGATTCCATCAACTTCGTTAATGCCAAGGGCTGCTAAATACTCGTGAGCATCAACGTAATTTCCCTCAATAGGAATAAAACGCTCCCCAAATGAACTCAAACGCTGCGAGGCATAGGCGAGTGCCTCAGGATCACGATCCAGGCCAATAACCCTCGCTCCTGCTTGTAACAATAACTCAGCATGGCCACCGCCTCCAAGAGTGCCATCTAGAATTGTCATTCCCGGTTTTGGTTCCAAAAAGTCAATGACCTCTTTGCGTAAAACAGAGTGTTCATGAAATTCATGAGTCTTTACTCGAGGAAGGCTATCTTTCTTGATATGTGCAACAGGGGCTCTTTTCTTTTGAAAAGGAGCTGGCAAAAGTTCTTTGAAGGTCATGCGTCGCTAAAATTACAGGCCAATAAGATGAGCAATATTACGGAAGGAATCGTGCTCCTCGTTTGCAACGACATGCCAACGCTTCGCATTCCAAATTTCAAAACGACTGCGACCCCCCACGAGCACAACTTCCCCTTGAAGATGCAGAGCCGCACACTGTTCATCAGAAAAGAGAATCCGTCCATGAGCATCAGCATTGACAGCCCGTGCACGACTGTAAAATTGTCGGATTGCCTTACGCCGCTCAGCGGGAGCAGCACTGCTTTGATGAATTTTCTCCTCAACTGCTTGAAATTCTTGCGCAGGCATCACGATGAGACACTCTTCACTCGGATTGGGGATGGCATGAAACTCGTTGACTCCTTGTGCCAGCCAAGCAGCTGGGATCGTGACACGATGCTTCCCATCCATGACACGTTCAAAAGTGCCAGCATAAATGAGTGATGAAGGAAGTGTTGAGGACATAAGGCATCATGTGAGCAGGTGGAAAAAAGATCCATTTTGCTCCACAAACCCCCATTTTGTCCCACTATTTCACACACACGTCAATGCTAAAAACAAAACTGTTGGCACTATTTTTTAAAGAGTAGTTATTCGCAACTTATTCACATTTTTATAAATGCCAATATTACTTGGAGAATCATAAGATTTTACCCTTCCCTCTTGCTCAGCGACTCGATGATTCGTGCTTCCCTTTTCCAATCCGATCGGATCATGAATATTGAGCCCATGCCGCTACCCTAAAAACGTACATGCAGATCTCGCATGCTAGCCCGAATGCCGCTTTAGAAAGAGCAAGGCCGAAGACTGAACTCTATGTAAAAATAATGTGACGAGCGTGAGAACGAAGCTATAAGAGCATCGGCCCATCATCTACGACCCGCTTGTGAGGGGGTCTTCTTTGCGGTATTCTCTGCGAGGCTAACTGAGGACGACCCTCTGTACTCAGTTCTGTCTTCTCAAGATTCACAAGAATTTCTTTAGCACGTTCAATGACCGCATGAGGCAACCCTGCAAGGCGAGCAACGGCAATACCGTAACTCCGATCTGCAGCACCTGGTACAATTTTATGTAAAAAAAGAATTTTTTCATTTCTTTCAATAACAGCAACATTGAGATTAGTGATTCCTGTGCGTGTACGAGCAAGATCAGGGAGTTCATGATAATGAGTAGCAAACATCGTACGAGCTTCAATGAGATCATGGAGGTACTCTGCCACACTCCATGCCAGAGAGAGCCCATCAAAGGTTGCTGTACCACGTCCTATTTCATCGAGCAGGACGAGACTCTTACGTGTGGCATAGTGGAGAATTTTTGCTGTTTCATTCATCTCCACCATAAAGGTCGACTGACCACGAGAGAGATCATCACTAGCACCTACACGTGTAAAAAGCCGATCGACAATACCCAAATGCATCTCTCGAGCTGGTACATAACTCCCCATTTGGGCCATGATAGTTAAGAGTGCACACTGTTTTAAGTAGGTGGATTTACCAGCCATGTTAGGACCAGTAATAATGGCCATACGATGGCCATCGCCATCGAGCCCAACATCATTGGGAACAAATGTTTGATCGCGTATTTGCTGTTCAAGAACAGGATGGCGCCCTTCGCTCATTGAGAGGACTCTAGAGGTATCAATCTGAGGACGTGTAAATCCATAAAGTCGGGCCGTCTCAACAAGAGAACAAAAAACATCAAGCATCCCTACTGCACGTGCGCTTTCTTGAATAGCACGTAATCTCTCAAGCACAGCACTTCTTAGCTCTTGAAAAATCGCGAACTCAAGGGCCTTGGCTCGTTCCTCTGCGCCAAGAATTTTTCCTTCCATTTCCTTAAGCGCTGGCGTGACAAAACGCTCTCCATTCGCAGTAGTCTGCTTACGTATATAGTCAGCGGGAACATGGGCTAAATTCGAAGCCGTCACCTCAATGAAATAACCAAACACTCCATTAAAGCGTACTTTCAGAGACTTAATCCCAGTACGGCGTATTTCTGCTTCTTGAAGTGAGGCAATCCAATTTTTCCCTTCACGCGACGCCGCACGCATCTCATCTAAAGCAGTATGAAATCCGTCGCGAATCATTCCTCCCTCTTTGATAGTAGCCGGTGGCTCCTCTAAGATCGCATGAAGAAGCTTTTGATAGAGTGGTGCCAAATCATGAAGTTGATCAACGAGTTTTTGAAGCACAGGAACTTCTAATAGTGCCTGCTCTAAAAGTCTGGTTGCTATTTTTTTTAAACAAGGAATACGCGCTAGCGAAGTGCTCAATACCAAGAGATCACGCGCATTAGAACTATGCTGACTCAGCCGAGAGAGAGAGCGCTCCATATCGGCAATACCCGAACACTCCTCACGCAACTCTGCCAGTAATAATGGGTGATTCAACATGAGGGCGACAACATCCTGTCGTTGAGTAATAGCATGAGACTCTGCAAGAGGACGTATAATCCATTCACGCAGCATACGACTTCCCATCGGAGTTTTCGTCCGATCTAGAGCACCTAAGAGCGTCATCCCACGACCTGCACGCGAGGTCACAAGTTCCAGGTGAGATTGAGTCGCAGCATCAAGGAGTAGATGATTATGATGATGATAAGGTTGCAAGGTAGAAAGATGAGAAACATCACGACGTAAATGTTGTTTGATGTAATAGAGCAATCCTCCGGCAGCAATGATTCCTAAGGGCTGCTCTTCTCCTCCAAATCCATCGAGGGATTGGACTTGGAAATGATCTCTGAGCAACTCACGTGCACTAGGTGGATCAAAAAGAGAATCCTCTAACCACGCAACTAAAGGGAATAGGAATTCTTTTTTGAGCTGAGGCAGGAAGACTTCTATTTTTTTAGGAGCAATGATTTCTGCAGGAGCTACACGCACGATCTCATCTAAGAGAGCCTCATAATGAGAAAACTCCGTCACAAAAAAATCTCCTGTACTTAGATCAATATAGGCCAAGCCGAAGCAGGTTTTTTCGGGCTCATGCTCGTTATTACCATGAGTAAATATTGCTGCCGTAAAGTTATGTTGAGCAGCACTAAGCCCCACATCTTCTAATGTTCCTGGGCTTAAGATCCGTGTGATTTGACGCTCGACAAGTTTACCACTTTGAACATCTCCGACCTGCTCACAGAGTGCTACTTTCTTACCAGCAGAGAGGAGCTTTTCTATGTACGCCCTTGCAGAGTGATAAGGGACACCACACATGGGGGTTTCGCCACGCTTGGTCAGGGCCACATTGAGGATGGGAGCGGCTTGCAGGGCATCATCTAAAAAGAGCTCGTAAAAATCACCTAAACGAAAAAAGAGAAAGGTATCAGCAGGAAGATCGCCTCGCAGCAAATGATACTGCTTCATCATTGGGGTTAAATGCTCAGACATTAGCGTAGGCTCAGGGTGTATTAAAAAGAAAAAAGGAGACGTAAAAAACGTGCCCAACGAAAACAAACGCAATCAATTCAAAATTTTTTATCCTCACTGAGTCCTTCTTCCTATCCCTCTAGAGAGGATACTTGTGATGTTTTAAGAAAACCAGTGAGTGGACTTGTGGGTATAGCCTGCTCTGCTTTTAAGGGAAGACCTGCCGCCACTGCCTCGAGCGTGCTTTCTATAGCCAAACGAAAAGCACCTGCCATACGAACGGGATTAAAGGCAGCCGCAATCGCTGTGTTAATTAACACAGCATCCACGCCCATCTCAAAAGCCTCAGCCACATGACTCGGAGCACCTAGTCCTGCATCCACAATCACTGGGACAATGGCTTGCTCAATAATGATTTTAATCATAGCACGCGTTTCGAGCCCTCGATTCGATCCAATCGGAGAGCCAAGAGGCATGACCACAGCAGCACCTGCATCTTGGAGTCTTTTTGCAAGCAGCGGATCTGCATTGATGTAAGGCAGAACAGTAAAACCTTCACGAACCAACATTTCTGTAGCTCGAAGTGTTTCTACAGGATCCGGAAGTAAGTAATGAGGATCAGGATGAATCTCGACTTTAATCCAGGGAGGCAATCCAGCTGATACCGCAAGACGTGCCAGGCGCAGTGCTTCTTCGGCTGTATTAGCTCCACTCGTGTTAGAGAGAATCAAGTACTTTTTGGGATCAAGAAATTCAAGAATATTGGCAAAAGGATCCTTTTTTCCGCTCAGATCGACCCGACGCAGCGCCACTGTCACGATTTCAGCTCCGCTCGCCTCAAGAGCATCACGCATGAGCGGGGAAGAGGAAAATTTTCCAGTGCCTAAAATAAGACGTGAAGAAAATTCACGTCCGGCAATGACTAGCGGTGCGCGTGGTGGAAAAGAGCTTTGTGAAGTGAGAGACGACATAAACGTCTAGCCTAACTGGAACCTCCCCTAAAGTGAACCAATTTTAAAACGGAACTTTTATTTCCTATTTCCTTTTTTCTTATTGCACTTCACGCTTCCATGAACTCGTCACGAATGAATTTCAGGAAATTGGACTTGCTTGTTTTTGGCCGCAAGAATGGATACACCCTTCACGATGTCTGTAAGTGTAGAAAATGCTCTGCAAAATAGAAATTTTGTTTTCACATTGATTAGTTTTCCTAAAAACTCTCGTCATGAATCTCTTCATATCAAGCCAAATTCCCTTTGACCAAGTCGCTCGAGAGCTCACTCACTTGGGTATTGGCGCACATCAAGATGATCTTGAGATCCTGGCCACACACGGCATTTTGGCATGTTATGAAAATCCAACACAACATTTCGGCGGCATTACATGCACTCATGGCGGAGGTAGCCCACGCACGGGAGCTTACGGACACTATAGCGATGAGGCCATCATGCGCATGCGTGAGCATGAACAACAGGAGGCGGCACGTATCGGTCACTATTCTTTTATAGCCCAACTAGAGCTCTCCTCCTGCATCGTTCAAGATCCTACCTCTGATCTCCTCACCACAAAACTCTACGATCTACTCAGAGAGCTACACCCTCAGGTCATTTATACCCACCATCCTCTTGATAAACATCCTACTCATCGTGCTGTGTGCCGCTGCGTGATTGAGGCATTACGAGCTTTACCCGTAACAGAGCATCCTCAAACACTCTTGGGAGTTGAAGTTTGGCGTAGTCTGGATTGGCTGACAGATAGAGACAAAATTGCACTCGATCTGAGCACTCACCCCAAGCTGATAGAAAAATTAATTAAAGTCTTTGACTCTCAAATTTCTGGAGGCAAGCGCTACGACCTTGCTACCCTGGGGAGAATGCGCGCCAATGCCACCTACCAAGCACCCAATGCGCCTGATGAGGCAACACATATTGCCTATGCGATCGATCTCAAGCCACTGGTAGAAAACCGAGAACGAACCCTCGAGGAATTTGCGCTTGGTTTTGTCAATCGCTTTTATGAACAGGTTAAGAGAGAGTGTTGTTAACCCGGATATTTCATACTGATCTACTACGGAGACCGGGAAAGGAGGGTGGATTCTGTGTTAGAATCACTTGGCGAAGCGCGCCTCGCCCTTGCAGGGCTGCCTAAAAGAGCCTGCAAACTCTGGGCAGTCTCCCCCGGCGGTCTCTTGGGCCGCCGGTGGTACCCCACCCTCACCTCGCGGTCTCCTCGTCACGATCAGCATGAAATATCCGGGGTAAATGTGTACTCTGCACATTTTTAGTTTTAATAGGTTGATCAATTCAGATAGCTTCTTGACCTGCTCATGCCGCTAATGATTTTTTGCCTCCTATTTTTCAGTGCCCTTTTCGCAGGCATCATCCTCGGGTGGTTCTTTCGATCACGCAGTGTGCACAAGGAGCTTGCGGTTCTAAAAACTTCCTTTGAAGAACGAGTTCATGATCTTCTGGCCTCGCTCGATCGTGCACAGGAGGAAAAATTCAAGCTTACAGAGATGATGACAGCTCAGTTTCGTAATCTTGCCACAGAGATTTTAGAAGAAAAGACCGAGCAACTCGGCCAAAGAAGCAACGAGCAATTAGGCCATCTCCTCGTCCCTCTTAAAGAAAATCTCGAAGGCTTTCGAAAACGTGTGGAGGAAATCCATGGAGCAAGTCTTCACCATCACGGAAGCCTCCAACAGCAATTACAACAACTTGCAGCACTCAATCATCAACTCTCAACGGATGCACAAAATTTGGCTTCGGCCCTTCAGGGGAAATCACAACGACGCGGCGCCTGGGGAGAACTCATTTTAGAACGAACCTTAGAGCTCTCTGGATTGGAGCGAGGACGTGAGTTTGAGTTGCAAGTCTCAACGCCGGAGCGTCTCCGACCCGATGCCGTTATTTATCTTCCAGAAGATCGGATCATTGTCATTGATTCTAAGGTTTCGCTCATCGACTACGAACGGGCCTGTAATGCATTCGAGGAAAAAGAACGTCACGAGGCGCTCCTGCGTCATGCTGCAGCGGTTCGAACGCATATCAAGTCGCTTGCCGACAAAGGATATCCTGATCTATTTGAAGGCAAAACACCTGAAATGACCATGATGTTTCTTCCTATTGAGCCAGCCTTTGGAGCTGCTCTCTCAGCGGATCCCGAGCTTTTTGAATTTGCATTTGTCCATCGTATTATTTTAGTCACCCCGAGCACATTGCTTGCAGCACTGCGCACGATACATAATTTTTGGAAAGTCGAAAAACAGACCAAAAATGTTTTAGAAATTGCACGACTCGGTGGAGTTCTCCATGATCGTTTTGTCGATTTTGCAAGTCACTTGCTCAGTATACGAGCTCAACTAGCTAAGACACTGAGTGCTCAAGACGATGCTATTGCCCGTCTGTCCTCTCAAAAAGGGAACTTGATTACGACAGCACAACGCCTCCAAACCCTAGGAGCTAAAACAGAAAAAAAAATACCTCGTGAACTTCTCGAGTATATTCCCACCGAGGAAGCGAAATCAGAACAGGCGACCTCGTGAGGAAAATGTGATCATTATGAACAAAAAATATTCTTTTCTCCTCGTGCTTTGTTTTTTCTTAAGCTTTCTTGCCTGTGAAAAAAAAGAGAGCCTCCCTCCACTACGTGTTGGGATGGATCTTTCCTTCCCCCCTTTTGAAATGATTGATGCAGAGGGCAAGCCAGATGGTATCAGCGTTCGTCTTGCGGAATCACTGGCAAGCTATCTTCATCGAAGCGTAGAAATAGAAAACATCCCCTTTGTCGGTCTCATCCCATCGCTTCAGACCAAGAAAATCGATCTCATTATTTCCTCGATGACTGACACTCTCGAGCGTCGTCAAAGCATTGCTTTTTCAGATCCCTATCTCACCCTAGGACTAGGAATCCTAACTCATCAGCCAAGTTCTATACATGATCGTAATGACCTCGATCACCCAGGAATGAAGATTGCCGTACGACAAGGAACTATTGGCGAACAATGGGCTAGGAAACATTTAAAAAACCCGACCGTCATGGCTTTTGATCAAGAAGCATCTGCCGTATTAGAAGTTCTTGAAAATCGTGTTGATGGTTTCATTTACGATGTGCTCAGTATTTGGAAATTTTATCAAGCACATCCTGAGCAAACCACAGCTCTCCTCACCCCTCTGGAAGTGAGTTCAACGGCTATTGGCATACGTCTTGAGGACATCAAACTTCGAGAAGAGGTTAATTGTTTTTTAAAACGTTTTCGTGAACAAGGAGGCTTTGAAAAACTCGGCGACCAATATCTCAAGGAACAAAAAGCATTCTTCGCACAACAAGGAATCCCTTTTTATCTCTAAGAGACAGATCGATAAGAGACAGATCGATTTTAGGATTTTTTATCCTCGAGTCTTGGCTATACCGGCCAAAACGCATTGCGCCCACAAAAAAAGACGTTCATCACTACGCCCCTGTTGATGAGCTTGAAGGCGTTCATAAAAGAATTTCTTAGCTGGTGCTAGTTGTGGCTCTATCGGCGTTATGCGACCGCTACGAAGCCAACGACCAATGGGCATACCAAAACCTTTTTTCTTGCGATAAATGATGTCACGAGGAAGAAGTGGTTCGAGTGCTTTTTTCAAAATCCATTTTGTTGTTCCACTTCGTAATTTAACGCTATGAGGCAAGCGTCTTGCAAAATCAACAACCTCGATGTCTAAAAAAGGAGATCGTACTTCCAGCGAGTGCAACATGGTAGTTCTATCCATTTTTGTTAAAATATCATCTTGCAAATAGAGAGATGTATAAAAATGGAGTGCGCGATCTAGATCACTTGCCTTTCTACCAGGACGTTCCCAGGCTTCAATGGCCTCACTATAAATGTCCTCAGGAAGATTTTTATCACCAAAAAAAAGATCAAGCTCACCAAGATCCAGCGGTCCCATCCAAACCGGCATCCAGAGAGATGGACTCAATGCGAGTCCTTTGAGTGTTCGTTTGATTTTAAAATCAAGACTGATATTACGATGAGAAACAGGCAGATGCATCGCAAGAAAAGTGATTGCAGGATGAAGGACTTTAGGGACTAACTTCGAATATATTTTTGCAGCATGAAGTGCATGAAAGGGATCATATCCTGCAAAAAGCTCATCTCCTCCATCACCTCCCAAGGCCACAGTGACATAGCGTCGCGTGAATTTTGAAAGCAAATATGTCGGAAGAATCGAGCTGTCAGCAATAGGTTCTTTAAGCTTCGAGAGAAGATCGGGTAACAAGTCTATTGCGTTGTTAAGATCAAGAATTTCTTCGTGATGAGAACAACCCAAAGCGAGTGCCATGCGACGTGCATAGGAGAGTTCATCAAAGGAGGGATCTGTAAATCCAATGCTAAAAGTTTGTAACTCTCTAGCCGGGACGTGTCGTATGGCCAGAGCAGCCACCGCAGAGGAATCAATACCACCGCTTAGAAAAACACCAAGGGGCACATCTGCAATGAGGCGACGTTTTACTGCACGGTCCAGGCGTTCTAATAACTCTTCTCCCCAAGCCTGACCACCATCACTAGGAAGATCTGGCTGAAAGGGCTCTAAACGGTATTCCCAATAGCGCTCGATATGCCACTGCTTCGAAGAAAGATTCAAACGCCCATAATATCCTCCAGGAAGCTTATAGATACCTTGAATGAGGGTATAGGGCGCTGGGATGAAACCATAGGCAAAATATTTTTTGAGCGCCACGAGTGATTGACTGCGTGGTGCCTGGGGATGATGCAATAAGGAATCTAACTCCGAGGAAAAGGCAAAGACCCCGTGACTTGAGGAGTCATGAAAATAGTAAAGCGGTTTTTTTCCAAAACGATCGCGTGCTAAGAAAAGCGAATGATCTCTTCTATCGTAAATAGCAAAAGCCCACATCCCATTGAGCTTTTCAAGCATCCCCTCACCCCATTCGCGATACGCATAAAGAAGGACTTCGGTATCGGAATGATTCGTAGAGAACTCATATCCTTTGGCGATAAGTGACGCTCGCAATTCCCCGTGATTATAAATTTCACCGTTAAAAACAATCACGAGGTCTTCATCGGCACTCCTCATAGGCTGGACGCCACCGGCCAGATCAACAATAGAAAGACGACGATGACCTAAATAAACCCCTTTTTTTTCCTCAACAAAAAACCCCTCATCATCAGGTCCGCGATGCGTGAGGGCACGTGTTATCTGCTCGAGGATGACGCGATTTCCAGAGCCGATAAAACCTGCTATGCCACACATAAAGAAAGACGATCGCCCTTGAGTTGCAAAAGTTTAAATTGCTCGGCAATCGCTAAGCGAAGCGTATCAACGATGACCTGAGTGCTGCGATCTACTTCCACATTGATAAGGTCATTGATTTTTTTTTCGACAAAGGTTGTTTGGCGTAAGGTTTCAGGAATCAGCCATATTTCAAATACGTTTTCATCATGACGGATTTGTGTGATCGTGAGACTTGTGCCATTAAGGGCAATATAACCTTTGTGAAAAATATAACGCATCCATGTTGGAGGAAGTTCAATAGTAAGAACGTAGTTATTTTTTGGTTGTTGAATGTTCACTACTCGGCCCGAGCAATCAATATGACCTGAGAGAGAATGACCTCCAATTTCAGCTCCTGCTTTGGCTGCGCGTTCCACATTAACAGACATTCCCGCCGTGGCTTCGCCTAAAGTTGTTGTCTGAAGAGTCGGGAGCATGACGTCAAACTCAACTCGCTGAGCCGACAATAATCTTGTCACTGTTAAACAAACTCCATCCACCGCAACGCTTGAACCAAGCGTAAGATCAGTGCAGAAGTCATCTCTAAAATCAAGTGTAATGGTTCTCCGATTCTCTTGATCTTGAATACGAGCGATCCTCGCAATGCCTTGAATAATTCCAGTAAACATTTTTCTAGCCTATCAAGGAGTTATGTTTTAGCGATGATCTTATGTGTCCAATCGAGCAAAAAAGAAACAAGAGCTTCTTTGGAAGCACAGGATTCTCTCTCTTGAGAGGAAGCAATAAATTCGAATCTCTTTAAAAACACTGCTCCATTAGCCACGCATCCATCCAGTTGATATTTGAAAATTTGATGTTCCGCCTTACTGAGAGCTTCGTGTCTGGTTCCCTCAACTTCATATTTCCAACCCACAATAATACTTCTAGGAAAGAATCCTCGAAGTTTGGAAATGACTTTTGACGTTGGTTCTAAGATCATCTGCAAGGGACCCGAGGATGTTGGGATTTTTTGAGCAGAGAGAGTTTGACCATCCAGCGTAGTGATTTTTTTTACACAATAATCACAGAGAGCTGCGACATGAAAAATCGCCGCCACAGGTTTTCCTTGCGAGAGCTCCTCGAGCAAACCCGCTAGATCATCATTCGTCGTAAATGGCAGGACCTTCATGATCGAAGGATGCAAGGGATAGGTTGCCAGACTACTGCGCAAACAAATAACATCATACCCTGCCTTCTCTAATGCATGCGCCAAGAGCATTCCGAGTTCACCAGTAGAACGATTGCTTAAAAAACGAACCTCATCGATTGGCTCACAACTAGGACCACAGGTGACAACAACACGCAAGGAAATAGAAGGGTCAGGACACTGAGTCATTACGAGAAAGAGATTACGAAGGTCACTTGATATTTTATTTTTCCCCTCCAAGCTGAGTGCTTGATGGGCGCCTGTTTAAAGCATTTTGAGCAGCAGACCGAATGGTGCCGTAAAAATTTTTTAAAGCATGCTTCATGGCATGTTCGTCCTCTTGATCGACTGAACTCAAATTGTAATGAATCTTACGTAGTTCTTGTCTCACTTTTTCCATACTATAATCGTTCACTTTATCAGTATTATAAAAATGAATTGTTTGTTCGATTTCCTGACGCGAGAGGCTGTCCATTGCTGCTTCTAATGTTGGAGAGCTTTGATAAGAAGCCTCCTGATGTCGATTAAAGAAATACTCCAAGGAAGCTGATTGCGCCTGTAGTTGAACTGCCTTTTTGTAAGTTTCCGAGGCAAAGAAACTGCTTCCTGTGAGCGTGCCAGAGGGAAGAGTAAAGGCATTAGAGCCAAGACTCCAACTTTTAACATTATCAGAGGTAACACCAGCACCAAAATTATTCACTCCTAATCCAAGTCCTATTGCTGGACGGACAAGAGTGCCCAAAAATGAACCAGCCAAAGTAACCTCCTTCGAGGGGACATCATTTAATTGACCATTAAGATTAAATCCAATGATTAATGTCTGCTCATAATTATTGTCGGAGGGATTGTTTTTGAGTAATAAGTCTGGCAGTTGTTCTTGTACATTATGTGAATTTTTTAATGCATCTGGCATTCTTTCTATAAGATTCTGATGCTCAGGAATAAAAAGTTCTGAAGGCATTCTAGATCCGAACCCTCCATCGATCATGCTGTTACCCTTATAGGTGATGGTCTGAAACATAGGCAGAGAACTTGACACACGAGCAGCTAAGGCAATGGGCATGTCACTTGCACTTTCAGCATTTAAATAAACGACTTTCTTGTTCGTTGTATCACAAGCCGTAATCGTGAGATCCTTAAATTTATTCGGGTCTATTTTTCTTAAGATACGAAGATGTTCAAAAGTAATCAGTGGTACTGTGTTCTCAGTATGGGAAACTCCGCTGTCAGTACGGGGATGTTTATATTGATCAATTTTTTTAAAGAGATTGAACAACTTTATTTTTTCGTCTGCACTTAATTTTTCCTTGTCGGCATGAGCTAACTTTGTATTTAAATCATTAATGTTAGTGTAAATATTCTCGTAGGGCTTCGGATCGTTTGCTCGAGCCTGAAATTTGAGATGATCTCTCAAAAAGCTATCGATGGATTCGATGAGTTCATGATTGATTGCTTCGATCAAAAAAGTTACTTCCAATCCAATCCCATTAAAGGAGACATCTTTCATGTTTTTAAAATCATTACGTGATGGCTCTTTTGAAATTAATTCGATGAGCGATTGTTCATTCACAAGCTTTTGTGCTGCATGAGCCGTCACATTGCAAGCAATCAAGGCAGCCACAATGGATCCTGCAGAACTTCCTGCAATGGCATCAAGCCCCTCTCGAAGATTTTTTCCATCTGCTCTCTTAATCGTCTCCAGGGTTTCCATCAGATTAGGATATCCTACGCCTTTAGGTCCCCCTGATGAACAAACAAGATTTTTAGGAGCCTCAAGAGGTTTAAGAACTGTCCAGTGACCTGATTCGCCTCGTATTGGATAGAACTGAGGTGCGGTTCTTTGTAATGCTGCTTGATATTCCGGCTGGAAACAGTCACGAATTTTTTGCAACTCTTGATGAGTTGCGATATTGACCTTGTGGATTGTCATGCTTGTTAAATCATTGTTTCGCATGGAATCGTCACATACTTTACAAATACTCTCCCACGCATGGTTAGATAAATCTTCTAAAGTCATCTTGACCTGGTCTTTCATTCCCCCTTCCTCTTCTTCTAGAGGACTCAGATCATGTTCAATATCCTTAATCGCATTCCTAAAATAACCATCTAGGCTTAAGAGAAGCTTATGATGGGTAGAAGGATCAGCAATACTTAGACAAGCAATAGGAGCTGCCTTTTGTGACATACCATCAGCAGAGGGTACTTCAATGTTTTTATTGGCAGCATTTGCTTGATGTGCTTGATGAGTGATGTCCTGCCAGTGAGGCCCCGATTGTCTACTACTTGGGTGTATTGCTTTTGTATTCATTGTTGTTTTGCTTGGTTTTTTTAAAAAAATCTCAGTGGATTCTCTAGAGCCTCTTTGACATGAATTAAAAACGTCACCGCCTCTTTTCCATCGACGATGCGGTGATCGTAGCTCAACGCCAAATACATCATGGGACGAATGACAATTTGACTATTCACGACAACCGCGCGTTCTTGTATGGTGTGCATTCCTAGAATAGCGCTCTGTGGTGGATTCAAAATCGGGGTACTTAAAAGCGATCCATAGACCCCACCATTGGAAATGGTAAAGACACCCCCTTGCAAATCAGCAAGAGCAATTTTTCCCTCACGAGCTTTGGTAGCGTATTCTAAGAGTTGTTTTTCTAGGGCAGCAAGTGATTGCTTTTCACAATCGCGCAGAACAGGGACGAGCAATCCTTTCTCCGTACCAACAGCAACACCAATATCGTAGTAATGATTTTCAATGAGCTCCTCATCTTCTAAACG
>CAIWMF010000185.1 GCA_903913785.1 uncultured Spartobacteria bacterium | reverse complement strand
GTTGAGTCTCGCTAAGTCGAGCCTATTAAGACAAGAAAAATAGAGGGTTGGGCTGGCCCCAAAAATTTCAGGGTAAAGAAATCCTCATTTTCATTGGAGCAAAGGCATATTTTTTTCTATTTTGATTCCTTGCTTTTAGTTCGAAAAAGTTTCACTTAGCATGCACCCCATGAATTACCTTGAACGAGCACGCCGCGTTTTAAAGATTGAATCCGAAGAGGTCGCTCTCCTTGCCAATCGTTTGGATAGTAATTTTGAAAAAGCAATAACCCTATTTCTAGAAACTATCGCGCATCGTGGAAAAATCATTCTTCTTGGTGTGGGTAAATCGGGCCAAGTGGGAGAAAAAATTGCCGCAACCCTTACAAGTACTGGCACGCCTGCCGTTGTCTTAAACTCCTTAAACGCCCTCCATGGTGATCTAGGGATTGTCTGTGATGGCGATCTCTTTTTGCTCTTAAGTTATAGTGGTGAAACCGAAGAGTTGCTCAACCTCCTTCCTTCACTCGCGCACTTTGATGCCCGTCGCATTGCAATGACCGGGAATCTCGGCTCGACCTTGGCCAAATCAAGTGATGTTGTCCTAGATGTCTCTGTTTCCCAAGAAGCATGTCCTCATAATTTAGCCCCCACATCGAGCACAACCGTTATGATGGCACTGGGAGATGCCTTGGCCATGGTGCTTTTAGAGGCACGTGGTTTTACTCGTGAGAATTTTGCGCGCTTTCATCCAGCAGGTCATTTAGGGCGCTCTATTTTGTTGAAAGTTGGCAATATGATGCGTCCTCTTCATGAGGTAGTCGTCATGAAAAAGAACACATTAGTTCCCCGTGTGCTCAAGGAAATGACCTCAAAGCATCTTGGAGCAGCCATTATTACCAATGAGGACGGGACCCTAGCAGGCATTTTTACTCATGGCGATTTCGTGCGTCATGTGACTTGTGGACAAGGTATCGATGAGTGCCCTGTGAGTGAGCTCATGACCACCTCTCCCATCACCATAGATCAAGATAAACTAGCAGCTGATGTGCTCGCTATCCTAGAGCATCATCGCATTGAAGATCTCATTGTTGTCGATGCAAGGGAGAAAGTTGTGGGTCTTATTGATTCACAAGATCTCTTTAAATGGAGGATTTTGTAAGGTCTCTTTTTTGCGATCGCTGCATTGTCATCACCCCTGTTGATTCCGTAGCAGAAAGCTCTTTCTTGCCTTTCAAAGTACGAAAAATTTCAGCACAAAAAAAACCTCATTTTCATTCGTGACGCGTATACACTCTCCGACTATTCTCTCACCTTTTATTTGAAATAACTTTTCTCTTTTTTTTCATTATGGCACTCGCAAACGATCTTCGCAAAGGAATGGCAATTAAATATAACAGCAATGCTGCTATTGTGCTTGAGGTCACGCATCGGACTCCTGGAAATCTTCGAGCATTTGTCCAATGTATTATTCGCTACATTGGGACGGGAAAATCAGCCGATATTCGTTTTTCTTCCACGGAAAAAGTAGACTTAGTTGACGTGTCTCGTACGACATTAGAATTTAGCTATCAGGATCAAGAAGGCTTTCATTTTATGGATCCAGCAAGCTTTGAGACGATCACACTACAAAAAGATTTTATTGGTGATGCCAAGGATTATCTTACCGAAGGCATGAGTGTTGAAATACTCTACGTTGAGGGACGTGCTGTCTCTGTAGAACTTCCACCAAGCGCGAATTTGAAAATCACCGAATCACCCGAGGGCTTGCGAGGTGATTCTTCTGGAAATGTGATGAAGCCTGCGATCTTAGAAACAGGCAAATCCATCAACGTGCCTCTTTTCATTAAGGAGGGAGAAATTATTAAAGTCGATACACGGACTGGTGAGTATATGGGAAGAGCCTAGATTTAGTATGAAATATTCGGACTAGTCCT
>CAIWMF010000184.1 GCA_903913785.1 uncultured Spartobacteria bacterium | reverse complement strand
TATAACAATACTTCTCAGATCGAGCGTCAATACGAACCTATAGGGGAACTCGATCCCAATGCAGAACCCATTTTTGCCGAAGGAATGCTCGAGCTCTCGGGACAAGGCTATGGTTTTCTTCGTGAATTAAAGCGCTCATATAATATTTCCTCTCAAGACGTTTTTGTGACTTCTGATGTGATCAAAGCCCATCATCTTCGTGACGGTATCTATATCAAAGGACAGATACGACAAGGTCAGCGTGGTTGGCAGCTCTTTAAACTTACAGAAATTGAGGGACTTGATCCTGAGCAATGTGCCCATCTCCCGCTTTTTGAAGAACTCACCACCATCAGTCCTAATGAGCGCATTTTTCTAGAAACCGTGACAGATCGTTATACAACACGCATTATCGATCTCATGACTCCTATTGGCAAAGGTCAGCGTGGTCTCATTGTGGCTCCTCCAAGAACGGGCAAAACAACCCTTTTGCAGCATATTGCAGATGCCATCATTAAAAACCATCCTTCCATGAAGCTCTTGATTCTTCTTGTTGATGAACGCCCTGAAGAATTAACCGAGATGCGTCGTATGTTCCCCCAAGCAGAACTTTTTGGTAGTTCCAATGACAGTGATCTCAAAAGTCATACACGCATCGCCCAGCTTGCTATTGAGCGTGCGAAGCGTCTTGTAGAACAAGGAAAAGATGTTTTCGTGTTAATGGATTCCTTAACGCGCATTGGACGTGCCTTCAACAATGCCATGTCCGGCGGAGGTCGTACCATGAGTGGGGGTATGGATGCGAGAGCCATGGAGATTCCACGTAAGATCTTTGCCGCTGCTCGCAATACTGAGGAAGCAGGTTCCTTAACCATTGTTGCTTCAGCACTCATAGAGACCAATAGCCGTATGGATGATCTGATTTTTCAAGAATTCAAAGGAACAGGAAATATGGAAATCGTCCTTGATCGCAAAATTAGTGATCAACGCATCTATCCAGCCATGGATATTTTTCTCTCAGGGACACGTCGTGAAGAATTGCTCATTCCTGCAGAAGATCTCCATAAGATTAATATTATTCGTCGTGGGCTAGCCGGACACAAACCCCTAGAGGCCATTGACCGCATTCTCTTTTTCATTCGCAAACATCCCACTAATGCCCAGGTGCTCAAAAACATCCCGGGCTAGAATATCCGGGCTAGAGTTGATGATAGGCTTCAAGCGCCTTATCCCGTGAGCTTGCAAGCTCGACGATAGGATGAGGATAGGTCGTGCCTAATGTTACATTTGCTTGTGCAAGCACCTCCCTGGGAGCCTCCCATGGTCGAAAGAGGAATTTTTTCGGAATGGCTGTGAGCTCAGGCACAAAGCGGCGGGTATAGTCACCTTCAGGATCAAACTTTTCTCCCTGAAGGATCGGATTGAAAATCCTAAAATACGGTGCGGCATCTGCTCCGCACCCTGCGACCCATTGCCAGCTGGCACTATTATTTGCTGCATCAGCATCTAGAAGCGTATCCCAAAACCACGCTGCCCCGTGATGCCAGTGAATAAGGAGATTTTTTACGAGAAAAGAGGCCACGATCATGCGGACACGATTATGCATTGTTCCAGTTTGCCAGAGCTCTCGCATGCCTGCATCGACGATCGGGTAACCCGTTTGCCCTTGCTCCCAGGCACGGAGCAGAACGTTATTGTCCTTCCAGGGAAAATGATCAAACTTTGGTTGAAAGTTCTTCCAGGGAAGCTCCGGGAAGTGATAGAGCAGCGAATAGGAAAATTCCCGCCAGCCAAGTTCACTTAAGAAGTGTGCGCGATCCTCTAGCGGGACGTGCTCTTGCTGATGCACCGCATGCCAGACTTGTTGCGGGGAAATTTCCCCAAAGTGAAGGTGAGGGGAGAGGTGGGAGACATTTTTTTTTCCAGGAAAATTACGCCCCTCCTTATAACCCGTAAGCTCATGTTCTAGAAAATGCTGAAGTTTTTTTTGAGCACCGCGCTCTCCTGCTTCCCATGCAGTTTCAAAACCACGATACCATGGAATCTGTGGGATTAATTTCAAGTCGGCAAGCGTTGTCTTATTGTTGGGATCTTTGAGAAAGCATGCGCCTGAGAGTCGTGGAAGGGGGGATCTTGGCTTCTGTAACGAAGCCTGACGGTAAAAAGGAGTAAAAACCCGGTAAGGAGTTTGATCGCTTTTGACGGCCTCCCACGGCTCCCAGAGCAATGATGCATTGTAACTTTTACACGTGACTCCTAATGTATGGAGATGCTTTTTGAGCACGGCATCATTTTTGACACGCCACGGCTCATAGCAACGATTCCAATAGACGGCCTCGATTGGTTGAGCTTCAAGGAGTCCGGTGATAATCTTCTCTGCATTCCCTGAGTAAATATTGAGCTTGCCATCTAAGGCAGCATTGAATTTTTCCAATGATTGATGCAGCCACCACCTACTGGCCGAGCCCATGCTCAACGCACCTGGATCCTCCTCCTCAAAAATATAAATAGCCATCAGAGGCCCTGCTCGCTGCGCCTCGAGAAGACCAGGATTATCGGCAAGACGTAAGTCCTGGCGAAACCAAAAAAGACTAGGAACAACATGATGCGTCGATTGCATGGTAATAATGCGTAACAAACTAGCCTCATGCCTCACGAATGCAACTAAGAAACGGTCCTTGACGCTACATCGACTAAGGTTCGCACCGACATCGCCATGGGTGAGCGCGAGTCCCGTAGAAGGAATACCTTTTTAGAAAGAAATTCCATCAACTTTTTTTCTCCTTTTTTCTACTTGTCGGAGTGCCGTGATTTGATAGAGTGAGACATTACTGATATCGTCCGTTCTCATTCCTGCTCATCCCATGAGGCGCCCACGCTATGAAAGTTTTAAAACCAAGCCACCACAAGAAGCAGCTCCTGAAACATTCCTTAGGGCTTTTTTTAGGAACTTGCCGAGCTCATCAACATTACCGCGTGTCTCTTATCCCAACGAGCGCTTCTCATCTCACCACTCGATTGCGTTTGGAGATCAAAAATAACTTAAATCATCTGATGGAAAAAATTTCAGATCAACGTTTGAAAAAAATCTTAAGTTATTCGCTTCATATATTGATGATACAGGTAAGTTAAAAGAAGAAGGCAAAAAATTCTTTAATACCCTACATCTGGCAGATATAACCGCAATTTTGCAAGAAGCATTCAATGGCCCTTTCAAGGGTGAAGTGCAACAGGTGAGGCAAGGATAAAAATAGAATGGGCTACATGAAGTTGATAATCTCAAAGGTGCAAACCAAAGGAGATAATCATGGCCAAAGGCTATCATCATGTAACCCGGGATATACGAT
>CAIWMF010000183.1 GCA_903913785.1 uncultured Spartobacteria bacterium | reverse complement strand
TTAAGCTTGCTTTTTAAAAGTCTGAAATTTATTTGGGCAAAGGTATACTTTGACTTCTTGTTCCCTGACCTCTTGTTCCCGCGACGCTTTCCAGTGAGGTCAAGGAATGGCCTATAGTGGAACTGTTGCGATTGTTTGCAAAATACGTCCTGCGATTTTGTAGGGATCACCTTGAGAGTTGGGCCGTCTATCCTCTAAGTATCCCTGGTATCCATTATTAATAAAGCTATGCGGAACACGAATGGAGGCGCCACGGTTGGCAATTCCGTAGTTAAATTTATCAATCGACTGTGTTTCATGAAGACCTGTAAGACGGAGATGATTGTCTGGTCCGTAGACGGCAATATGCTCGTTTTTATATTTATCAAAAGCGCTCATGAGCTTTTCAAAATATTCTTTTCCTCCCTGTTCTCTCATAAACTGAGTGGAAAAGTTGCAATGCATGCCTGAACCATTCCAATCCAGATCCTTTCCAAGAGGCTTGCAATGATATTCCACATCGACTCCGTAGCTCTCTCCAAGGCGTTGTAAGAGGTAACGTGCTACCCAGACTTCATCAGCAGCTTTTTTAGAACCCTTTCCAAAAATCTGGAATTCCCATTGACCCTTAGCAACTTCAGCATTGATTCCTTCGTGGTGAATTCCGGCTGCTAAACAGATTTCTAGGTGCTCATAGACCATTTGACGGGCGATAGAACCGACGTGAGAAAAACCAACGCCACAGTAATAGGGGCCTTGTGGAGGAGGGTATCCTTCTTTTGGAAAACCTAGAGGTCGGCCGTTTTGATAGAGGAAATATTCTTGTTCAAAACCAAACCAGGCTTCTGAATCATCTAAAATAGACGCGCGAGTATTGGATGGGTGTGGAGTTCCATCTGGCATTAAGACTTCACACATGACAAGGTAGGCATTGTCCATGGTAGGATCAGGATAGAGTGCTACTGGTTTTAAAATACAGTCTGAGCTTTTACCTTCTGCTTGGCGTGTGGAGCTTCCATCAAAGTTCCAATAGGGAATTTCCTCGAGTGTTGGTTCGCCTATAAAAGGTTTGACCTGTAATTTACTGCGTAAGTTAGGGATAGGTTCATATCCATCGAGCCAGATATATTCTAATTTGTAGGGAGTCATGAGAAGTAATAGGTTGAGCAACGCTTTTGTAAAATTTTAGATTTTAAAAAAAAATGACCATTGAGCAAGTTACTTCGTATTTTATTTCTCGAGTGATAGTTTTTATTTGAATTTCAAAGAACTCATGCAAGAGGTCAAAGATACATTACGCGCGTCTGTTTATGTCACTTTTGATGGACGCGTCATCAAGCAGTTTCGAGGTCCTAGGGCAAGCGAGCGCTTTGCCAATGAAGTACGAGTGCTCGAGGAGCTTGAAAGAAAGGCCTGTCCCTTTGTGCCTCGTCTCTTAGAAGTCGACAGGGCACAACTGAAAATAGTCACTACCAATTGTGGCAGTAGAGTGGAACATCTGGATCAAAAACGTCAGGACGAAATTTTTAAGGAGCTTGAAGAATATGGTGTTCGTCATGATGATCCTGACAAACGCAATGTGACGTATCGTTCCCAGGATGGTCGCTTTTGTTTGATTGATTTTGAATTTGCAACCATTTTAGAAAAGAACAATTAGGACCATCATGCTCTTTTAATATGTTGCCTCAACATCCACCCATCCTGCGCTGGTCAGCTTGCACCGATATAGGACGTGTTCGTACAAACAATGAAGATAGTTTTCTAGGATTATTACTGGATGCTCACGAGGTTTCTTATCTGGGAAAGTTTGGAGAGGCTTATGATGCTTCTAAAAACTATCTCTTTGCCGTTAGCGACGGAATGGGCGGGGCGATGGCGGGAGAATTTGCAAGCCGTATAGCCGTTGAAAAAATCACAAGGCTCCTTCCAAAATACCTCATTCATCTCGCCAAAGACGATAGTTGGAGTCTGCCAAAAACGACACATTCAGTCTTAGAAGTATTGGTTTCTTTATTTCATGAGATTCATCGTGAGCTGCTTCTTCTAAGTGCAAGTTATCAGGAGTGTCATGGCATGGGGACAACCCTGACGCTCTGTTGGGTGCGAGCTGAGCAGGTCTATTTTGCACATATTGGTGATAGTCGCCTCTATCATCTCCCAACGACAGGTGGCATCATACAACTCTCAGAAGATGACACCCATGTTGGTTGGCTTTTGCGTCAAGGGATGATTACAGAATATCAATCGAAGCATCATCCCCGTCGTAACCTTCTACAAAAGGTCCTTGGAGCGGATCATCAATTTGTCACACCTCAAGTTGGGTCGCTTATTTATCGTTCAGGGGATCGTTTGCTTCTTTGTTCGGATGGGGTGACTGATCAACTCTTCAATCATCAATTACTAGAACTCTTAAGCGAGTCAACGCTTGAATCACCAGCTGCGCATCTTGTACATGGAGCTGTGGATCGATCAGGAAATGATAATACAACGGCCATTGTGCTTGAATTTTGTGAAGGTAGTGATTAATGTTTTTTGCCCTTCTCACGTTCGTTTTGATTGTATTGTTGTAACTTTACTCCTCCTAGAATGATTCCTCGCCTGTTATTCTTTACGTTGATATGGACTTTCTTCGGGTCATCCTTGACCTCCTTTGGGTATGCGCATGATGTGACTTCAGATTCGAGAAATGAGTCACGGATTACTAAAAAAGACTATTGCGAGTTTCTCGATGTTTTCGCTAGGGATGACGTGCATCATCTCTACGACGAAACGATGGGCTCTCAGGTGCTTGGGGCAACTATTTATCGCTTGGGCGAGGAGGGACATTATGAATATGTGTGTGAAGACAACGAACTCGATGCTCCGCTCCGCTTTATCAATGCTTTGTCTGCATGGCGCTATGTTCATGCTCGAGAATTGCAAGTTTCCTCTGGATGGAAGAACATTAAGGTCACCGAGAGTGGAGTGTGCATGCTCGATGATGACGTATTGCTCTCTATTAATGATCAGGCTACCTGTTATCTTGTCTCACCCTTTAGCCCTTTAGAGGGTTTCTCTCCAAACAACCTTGCCACCTGGTATGAGCCAACGCTCTCCATCCTCAACGCGCCTTCACTATGTGCTCAGGCTAGTATGAGTTCCAAGATGACTTCTATTGATGATATGCTCCGCTCATCATATATTGGCGCTGCCATCATCACGCATCGTGGCGCTACTGGAGACACAAAAAGCATCTCAGAGAGCACCTCAGAGGCATCACGCAATAATGATGGCGTCTGGGAGAGTGCGATCGGCATTGGATGTTTGCTAGGAATTCTTGGAGGTGGATATGGATATTCTAGGTATCATCGAGGTAGTGAACATGAAAGGGCTCACGAACGCGAGGCACTTGTTCCATCGAATTTTCGCTTAGTATCATCTTACAGCGCCATAGATCATCCTTATGGCGCAAGGCTATCTGAATCGAGTTCAGAAATTGAATTAACCAATATCAATGGTTCTTCTTTTCGTCAGTTCCTTGAGATATCTCAACATTTTCAACGTGGTAAGAATAACAGACCGCCTGGAACGACTCAGAGAGAGATTGGCAGAGAGCCCTCAAATACTACTATAGGAGCAGAAGAGGAGCCTAGCACTCTCTTACGATACGAATCGATTCAACATCATACCCACTCGTTTTGTACGAATATAACGGCCATAGGAAATACGATCATAGAGTCATTTCGACCTCTATATCTCTGGACACAAGCCTTCCTTAGAAGGGTTGCTAATAAAATGATGATACTAGGAGAACAGCTTGTTGACTGTATTAGCGCCTCTCTTAAAGGGGAAACTACGGCGAATGTTCGGAGTGAGCTTGAGCGAGTATTACAACGTCCCGATCTTGATAAGCATACTAAAGAAAAATGGACTCAAGTAGACAAACTTTATCGCTCGCTCACTCAAAATCAAAACGAGGATATTTTCTTTTCTCAGAATGACGGAGACCTAGGACTAGATGATGGTCAAAACGAGGATATTTTGTTTTATCAAAATAACGAGGAACTAGGACTAGATAATGGTCAAAACGAGGATATTTTCTTTTCTCAAAATAACGAAGAATTGAGACTATCTGATGGATTAGCGCGACTTAGTCTTACGACCTTGTTACCGTTGCTCCACGATACGCATAAGATTCATGATCATATTGCTCGATTGAAAGGTGTAGATTCCTCTCAAAGAGGAGAAAGAAAAGAGACAATCATAGATCGCAGTTTTTTGGAAAAAATCCAATTTGCTCCTGCCGAGCGTGCTCATTACGAACTCAAGAATCTCGAGGCGAAGATCACCACGATCGGTCAACTCATGGATCCGCCTGACCATAGTAAGGACGTGACATGTTTATATAACCAAGCATTTGATGACACCAAGAAGGAAGTGATTGCACGGCTGCCCTCAGAGAGTGTTTCTCGTGATCCCTTCGCTCTGCCTGAGCCTCCTGAACCTACTCGCAGCTATCTCTATCTAAGCACCCGAAAGATAAACTGCACATTATCTCAAATGAAGGCTCTCATCAACTTAGATCAAGGAACATTGGGTGCTTTAGGACTGACACGGGATAGGAGTAAAAATGATCATTTTGCGGCAGCAGGCCAAGCTTTTGAACAAGCCCTTCAAAAATTGGATCTCCTTAAAAAGGGCCTCAAAAAGGGCCTTAACGAACAGCAGCAGGCAATATCACCCCTTGAGCCATTTCCCAAACTCAAAGAAATAGAAGGGAATAGAAGGCAAGAGCGTGCACAACAAGATCCACAACAAGATCCACAACAAGATCCTTTAGGACGTATTAACAACTTGATAAAAGACTATAACAACCAGGTTGATAATGCTCTTAAGCTCTATAATCAATGTACATCGAAGGTGGATCGTCTGAAGCAGCTATTCCATGGTTGAGTAGGAAGAATTCAATGAGAGAAGATGATTTTATTTCGTTTGGACTCGAGAGGCGAGGTGAGTATAAATTCTCATCTTCCGGCTTGTGGCCTCTAATAAGAGATCATTATTTTCAAAATTAATGATTCAACCTATCACCCTACAATACTTCTATGATGCTCTATCTTCTTAGGCATGCTGACGCAGGGTTAACCCGAATATTTCATACCGATTCTGCTGCGGCTTGCGAATACCTGATGGATACTGCGTCAGCTTCGAATTGCTCCTCAGGCAGTATGGACTCATACAGCCGTCGTCAGACTTCATCGCTCGCCTTACCCCATCAGGCTTCGCAGTCTCCTCGTCACGATCAGTATGAAATATCCGGGTTAAACACACCGTATAATGATTCAGAACGTCACTTGACCGCGCTTGGTAGATCGCAAGCCACGGCGATGGGAGCATTTTGTCACAAGTTCCAGGTCAAGCCACAAATCATTCTCACAAGCCCTTTTTCTCGAGCTCTAGAGACGATGCATCTTGTTCAGCAAAAAATAGGACTGCCTCCATGCCTAACGCTCGATTGGCTTTCCTCGGGCATGTCTCCTGAGGTAGCCATCGAGGGGCTTGCCGCCTATAGCAAGTTTGAATCCGTGATGCTTGTCGGACATGAACCAGACTTGAGTCACTTGATTTCAAGTTTGCTTGGTATGACCTATGCGGGCAATGTGGATATTCCTAAAGCCTCGTTAACAGCGATTCATTTAGAGAAATGTGCTCCGGGCGCAGGAAGTCTACGGTTTCTCATTCCTGTGGACTTCATCGAGGCGCATTAATATTTTTACTTTTATGAAACTTCTTTTGCTCACTAAGGAATATCCTCCGCACGTTTATGGTGGTGCTGGGGTGCATGTGGATTATTTGAGTCGAGAGCTCTCCAAACTCATGTCGGTTGAGGTTCGTTGTTTTGGTGAACAAAGCGAGGAGGGTTCGTCGTTATCTGTGCGAGGATTTTCCGGTGAGGGATTTGCCTTGAAGGCTCCAGCGCAGTTCGCCAGTCCTCTAGAGGCAGCATGGAGAGGGATTCAATTTAATGCAGCAGGGATTGATGCCGATTTAGTGCATTGCCATACTTGGTATAGCTATCTTGGTGGAATCATGGCAAAACAGCTCTATGGCATCCCTCTGGTCATTACGGTTCACTCTTTAGAGCCACTGCGTCCTTGGAAGGTAGAGCAGTTGGCAGGAGGATATGACTATTCTTGTTGGATTGAACAACAGGCGCTCATGATGGCAGATGCCGTCATCGCTGTTTCCGAGGGAACAAAAGAGGATATCTTAACTCATTGTGACATTCCTGAGCATCGGATTTCTGTCATTCATAATGGTATTGATTTACAAGAATACTCGAAGAAGGAAGATAAAGCCTGTTTAGAAAAACATGGTATTAACCCCGATCTTCCCTACGTTCTTTTTGTCGGGCGGATTACAAGACAGAAAGGGATCATTCATCTCGTCCGAGCCATAGATAAGATGGATCCTGGATTTCAAATTGTTTTGTGTGCTGGTGCTCCCGATACCCCACACATCGCTCGCGAGATGCAAGAAGCTGTCTCGCAAGCTCAAGAACGTTGCCCCGGAATTATTTGGATTCATCATATGGTCGAACGTCATGAAATTATTTCGCTCTATTCAGGAGCATCGGTTTTTATCTGTCCTTCGATGTATGAGCCTTTTGGAATTATCAATTTGGAAGCTATGGCTTGCAGTGTGCCTGTGATTGCAAGCGCTGTGGGAGGTATTAAGGAAGTCGTCCAGAATGGAGTGACGGGATTTTTAGTACCATGTCATTATGTGGCTGGAGATTTAGATATTTTAGATCCAGAAAAGTATGAATTAGAGCTTGCCGGGCGGGTGAATCAATTAATGAGTGATCCTGCTCTTCGAGCTTCCATGGGCGCTCAAGGACGTCTTCATGCCAAGAAATATTTTGCTTGGGAGATGATTGCCAAGAAAACAGAGCGACTTTATGCTCAAGTTCTGAAAGACTCTCTTCATGTTCATTGATCGCGTTCGTATTCATGCAAAAGCTGGCAAGGGTGGAAATGGTTGTGCTAGCTTTCGTCGAGAGAAATTTATTCCTAAAGGTGGTCCTGATGGTGGCGATGGAGGAGATGGGGGAAGTGTGATTTTACAAGCCAGTGTGCATGAGACACAGCTTGCTTCTCTGTTTTATAAGCCAATATTACGCGCTGACAATGGGGCTCCTGGTTCCAGTCGTCAAAAGCATGGTAAGTCTGCTCTAGATCTTATTCTCCCTGTCCCGGTAGGAACCTTGATTTATCGTATTCCTCCACCTCAAGCATCACGATCCTTGGAGGAGGAAGTATCCGATTCATCTCACAAAAAAGAGGATACGAGAGAAGCTTGCTCTTCTGTGGTTCCGGTAGAATCCGTGAAGCTCTCTGTAATCAAGAGAGAGAAAGGAGGGAGCGATTGTGAGCATAATAGCCTTCAGGAAATACTCGATGGGGTGGGGGCTGGAGGGATGAAAATCCTTGAGACTTCGGCAGAGGCTGGGAGCAAATCCATGGAGCCTCGTTCTAAATTAAATCAACCCAATCCAGAAGATTTAGTAGCTGACTTAGCAGCACCAGGAGAAGAATATGTCCTCTGTCTCAAAGGTCATGGAGGAAGAGGGAATATTCATTTTAAAAGTTCACGTAACCGTGCCCCACGTCGCTTTACCGAAGGTACAGAAGGCGAGGAGGGATGGTTTCTTTTAGAGCTACGCACGATTGCTTTTGCAGGACTTGTGGGATATCCCAATGCGGGAAAATCAACCTTGCTTCGAGCCCTTTCTGCCGCTCATCCCAAGGTTGCCTCGTATGCCTTTACGACTCGCTATCCGCAAGTCGGGGTTGTTGATTTAGGTGATTATATACAGACGACGATTGCTGATATTCCTGGGCTTATTGAAGGGGCAAGTCATAATCGTGGCCTTGGACATGCCTTTCTAAGGCATATTATGCGGTGTCCTTTTTTGCTTTTTGTGCTTGATATGGCTGGCAGTGAGGGACGCGAACCATGGAGTGACCTTCATATCTTGCGTCGGGAGGTAGAGCTCTATGACGCTCGCTTAGCGGCCCGTCCTTGGTGTGTGATTGCTAATAAAATGGATGCCCCTCTTGCCTCAGAGAATCTTCTTGAGTTTCAAAAAAAAGAGCCCTCTCTCAAAGTGATTCCTATATGCGCTGAACTAGGTGAGGGAGTAGAGGAGATTAAAAAATTTCTTAAAGAGCAACTAACTCTTATGCAAAATACTCATGCCATAACTGAGGTCAGTCTAAGCTAAGGTAACTCCAATTTTAACGGTAACTTGCCAATGCGCAATTTTCCCGTTCTCTAAGTGAGCACGTGTTTCTAAGACTTCTAGCCAACGAAGGTGAGTATGTTCTTGAGTCGCTTTTGCTACTGCATTTTCCACTGCATCCTCGATACTTTTGGTGGAGGAACCAACTAATTCTATTTTTTTGTAAATATGGTCATTCATAAGAGTTGTTGTGTTTGTTGTAGTTTTTTTAAAACTATTTCATGTTCCTGTCGTTCTTCTGGAGAGAGATGGTCAATAAACAAAATGCCATTGAGGTGATCGACTTCATGCATGGCGGCACGTGCTAG
>CAIWMF010000182.1 GCA_903913785.1 uncultured Spartobacteria bacterium | reverse complement strand
ATCACCTGCAAAAAGATCATGAGCATACTGCTGTGCACGATGAAAACGAGCAGGACAAAAATAGTTGTGACGACCTTGGAGTAATACGGCATCAAAGGGAAGGCCAAGAATTTTTTGTACAAGGGGTAGATCTTTATACAAGAGCTGTTCTTGAAGGGTAATAGTGTGGGTGCAAATAATGGCTTTGTGCCGTGAGCGTATCGCATAGAGTACAGCCGGCACCAAATAAGCAAGCGACTTACCAACACCTGTCCCTGCTTCAACGACAAGATGGGTCTCTTCTTCCAACGCCTTGGCAATGGCGCACGCCATTTCAAACTGCTCTGGTCGTCTTTCAAAGCCAGAAATCTTAGAGAGCAAACCCTCTTCCCCAAAAATTGCTGACACTTGGGTGACAAGCGATATCTCTTGAGGCGTCATCGCCTGTCAATCTTTTGTGATGCTTTCATTGATGAATGATCCTTTTTTAAATTCTACTTGAAGCTCGTAATGATGCTTCTCCATGACAAGTTTATTTGGTTAACCTGGATATTTCATACTGATCGTAACGAGGAGGACGCGAAGGCTGATGGGGTACCACCGGCGGCCCAAGAGACCGCGGGGGAGACTGCCGTAACCGTTAGGTTAAGGGCAGCCCTGAAAGGGCGAGACGAGCACTGGTGTTGCCCGAGGAAGACTTCGAGATCAACGCAGCATCCATCTGACTTCCCGACCTCCGCAGTAGATGAGTGTGAAATATGCGGGTTAAAGACCAGTATAGTCAAATTACTTTGAAATGACACGAAATGACTTTGTTCTTTTTAGAAAAAAAGCTTCGTTTGCGTCCCCTCACGTTATACTCATCACGAATGAAATATGCGGGCTAGCGCGAAAAACTATAGCGCAGCAAAGAGATCCTCTAACTCAGCAAGAGAGGAAACGCGGGATATTTTTTCACGTAATGGACGTCCTCCCGGAAAGCCTTTTGTGTAAGCCATCAGACGTGCGCGCATGCTTGACATAGCAGCCAATTCGTTTCCCTTAGAGGTGATCTCCTCCCTGCAGTGGCGTCGAATGAGTTCACATCGTTCTTGGAACGTGGGAGGAACAAATTTGCTTTTGCCTCCGAGAGCAGCATGAATTTCTGAAAAAATCCACGGATTATTCATCGCCGCACGTCCGATCATAAGTCCTGCCACCCCGGTTTTAATCGCCTGTAATGCATCGACGCTAGAGGCAATATCACCATTGCCAATCACAGGAATCTTCACCGCCGCGACGACTTGAGCAATCACTTCCCAGTTAGCCTTGCCGGAATATCCTTGTGCCTTTGTGCGTCCATGAACGGCAATACGCGTGATCCCACTTGCCTCAAGAATGCGTGCGGTCGTAGTCGCATTAATAGAGTTTTCATCCCAGCCGATACGAATTTTTGCAGTGACGGGCAGGGGTGCTACTGCCTTAACCACAGCGAGAGCCACTTGTTCTAATCTAGGACAATCGCGCAGCAACGAGGAGCCGCCATGACGACAGACAACTTTACTCGCAGGGCACCCAAAATTCAGATCAATAAAATCAGGTCTTATCCCGTCGACCACGCGTTGTGCTGCTGTTGCGAGTCGCTCTGGATCTCCTCCAAAGAGCTGCACTCCCAGTGGACGCTCTCCTTCTGTGAAGGTGAGGTAGCGTCGTGTTCTCTCATTTTGGTGCATGATTCCATCAGCAGATACAAATTCTGTCGTGAGAATATCGGCACCGTGTTCCTTGCAAATACGCCGAAAAATCGGATTGGTCACCCCAGCCATCGGAGCTAAGAAGAGAGAAATACGTCGCCGATCAGAACTTGAGAAGCAAGAGGAGAGCTCAAGCATATATTGAGTGGAGTATAGAGAGAAAAATCATCAATCCTCTCATGAGGAGCACTCCTTACCGTGCTCCTTTTGCTTCGTAGCTGCTGAAACGTTACTCAGTAAAAGAGAAACCTCCTGCTGTACTTGTAGTAAATTTTCTAAACTTAAATGGGGATCCTGAATCAAGAATGTTTCGCCAGTAGAAGCATGCTCATAGACGAGAAGAGAAGGTTGCGTCGAAGGAAGTGGTTTTAAGATTTTTTTTCTCTCTAACATGACTCCCAAAATATAGATGACATGAAGATTGTTTATGTCATGACTTGCAAGTAAGTGCCGGAGCATTCCTTCTGGATCATTGTTAGGCAAAGGTTCTGGAGTTAGCTTGGCTCGTAATTCATAGGCGGAACGCCATAAAGAAAAGGGAACGGGAGCGCTAGGATCTTTTTTGCGTTCTTCCCAAGCTGTTTCACTCAAATCCAATCGTTCATATTGACCTTCATGCTCCAAGAGAAGTGTATAGAAAAATTCTCCTTCCACAAACGGCGTTCCAGTGACTGCACACATTAGAGAACGGGATTTAATCTTCCAATCATGGAGCATGGCAATTTAAAAAAGAGTGACAAATAAGGAGGAGGAAACGATCACGAAAATATAGTCAAATTACTTTGAAATGAGGCATGCTATTTTTTGTGACTTATTTTGGCCACCGAAATTTTAAGAGCTCTCTGCCCGTTGCCTTGATCCAGATAAGGTAGATTCCAATTGCTGCAAATACTATATTTGGTCCCCATGCTGCTATCCATGCAGGACAACGATATCCTTTGCCTAATGCTAAGAACAGATTACTTGAAAAAAGCATGGCGGCAAAAAGACCCACGGCAAGTGCCACGCCACTTAAAATACTCCGCCGTGAATAGATGACACCAAGCGGAGCAGATAAAAGAATCACAATAAAGCATGTCCATGGGAGCGCCCAGCGATAATCCAGATGGGTAAAAAAAGGTGCAAGACGTGCTTTAGGAAAATCGCTATTGTTCTGCAAATACATTTTGAGTTCTGGGACGCCAAGCAAATCTGGATTCATGCTAGAGCTTGCAATACGCCAGGGTGATTCACTCCAATCATCTATCTGACATTGTTCAGAGAAATCAAACGTCAGGATATTGCCAATAGGATCAACGAGGACATGATGCATCTGTACAAAAGTCCATGTGTGGTTTGTAGGGTTAAAGGAGGCATCAGTAATATACCACTTTTCCACGATATTTCCGGTTGGATCTTGTTGAATAATCTGAACTTGATGGGCCAATTGATTTTTTAAATCGAGTGATTGCACGTACCAGGTTCGATTACCCAGACGATTTCTAAAAAGATGATTTTGAATCAATTTATTGATTTTTTTTCCATTCTTCATTTCATCAATCAACTGATTTTTGAGTGCTTCGGCTTGTGGGGCTTTTTGGTAATTAAAATAGCCACTCACAATCACAAGGAAGAGCCCTACTAAAAAAAATGGAACAAAAATACGATAAAGACTTCGGCCACTACACAAGATGGAAATAATTTCATTACTTCGTGACATTTGTGTCATGGAATAAAGAATGGCTAAGAGTGTCCCTACAGGAATACTTTGAACAATCACATTTGGAATCTGGGTGGCATAAAAATGGATCAATGCGCCAAAGGTAATGTGACCTTGAACAAAATCAGGAAGATTCGTGCTTAAGTTCCAAACAAGCCAAATAGCAATAAAGCCAACAATGCAGTAGATAAAAGGGACTGCAAATTTTTTGAGAATATATTGATCAAGAAGAAGCATGCAGCGAAAGGAAAGGAGTAACGAGGATATGAAATATAAGTTTTGAGGATACTCTCCAGGCAAAAGAATCTCTGTTTATTTTTTTCTGATATGAACCAGATAGCGCAACACCAGGGCTTATATAGTCAAATGACTCATCATAAGAGAGCAATAATATTGAGTGCACTTACCTGATTCCAGCGATGTGCACTCCCAATAGCATTCGTAATGAATTTTTTTGCATTGGCAACCGCATCGACCATAGAGTCTCCTTTTGCAAGCTGTGCAGTAATGGCAGCGGCATAGGTGCAGCCTGTTCCGTGTGTTTCAACATCACGTAAAAAAGGAGCAGAAAAAGCATGTTCACTTCCATCTTGAAGGAGCAGCAAATCAGTCGCCGTATCAATATCAAGATGACCTCCTTTGAGTAAGAGCGATTTTTTTAATTTCGCAAGAAGCTCTTGTCCTACTTGCCTCATTTCATCAATAGAAGTAGGTCGTTTGACCACCGAGGCAAGAAAATATAATTCATCTAAATTCGGAGTAATAAGTGTGGCTAGAGGAAAGAGGCGTTCGCGATAAGCTTCGACAGCATTAGGTTCTAGCAAAGGATCGCCACTACTTGCAATCATCACTGGGTCTATAATGAGAGGAGGAAGCTGAGGGAGAGAGTCAAAAATATCTGCTACTGCATGAATAATTGATTGTGAGAAAAGCATGCCCGTCTTTACTGCCGCAATAGAAAAAGTCTCGAATAAAATGGCTATTTGATCGCGTACAATTTCAGGTTCTATCGCTTGAATAGAGATAACTTGACCTGGTACTTCTGCAACAACACAAGTAACAGCAGTTAATCCATAGCAGCCCAGAGCTGAAAATGTTTTCAAATCTGCTTGAATCCCTGCTCCGGCAGAACAGTCAGAGCCGGCAATCGTCAGGACAACAGAAGGATTGTGATTCATAAGGGAATTTTACGTAATGGGCTGCAAGAAGAAACAAAGCAAACAGTGACTGGATCGAGGCTTAGAGGCTACAAAAAAAAGACCGTGCCGGAAATTTTATCTTTAGCCCGGATATTTCATACTGATTCGTCGCGAGGCGCCGTGCAAAGTTTATTGAGACAAGGCGAGCGAAAGATTGTGATGTTCGGGCTTCCGCGGGAATGATGTGAACTGGGGCAATGACGCCCAAATCACAATTGAGAGTCAAATTACTTTGAAATTACATGAAAGGACGCAAGGATTTTCATATAATTTCAAAGTAATTTAGCTATACTCGTCGCGAATGAAAATTAGTTTTTTTTTACGCTGTGACGTAGGGGCTTCCTCCTAGCGAATGAAGAGAGGCGATGGTACTGCAGGTCTCACAATATAAAGTAACAAAAAGCATTATTTTCTCACCCTTATCGCTTCACGCTACATCTCCTATTAAGGTGACACCTACGCTCCCTTCCTAAATATTTTCTCATGGATAAAATGATTGTACATGGTGGTCGCACCCTTCAAGGAGAAGTCTCTATTAGCGGCTCTAAAAACTCTGCTCTTCCCATTTTAGCCGCAACACTTCTTACCCGCGAGCGTTGCATTATTGAGCATGTCCCTGATTTAAGTGACATTCATTATATGCTGACGATTTTAAGCATGCTTGGGTGTGAAGTCGAAAGAGCCAGTGGGGTTGTTCAGGTGAAGGCATCTCATATTAACACAGAAGCACCTTATGAGATTGTTCGAAAAATGCGCGCTTCTGTTTGTATTCTTGGTCCACTCTTAGGACGCGAACATGCAGCTACGGTCTCTCTTCCGGGTGGATGCGTTATTGGCGATCGTCCCATTGATTTGCATCTGCGGGGGTTTGAGGACTTAGGTGCCACTGTTCAAGTCAAAGGAGGAGACATTCATATTCTTGCATCTCATCTTCAAGGGGCAACCGTCAATCTTCGGGGAAAATATGGACCGACTGTTTTAGGTACAGGAAACATCATGATGGCAGCTGTCCTTGCCGATGGCATGACCATTATTGACGGAGCAGCTGAAGAACCAGAAGTCACCGATCTAGCTGAGGTGCTTATCAAAATGGGAGCAAAAATCCATGGAGCGGGCACCTCACGTATCGTCATTGAAGGAGTGAAGGAATTAAGTGGATTTACTCATACAGTCATTCCCGATCGTATCGAAGCAGGCACATTTCTTATTGCTGGGGCCATTGCTGGCACAACACTCACCGTGAGTCAGGTTATTCCACACCATTTGGAGGCGCTTCTATCGACGCTTGCTGATGCAGGGTTTGACCTCGTCACACAGAAGGACAGCATCACCATCACCTCTAATCATCTTAAAAAACCCGTGCAAATCGAGACTCATCCTTTTCCTGGGTTTGCTACTGATTTACAAGCTCAGCTTTGTGCGATGCTTTCGACCATTCAGGGAGTTAGCACGATACGAGAACATATTTTTCCACAGCGTTTCATGCATCTTGCAGAGTTAAAACGCATGGGTGCTAATATTGAACTCGATGGCGCTACGGCAACAATTATCGGAGTCAATCAATTAAGCGGCGCTCCTGTCATGGCTAGCGATCTACGAGCCTCGGCAGCTCTTATCTTAGCAGCTCTTGCAGCTGATGGCGTTACTGAAATTAGCCGCGTCTATCACATTGATCGAGGATACGAAGGCATTGATAAAAAACTTAATAAACTGGGAGCCTATATTCAAAGATCTAGCCCGGATATTTCATACTGATCGTGACGAGGAGACTGCGAAGGCTGATGGGGTCAGGCAGACGAGCATTCTGACGCCGGGCTGTATGTGTCCATACCGCCCAAGTCACAATGTGAGTCTAACGCAAGATCCACCCTAGCTTCCCGGCCTCCGCAGTTGATTAGTATGAAATATCCGGATTAACCTATAGATGGGTTAAGAGTTTTTTGCGACTAGGGGGTAAGTTTATCCCAGCCGCACATAAGGACTCTTCTGTCGAAATACACGGATTATAGATACCTAATGCCTTTGCAAGTTCTTTTTCAAAGTGCCTTAACGCAAGCAAGGTTGGTCTATTTTTATTTAAAAAGTTTAAAGCACGACTGAGTAAATCAAAGATTTCTGGAACAGGATGTGATGGCTCAACAAAAAGATCACATAACTCTGCAAAATAAGAAGCAGACAGTAATGTCAGATAACCGGCGCAAAGAGAGTCTTGAGGAACAATCGGCGTGACTTCTTTTAAATAATGCAAATCACTTTTTGTACTCCATAAAAAGGAAATCATGACTTCTCGAAAAAGCTCCAAGCATCCTGCAAAAGGACTCTCTTGTTTCATAGCTCCTTGAGCTGTAGTTTTAATTTTTCCGTGCTCTTGTGTCAGCCATACAGTGATCAGACTCGTTTCTGAAAGACGGTATTTGCGAATTAAGAACGCTTTTGTGAGCTGTATCTCTTTGCTAGGCAAGGAGAGTTCATGATGCATAAGCGTTGTATCCTTGAATTTGAGAGCAGCCAGATAACGCCAGAGGCGATGAAAATTGCTCCGACTAAATCAGAAGGATGATGCGCGCCAAGTATGAGTCTTGAGGAGGCAATGAGGGCTGCTATGAGCAAGGCTAAAAGACCCCACATAGGGCTCGCTAAGAAAATGACAATGGCAAAACCAAATGCTGTTGCCGTATGTCCAGAGGGAAAACTATTCCATGGAGCATATCCCACGGTCCATTCTCCGTTGTGATATGGACCGTACCATGCTTGTTCGCTCTGTGGGGAAACACGTGGACGTGTTCTCCCTGTTGTGAGTCGAAGTGTGTTGGTGAGAGCTCCTGCGAGAGTTGAGGCTACCATTGCCATCACAAAAATCTCCTGCCATCGCCTGCTTTGGCATTGGCGTGCTATGCCTACGCCCAGAGCTCCTAGGAGCATTAATTCAGGCCAGTCACCATAACGACTTATCGCATTAAAAAATTGGCGCTTAGCAGAATGATCCCACTCCATTCCCTCTGCCTGAAGAATCCGAGCACGCACTGGGGCATCGAGGAAAAAAGAAAGCCCCATTAAGAAGATCGCTCCACTAAGCAACAAAAGAATCAGGACAATAGATTTCTTGCCTTGCATCTCATTGTTTCCATTTAATACTGCATCCGATGGAGGGATAGAATGGCTCTTGGGGAATCTCCCCACGAGAGAGCGTTTCGAGTGCAGCACGCAGCTCATCTCCTGAAAGGACAACCTTGTTCTTGGGAGTGCTTCCATCAAAGCGACCATGGTAGGCGAGCTTCGAAGAACTATTAAAAAGAAAAAAATCAGGCGTGCAACATGCAGAAAATTTTCTCGCTACTTCCTGTGATTCATCAGAGAGAAGAGGAAAAGGAATCTGATCTTTTT
>CAIWMF010000181.1 GCA_903913785.1 uncultured Spartobacteria bacterium | reverse complement strand
ATTCGCTCGCTCCTGGGAGCCTTTCGCGTCCATGCCGGACAGCTCAGCGAAAATAGTGATGGCTACTACCAAGAGGCAAAAAGCCTTGCACGACAGGCCACCTTCCGGGAAAAATTGACGCGCTATTGGGAGACACGCTGCAATCCAATATGGAAAGGTTTACTTTGGAATCACACCCTTGGTATTTCCCCTGCCAGAATTTTCGAATATCGTCATGCAGCAAAAAAATGGCTTCCTAGATAGTAAATAGAGCCTCTTCCAGGATACATTATTTTTCATTCAATCCCTCTCCATGCTTTCTAGTATCAAGGTGTAGAGGCCAAATAATGGGTAATGAGTTTAGTATCTTCCCTGCGGCAAGCTCAAACTAAAATGGCTGCATCATAACAAGTCAATTCTACTAAAAGTGCTTTCCACTCTTTATATTCACCCATTACCCATCACCCATCACCCATCACCCATTATTTAGGTTGACCTTATACCACTTTCAAATTAAGAAACTGCATTCTTTTAAAAAATTGCTACCCTTAGGACCGACTCTCAATATGTTTCGAAACTTCTTAAAAAAATACCGCTCCTCTTGCTCTTACCCTCCTTCTCTCACGCCCCTGGAGTGTCAGCACAAGATCACTCAGGCACTACAAAAAAAAGGACCGTACCTCGTCGGTCGAATGGGGTGGCTAGAAGGATTTGCGATAGGATCCTTTCTGACAGAGGGAACAATCGAAGACAAACTCCGAGAACAACTAGCTACTAATGCAGGGGTATTTCCCTCTTCTTCGGAGGAAATCAATCGCTTCTCTAAAATCTATCTCGAAGCCCTTCGCTCCTCAGACCTTCTCGGCCTCATTCGTTTTCCCTACGAAGGGTGGCTTATTAAAAAATATGCTCCTCATGCTGTTACTGCTGATCTTGGAGCCTTGGAACCTTTTTTTTCAGAAGAGCCATGGTCATTCTCTCTCCAGGGTCTCACCGTGCTCGTCGTGCATCCCTTCTCAGAATCGATTCAGCACAACTACCTACTACATCGAAATAAGCTGTTTAAAAATCCTAACATACTCCCTGATTTTTCTTTAAGAGTGATCAAAGCCCCTCAGACCATCACTGGCAACAAAAGAGAATATCCTTCCTGGTCTCAGACGCTGGAGGCCCTTAAAATCCAGGTGCAGCAGGAATCTTTTGATGTTGCACTCGTTGGCTGTGGTGCTTATGGATTACCCTTAGGAGCAGCAATCAAAGCGATGGGAAAAATGTGTGTTCATTTAGGTGGTGCTACACAACTGCTTTTTGGTATACGTGGAGGACGTTGGTCGCATCATCCATCGTACTCGGGATATCGTTCTTTAATGACCGAGGCATGGACTGCTCCTCTTGATAGAGAGCGTCCTGTAGGTTGGGATAAAATTGAGGATGGATGTTATTGGTAATTTTTTTATGCAGTTCCCTGTTGTTTATTTAAAAATTGAAGCTCCAAGATCGCGTCTCCTCCGTGCCCAAAAAGAACTTGAGAAGAGCATTTCCTTTTTACATCTTGATCCATTACCCTACCCTGCTGGAAAAAAGTTAGTCCCTCTTGGAAACCTTCTAGAAAGGGCTAGAAAAATGGCTACTGGAAAAGCAATCGTTTGGGTGAATTCCGATGTGATTTTAACAAAAGATCCCTTTGATGTTCCCAATCCAGATCAAGTTTATGGCTTCCAGCGACGAGAGCTTCCTTCGCTAGAAATCTGCTGCGGAGTCGATATGTTCTACATTCCTTTAGCACTTTGGGACAGCCTTCTTTCTAATGATATCCCAAAACTTTTTTTAGGAGCCTCCTACGTTGATCGTTGGATTCCTAGCTTCATGGAGCATGTAGGAGCCTATGAGAATCTTATTGGTTACATAGATCATCATTCCCACCCTCAATCAGCTGCCTCAGGAAAAGATAGTAATGGCTACTATCAATCTAATTTTAATTCCTTTAATCGATGGGCACGGCGTCAAGGAATGGAGCCCATTCCAGAGCCTCCAGTCATTCCTTGGGTAGGTCATGTGTGGGGTGTGCGCGATGCCCTCAAGAAAATTAAGTGGCGATTAAGAACCTCTATTCATCATCCCTGAGTTATATTAATTCCATGCCCTTATCGTCACCACTGATTTTTATTCATTATGGACCGGCGCGTTATTTAAGGTGGACCTTAGAGGCTGCACGACGTACGAATCCAGAGAAACGAATTATTTTGCTTGGTGATCAAAGCAATCGTCACTTTGCACAAGGAGTTGCAGAGTTTTTTTTCTTTGAAGAGTTTGCCACAGGGAAACCCCTTCAAGAGTTTGAACGCGTTTTTCAGGTTATCCAAGGGGAACATCACCGTTACACCAAAGAGGGAGGTGTTGAAAAATGGCTTCAGTTTGTTTTTCGTCGTTGGTTTTTAATCAATGAGTTTTTAAAAAAGGAGAAGATCGACTCCTTCTGGACTTTTGATAGTGATACCCTCCTTTTGGAATCGCTTGATAACGTAGAAAACCGTTTTCGTCATGTGGAAGCAACGACCCAATGCCGTGGCAAGTGCCTCAATGCTTGGGTTGGATCACAATCCCTTGTTGAACGCTATGTCTGCTGTATCAACGAGCTTTTTAATGACTCTATCTATCTTGAAAAACAGAAAAAACGACTCCTCTACGATGTCACTCTTTCCTTTAATGAGATGGATGCTTTTGAGGAATTCTGCCACCGCGAAAAAATAAAAACATGTCGTGCAGCTCAACCCCTAGAGGGAGAGGCTTTCGATGATGCCTTAGCAATGGGTGATGGTTACGAGTTTGTATTTCAAAAAGGGATTGTGAGAAATTATATGAAACGCTTGTGGTTTTCTCCCCAGGGAAAAATCTACATTAAACGAGCTGATGATCAGCAAATGATACGACTTTTAAGTTGTAATATGAGCTGGATGCCCGATTTTTTTTGGAAACGACTCTTTTTGCTAACCACACCTCGTATTAAAAAAGTGTCCACTCTTGTAGAGGACTCAAAACTCTTAAGAGAGGTCGATCTGACTCTTCCATGGCTTTGTAAATTGAGAAATTTTTATCGCTCTCTTAAAAGGAAATTAGCCCGGATATTTCATACCGATCGTTACGAGGAGGCCGCGAAGGCTGATGGGGCAAGGCGAGCGATGAAGGCTGACGACGGCTGTGTGTGAACACACTGCCCGAGGAAGACTTCGAGATCAACGCAGCATCCATCTGGCTTCGCGGCTTCCGTAGTAGATTGGTATGAAATATCCGGGCTTGCCCCATGTAAGATGAAGTAATTTTATTAGTCACGAATATGCTATCCTACCGTCAGATCACAAAGCGTTTTCAGCAATTAGTACAACTCAGTTATGATGCTTGGGTCTGTACTCCAAGGAACCTTCTTAATCAACGCATCAAAAAAGCCCCCCAAGGAGCTAGAAAAATTTCGGTAGCCATTCCTCACTGGAATCGAGGAGCCCTCATTCATCGTCCCCTTTGGAATATCGTCAATGATGAACGGATCGAAGAGATCGTGATTGTGGATGATGGATCCTCCGAACTAGAATTTTCTCTCTTAGTTCAGAATGTCGCTCGCTATGATCGACGCAAAGTCGTAACCATTCATCGTAGAGAAGAAAATCGAGGTGTTCTCTATACAAAAATGGAATGTGTAGAAAAGACACGTGGCGCTTGGATGGTCTTACTCGATTCAGACAACACATTACTTCCTAGCTTTCTCGATGCTCTTACTACACTTACTGTTTTGGACCCTAATATTTTTTATTGTTCTAATTGGGCTATCCCCTATTTTTCGTTTTTCCAAGTAGCAGGAGAGCTCATCGATTTTCAAAAAGCCTGCCGTTTGATCCAAGAAGGCACCTTAAAAAAAATATCCTTTCTCAATGATGGTAATTATTTTTTCCATAGAATGACCTACCTAGCTCAGCTAGGAGCTCTGCGAGATATCGGCAATGATGTTGCTGATGTTATTCTTGCCAATTACTACTGGCTTTCTAAAGGAGGAGCTTTAAAGGTGATGAACCATGCTCACTACTTTCATCGTATCGACAGTTCTAGTTTTTGGATTCGCACAAGTAAAGAATCGCGAGAGCGTGTCATGACTCTCTTTCATCGATTAAAAAATAATCTTCCTTGGGACGATTCCTTTGCAAGAGATTATGGTTTTCTTGCAACACACCTTTGATACCAGTAATT
>CAIWMF010000180.1 GCA_903913785.1 uncultured Spartobacteria bacterium | reverse complement strand
GATCAACATAGTGGCCATAATCATCATCTTCAGGAGATTCTGGATTGCGAGTAGAGTGATTGCTGGCCTCTGAAGCAATACTGGAGGAAGAACTACTGCGATCACTATTTGATAGAGAGCCTGTACTAGAACTTCCAGGGTTTTTAAAAGCTTCAGAGAAAGAGAATTCTAATAATGCATTTGTCGAACTCCCCCAAGTCAAGCCATGAGAGCTATTGCCTGGGGATACAGGCCTTATTGTTGTGTCTCCAAAGAGGCTAGGGCTACTCTTCGATGTATTGCTTGAAGATGCATTGCTTGTATTTTCTGCTGTAGTAACAGGTGAAGGCGATACGGGTGATCCTGTGTTTCCTATTGTTGATGCACTCATAGAATGTATTTTTTCTTGGTTTAAATATTTTACAACGACCACGAGAACATATCAGTTTCTCTATTTTTAGGAAAGTGATAAGTTCCCAATCCCCCCTATGATTCTGACCACCATCTCTTGATCCTCCTTGCAGATCACGATGAAGGATCATCATTTTTTTACTTATTCTATGAACAACCAAGCTATCTCTGAGCATCTCAAGAAAACATTCGAGCGTCATTTTCAGGAAGGATTAGAACAGGGCGCCTCCCTGGCTCTCTATCATCGAGGAGAGAACATCATGAGCCTGCACGCAGGATGGCGTGACCTAAAAGGGCAAGAGCCATGGACTCAAGATACCCTCGCCCCAGTTTGGTCCGCAGGAAAAGGTATCGCCTCCGCATGCCTGCTACATGCCCTGCAAGAACAACATATTCCCATCGACACACGGGTCGCAACCCTCTGGCCTGAATTTGCACAGGCCGGAAAAGAAACCATTACCATTGCGCAACTCCTTTCTCACCGCTCAGGCCTTGCTGCACTCGATCAAAAAGGCCTAGCCCTCACCGATCACAGAGCTGTTGTAGAAGCCCTCGCAGCACACCCTCCCAACTGGATCTATGATGGGAGCCATGGGTATGGCCCTCGCACTTTTGGATTTTTAATTGATGAGCTACTGCGTCGTCTCACGGGTAGAGAACCCCTTTCCCTCTATTGGAGACGGGTTTTTGGAATTCCACTCGGCCTTGATCTCTGGTTTGGTCTCCCGCAGGCAGAACTTGCGCGCACAGCCACACTCATCCCGCCGCAGGGCACACCCCCTCCGAGCGCCTTTGGCAGAGCGTATAGTGATCACACATCCCTCACGAGAAGAGCTTTTATGGAACCAGGAGGAGGCTTCCAGATGACAGCCATGAATCAACCGGCTCTCCGTCAAGCAGCCATTATCTCCTCAGGAGCCATTGCTACGGCAGACGCACTGGCGCGATTGTACTCCATCCTTGCCATGCAACATAATAATCCATTTTTCCATGCAACAACACGTCAGCTCATGGAGACCCCCATGACATCTGGCCAAGACCGAGTCTTCATGGAAGACACTGTTTTTTCAGCAGGTTTTATGCTTAGCGGAACCCACGGCATCATGGGACCGGGAGCGCGTAATTTTGGCCACCCGGGCGCAGGCGGTGCCCTTGCCTTTGCCGATCCAGAACATGAATGGGGATTTGCCTATGTGCCCAATAAAATGCATCACGGTATTCTCACGAGCTTGCGCACCCAAAGATTAGTCAATGCCCTCTATTTTGGAGTCACGACTTGACCTAAGCGAAAACTAGCATACTCTTATTGATTCCCCCGCACCTAAATTCATGAATGCAAATAAACCCTGGAGTCTTTTTCACTGGAAAACAGCCATCCTTCCCAAACAACCTCTACTCGATCCCTCTTTTTCGATTCGGCCGGCCCTTATCGAAGAAAAAGAGGTCGCAACACAAGTCGCCATCCTCGCCTTAAGAATGAATACAGAGTGGCATGAAGCTGCTCTTCTTGCCACGCAAGCTATCCTAGAGGCTTCCAAGCGAGCATTCACCGATCACGAGACAACTTCATGCCTGGTCATCACCCATGGCAAACGCATCATTGGAACATCCATACTCGATGTGAGACCCGAAGCCTCCTACCATCTCTTGAGCGGCCCATGGGTTCTGACCGAATACCGGAACCGCGGCTTTGGATCAATCCTTTTACATGCCTCCCTCCAGAAACTAGCAGAACAAGGGATCAACGAGGCTTCTGGAATCACCGTCGACCAGAGCACCTCCGCGCGCTTTATCTACCCGAAATTCGGCGGGATCAAGACCCTTGTTCCTCCACCAGATTTTTTATAAGAATCAATAGCCTCCATTGCCTTGTGGTGTAACGGTAGCACAGCAGACTCTGAATCTGCTTGTCATAGTTCAAATCTATGCAAGGCAGCCATTCTCCCCCATGCAAGAGAGAAATAGAGCGCTTACATAGTCTATTCACCCGAATATTTCATACCGATCGTGACGAGGGGCTGCGAAGGCGGATGGGGTACTACTGGCGGCCCAAGAGAACGAGGGGGGGAGACTGCCCAGAGTTTGTAGGCTCTCTCTTTTTTTAACCCGGATATTTCATGCTGAATCGTCATGAGGCGCTGTGTAAAGCTTGTTAGTACAAGGCGGGTGAAGGATTGTGATGCCGGGCTGTATGTGTACAGCCCCTTAAGTTTCATTACGAGTTGTTGTTAGCGATGGTTCAGCGTGGCTCTACTGTGTATCTAATCGTTGAAATTTCCAACTCATGTTGTCTGTCTTAACATCCCTCATTATTTTATTCTCCTCTAAAAAATCATATGCTTTATTGTTCATTGTGATTGCACTGTCGTTATGTTCTTTAGCCGTCTCAGCTGCTTGCTGAAAATTTTCAGCTGCTGTTTCATAATTATTATTTTGCGGCTTATTTTCTGTTTTATTTTCTGTTTTATTACCTGCATTATTAGGATCAAGTAACTGACGAGCCTGTGAATTGGCAGCTAAAAAATAACACAGTGCTGCATTCCTCCAGCAGTGTGCTGCAACTTTATTATCTTTACGAAATTCCTCAGTAGCTTTTTGCATAAGACTTACAGCCTTCAGAAAAATCTCCATTGAGGGAAGAGTTACTTTATTTTGAGCAAGATAATATGCAGCGTGGCTATAAATTTCTTCCGTTAATTTCCAGCAACCTGCTTCTGATCCGTCTGGCTTGAGAGCATTTGCCTCAGCATAACCCAAACGGGCCTCAGCGCGTCCTTTGAAAATGGTAGATAGCTCTAAGTTCCCTGTTCGAAAAGCATTTTGTGCTTCATGATAATACTTAGCACCCTTTCTTAAATCTTCAATGATCCGAAATTCAGGTCTATACTTATCTGAATAAGATTCACGGCCTGTTGTATCATCTTCCCCCTCTATCTTGTTCTGTAATGTCTTTAGCTCATTCATTTTTCTGCAAAGCACCTTTTCTTCTTGTTGATACAGAGTACATTGATCATGAAATTCCTTAATTGTTTGTTCTGAGCAACCTACTGGTTCTTGATTGTCATCAGGTAGCAATCGATCCTTCGCTGTTACTAAGAAATCCTTGTATGCTTTGTAAGATTTGAGTAAATCATTTTCCGTATTTAGAGCCATCAAATGGATGTCAATAGGCAATTTTTGATTCTCCAACTGATTATACGTATTTTTCGGCAACACTTTTCCAAAATATTTTTTTTCGACTGCTGTAACTTGCTCTGTCAATGAGTTAATGCTCGTTGTTGGATCTACTAAACTCTGTATACGCCCTTCAAGTGTTTTGATGTTATCATTAAGGGCGAAGGCAAGTGCCCCCGCAAGTTCTTCTTCTGAGACCTTACAGGTGTTCGCAAGAAATTCTCTAGTGATTTTTCCTTCTGCTATTTGCTCTAGCATCTTGACTCCATCTAATTGTTTTTTAGTAAAAACATCTTGCCCTTCAGAGTTTTTGGTGAACATTCCCCCTCTTATATATTTTAAATCCCCCAAAAATTTTATTTGAGCTAATAGTTCTTTAGACAGAGATGGTTTTTCAATTGAAGCTTCTGGTGCCTCCGTAGCTGGCGGCTTATTTGGGCTTTCACTTGGATTTGGAACTGTAGGGCCTGAACTCGTAGTTGTTATCTCTTGAGCTGAATCAGATGATGTTATAGGTGAAGAAGATGGTCCATAAAAATTGCTCATGGCCTTTCCTGCATGAGCATTTATTTGAGCTAATAGTTCTTTAGGCAGAGATGGTTTTTCAATTGAAGCTTCTGGTGCCTCCGTAGCTGGCAGCTTATTTGGGCTTTCACTTGGATTTGGAACTGTAGGGTCTAGCGTAGTTGGGATCGTTCCTTCAGCTAAATTAGATGATGGTGTAGGTGAAGAAGATGGTCCGTAAAAATTGCTCATGGCCTTTCCTGCATGAGGAAGTGCATAGTAAATTGAATCGTGAATTTTCCTGAGTCCAAAATTGAGAGATTCCGGCAGGCAGGATATTTTCACCCCCCCCCCAGAGGGTTATTGCCTCTGAAGATGTTTTTTCAGCTGAATTGTTCCGAGCTATTGGTTTAAATATATCGATTTTAGAAAGAAAACTCTCACCCGGTGAATGATTACCTACTGAACTCATAAAATAGCCTCCTTGGATTTTTTTGGTTTTTTGTGCCTGAGGGTTCAAAAATGCTGACTGAACTCGGATGTTTTATACTCGTCTACTACAAAGACAGGCAACGCAGACGGATGCTTCGCTCAAACTCATATGATGACTTACATACAGCACGGGGTCAAAATGTTTTTTCTGTGTTAACTCCGCTTGGCGAAGCTCGTCTCGCCCTTTGAAGGTCTGCCGCAAAGATCCTAAAAACTCCGGGCAGTTTTTTCCGCAGTCTCTTGAACCGCCGAGTGGCACCTCAACCTACCTTCACGACCTCCTCGTCACGATCAATATGAAATATCTGTTTTAAAAAATATCAATTTCACAACTGACGTTCAGTCCATAAAAAAAGGACGGCTCCGATTAGTTTCCTAATCGGAGCCGTTAGTACTGGCAACGTCCTACTCTCGCACAACCTAGAGATGCACTACCATCGGGGCTGCAGCGTTTCACTTCCGTGTTCGGGATGGGAACGGGTGGTTCCACTGCGCTAAGGTCACCAGAAGACGAAATTAAATATCTTTAATTGCGGGTTTCTAGCGACATTGGCATGTCTGTGTAGAGATGAGGGTTGGATTTCATGATATAACTTTATAATTAATACGACATTTCAAGTTTTTTAAAAGGCGATTACCGTATGGCACATTGCCTAATATTACTTCTTAAATTGATGTTTGTATGCCGTTTGCATGCCGTTTTTTAAAAGTTATTTAATCAAAATATATAACCGAAAAGATTTCAAAGAACAAGTCATGGAGTAATTCCAGTGTTATTCGCTGATTTCTGTAGATAGTAGTAAAAATGTCCTATTCTAGAGCTGCTGTTGAATATCAACAGAGTTTGAATGAAAACAGAAAAGCCGAACGAGCATTAGTATTGTTAAGCTGAACACATTACTGTGCTTGCACCCACAACCTATCAACGTGGTAGTCTTCCACGGCTCTTCAGGGAGAACTCATCTTGGGAATGGCTTGGCGCTTAGATGCTTTCAGCGCTTATCCTTTCCGAACATAGCTGCCCAGCAATGCCGTTGACACGACAACTGGAACACCAGAGGTTCGTCATTCTCGGTCCTCTCGTACTAGAAAATGAACCCCTCAATTCTCCTGCGCCCACAGTGGATAAGGACCGAACTGTCTCGCGACGTTCTGAACCCAGCTCGCGTACCACTTTAACCGGCGAACAGCCGGACCCTTGGGACCTTCTCCAGCCCCAGGATGTGATGAGCCG
>CAIWMF010000179.1 GCA_903913785.1 uncultured Spartobacteria bacterium | reverse complement strand
TGATCTTTGGGAGGAACACTATTTTTCAACAGATTTTTGTAATCCCAAAACGGGTTTTACAATGCCTCCACTGCAGGCGAAAAATTTTTCGTTTAATAGTCTTTATGGAGCGTGTCCTCAGTGTAAAGGACTCGGTGTCCTGCGCGATGAACTCACACCCCCTATTTGCTCCTCCTGTCATGGGAAACGTTTTCGACCTGAAATTTTGGCAGTAACTATTTTGGGAAAAGAGGGAGGAAAAAACTATGAATGGAATATTCACGATTTCTGTGAGCTCAGTATTAGAGAAGCCAAGCAATCTTTAGAAAATATAGAGCTTACTGATGTTCAGTGTTTAATTGTCCAAGACATACTGCCCGAAATCAAAAAACGCTTGCAGTTTTTAGAGGAAGTCGGATTAGGTTATCTCGTCCTTGCCCGCGAGAGTGGCACACTGTCTGGGGGCGAAACACAGCGTATTCGTTTGGCAACCCAGGTCGGTTCTGCGCTCTCTGGCGTTCTCTATGTCCTGGATGAACCAAGTATCGGTTTGCATCCAAGAGATCATGCTTGCCTCCTAAGAACATTGCACTACTTGCGTGATTTGGGAAATAGTGTGATTGTCGTTGAGCATGATGAAGAGACCATGCGTGCTGCCGATCATATCATTGATATGGGTCCAGGAGCTGGAATCTATGGTGGTCAAATCATAGCACAAGGAAGACCTGAGGAGATTATGTCTCATGCGGATTGCCTTACAGGTAGCTATTTGCGAGGTGATAAAAAAATTGCTGTTTTGACAGAGCGTCGTAAGCCGCCAACCATCTTAGCACCAAGTCCAGGATGGATAACGGTTCAAGGAGCACGCGAAAATAATTTAAAAAATCTAACAGTCGGATTTCCTGTTGGGCTTTTTACCTGTGTGACGGGAGTTTCAGGAAGTGGAAAATCAACCTTAGTGAATAAAATTCTTCATCCTGCCATGACATCCTATTTGAATCGTGAGAAAGCAATGCTTTGTCACTATGATGCATTAAGAGGATATGAACACATCGACAAAGTGATTCTTGTCGATCAAAAGCCCATTGGCAGAACACCACGCTCCAATCCCGCAACCTATATAGAAATTTTTGGTGCTATTCGTGATCTTTTTGCTGCTCTCCCTGCAGCTAAAATCCGTGGTTATACCTCGCGGTATTTTTCTTGTAACCTCAAGGGAGGACGTTGTGAGCATTGTCTGGGTGATGGCATGCGTCGCATTGCAATGAACTTTCTAGCAGATGTCTATGTTCCCTGTGATGTTTGTGAAGGACGACGTTTTCAGCGAGAGGCACTGGAAATCACTTTTAAAGGACGTAACATTGCACAGGTCCTCGAGATGAGTGTTCAAGAAGCAGTCGTCTTTTTTAAGACAATTCCTCACATTTATTTAAAATTAGCACGTTTAGCAGAAGTCGGTCTTGGCTATTTAACATTGGGTCAATCAGCCACAACGCTCTCCGGAGGTGAAGCTCAGAGACTGAAACTAGCCTTTGAGCTTGGCAAAAGAGCGACAGGCAAGACACTCTATTTACTCGACGAACCAACAACAGGACTTCACTCGGCTGATGTTCAACAACTCTTGGAGGTTTTATTCAAATTGCGTGATCTAGGTAATACCATCATTGTTATTGAGCATCATGTTGGTGTTATGAAAGCTGCTGATTGGATCATTGATCTTGGGCCTGAGGGAGGGGAAGGTGGAGGGTATATCGTGGCTCAGGGGACGCCAGAGACGGTGGCTGCCTGCTCGCAGAGTGTGACGGGATTATTTTTGAAATAATGGCGATTTTTTCTCCTTGTTGGACTTCACTCTTGAATAGGCCAAGATGGAATGGATCCATGAATGCGAGATATGAAATTTTTTCAATCAAACATTGACAACCAATTTCTTTCTTCATTACTATCCTCGTTCGCTCATTTTTTAATCTTAGCCCGGATATTTCATACTGATCGTGGCGAAGAGGCCGCGAAGGCTAATGGGGTAAGGCGAGTGATGAAGTCTGACGACGGCTGTATGAGTACATACTGCCCGAGGAAGACTTCGAGCTTGGCCGCAGCATCCACCCTAGCTTCCCGGTCTCCGCAGTAGATTGGTGTGAAATATCCGGGCTAGGCTCAGAAATGCATAAAAAATGCATAAAATGCGCATGACGATTTTTTTCTAATTTAATTTATGGCTACCTCTCATGTTATCCTAACTGAAGCAATCTCTACGCTTGGCGCTGAAGCGGACATTATCAAAGTTCGTGCAGGCTATGCGCGCAACTTTCTTATTCCCTCAGGGAAAGCACTTGAAGTCACTCCCGCAACTCTTCGTAAAATTAATCATCTCAAAGTAAAGCGTGCGGAGCGTGAAGCACGCGAGCTTGTTGCTGCAGAAACGCTTGCCTCCAAGATTAATAAACTTCGCCTCAGCCTCAAGCTTGAGACAGGTCTTGTCGGAAAAGCCTTTGGATCAATCACGGCCCACGATTTAAGAGAGCTCATTAAAAAAGAACTTCCTGGAATCACTGATGAGGAATTACCTCGACATGCCATTGTTCTTGATCGACCCATTAAAGAGAGTGGAAATAAAACAATTTCCCTTCGCCTGCATCCTGACGTGACAGCAACCCTGCATCTTGAGGTGACTTCATTAGTAGAAGAGAAACAAGAAGAGCAGCAACATGAAGGCATGCAAGATCGACTTACTAAAAAGTCACGACCTCGTAAAGACTCGGCTACCGAGTAATATTGGACTTCCTTAAATTGGACTTCCTTAAAGAGGGCATCAAGTAGAGAGCATCAAGCTTGATTCCTCGGATAGTTCAGCAGTAAGAGGAGATGGAACTAAAAACTTGCCACTCGCTTTGAAACAAACCGAGACAACTCAGAATAAATTTACTGTTAAAAAACAGCTTCCTGAAAATTATCGTGCCTTACCTGCGAGTCTCGATGCTGAGATGGGAGTGCTGTGCTCTATTTTACTTTCGCCGCGAGAAGTGCTAGGTCTTTGTATAGAAAAAATTGATGAAACATATTTTCATCAAGTGGCACATGCGACTATTTACACTGTTCTCGTTGGTCTCTGGAAGGAATTAAAACCCATTGATCTGATCACTGTCACTCAGGCATTAGCTGATCAAAAGCTCTTAGAGATCGTCGGTGGTCCAGCTGCACTGGCCCATTTAATTCAATTCATTCCCACAGCAGCAAATATTGAATATTACCTAGACATCATCGTAGAAAAATTTCTTTTGCGAAGCATGATTGGGGTCTGTACGAGTTCCGCAGCTCTCTGTTACGAAGAACAAGGAGATGTCAAAACACTTGTTGATTCCATTGAAAGTCAAATTTTCAAAATCAGTGAATCCCGCGTGAGCAAAATGCTTCCTGAAATCAAAGAACAAGTTTTACTTGCTATTGATGCCATTGAGGGGATGCATAAAAATAAAGGTGCCCTAACAGGTCTTTCTACGGGCTTTTCCTTCCTGGATCAGCTCACAGATGGAATGCATGCTAGCGAAATGATTGTGATTGCAGCACGACCCTCTATGGGTAAGACAGCACTTGCCATGAATATTGCAGAGCATGTGGCCATTGATCTACAAAAGTCAGTTGGAATTTTTAGTTTGGAAATGAGTTCTCAGCAACTCGTGCAAAGAGTTCTCTGTTCACGTGCTAAAGTAGATTTAAAAAAAGTCCGTGATGGTTTCATGGGGAGTAAAGATATGAAAAATCTTTCTCGTGCAGCAGATGCCTTATCCAAAAGTAAAATTTATATCGATGATACAGCTGGCTTGAGTATTTTGGAGCTCCGTGCAAAAGCCAGACGCCTCAAAGATAGACATGATTTAAGTCTCATTATTATTGATTATCTCCAGCTTCTAAGATCCAACTCAAGAAGAGCTCAAGACAATCGTCAAATTGAGATTGCAGAAATTTCAGCAGGTATTAAAGCTTTGGCCAAAGAGCTTGCGATTCCCGTGATTGTCTTAGCACAGCTCAACCGTGAATCAGAAAAGCGTAGTGATGGTAAGCCCCGTATTTCTGATCTACGAGAATCAGGCTCTATTGAACAGGATGCTGATCTTGTCGGGCTCCTTTACCGTGCGGCTTATTTTGAAAAAGATGATGCCATTCGTAGTGAAAAAGAGGGTGAAGCTGAGCTCATTATTGCAAAGCAGCGTAATGGTCCCACCGGTGAAATTCCACTGACCTTTCTCAAAGAATACACACGTTTTGAGACTAGGGATTATCGTTCGGAAGATCCTACGTAGAAGGGTGAATGAAAACAGAACATTGGACGCATTTTTGGGTTAATGCATTCGCATTTTGATTTGACGTTTCAACATAAAATATAGGGCAACAAAAGTGCTCAGTGTTGAGAGGAGAAGGACACTAATATTGAAAATTAAAATAGGGATTGTTAATCCAAAGTAATATTTCACTGGTCCAAAAAAGACATTAGGGTGACGGCTATCACGGTAGTCGGCTTGTTCTATCTCAGCTTTAGAAACGAGGTCGACCATTTTTTGGTTTGTGTAGAGTTGTTCGACATTGATTCCCGTATGATGACTCACGATCTTATTTCGATCGAGTGGTGCTCCTTGGATAACGTGATCAATGAGAGAAAGTCGATGGTCAATTTCAGTTCCTGTTTTTCCCGATAATCCACTGAGGATGGCAAGAAGATCCTTCAAGTCTTCTAAGCGCTCCAGCTCGGTTTCTGTCGGATTTTTAATAGCAGTGATCTGGTTGATTTGATTTTGAATTCTTGATTGACGAATCGACAAGGGATTGAGCTTGGCCTGCGCATAGATCAAAGCCTCATAGGACCAACGCATTGGCATAAATTCACAAATGAAAGGAACCTGTAAATCACTACGTGGTTCAATGGCAGAATCAGGGTGGTGATAAAACCATTGTTGAAGGGAATAAATAAAATCCAAATTCCGATTCATCTCTTCATACTTAATGAGTGCACCACCAAGAATAATCTGTGGGATCAAAACAATAGGGATAATATTGACCGCTGTTTTCCCCTCACAAGCAAACGAGGAAATAAGCAGACCAAGGGAAATACCGCTTAAGGCCGTGAGAAACATGGCCATAAATTCAATAGGAAAAAAACCACGAATACTCAGCATCTCATTACCAATCACCGTAAACAAAGCAGACTGTATCATGGCAAAAATTCCCAATGTGCTTGCTTTTGCAAAAACATAAAATCCAAGCCTTACATTGAGATTGCGTTCACGTAAGAGAACGGGTCGATCATGAATGATATCATCGACACTATTGGTCAGGCCTAAGAACATAGCCACCACAAGTGAGAGGAAAAAGTAGGTTGGAATATGATAGGCAGAGGCAAAATCATAGCTACTACTCTCTGAATAACGTAGGACGGCACCGATTAAAAAGGCGAGCAGAGGAGCTTCCACGAGTGTTGTTAGAAGGTTCGCACGGTTGCGCAATTTGCTAATAAAGGATCGTTGCAGCAAGATAGAAAGTTGTGCAATGTCATCGCGCCAGCGTTGAGGCTCCCATTGAGGCATCATCAAGGGAGCCGAGTGAGTATCTAAGGTTCTGGCAAGTGGTTTAGCCGATTTTAAGGAATGCTGGACTTCCTTCATGAGTCGGTGTGTTTCAAATTTATCCCTCCAATAATCAGGCGAGAAACGTCGTGCTGGGATTAACTGCCCTCGATTATTTTCCTGATAAATAAGATCACCGCTTAAATCACGTAGTGGTGTCTCTAAGACATCAAAGACAAATTCAGGACGTGTTGATCCGCATGCCTTGCAGCCTCCGAGTTCAGTTCCAAAAAGCTGTTCATGTTCTGCCTCCGCAAAGTAGGCAAGCATGGCTTCAGGAGTTCCAAAAAAAACTAATTTGCCACCACGATCAAGCAGTAAGGCTTTTTGAAACATTTGAAAAATTTTTGACGTCGGTTGATGAATCGTGACAATGACGATTTTGTTGTGCGCCAGGCCTCGGATGATTTCAATGACATGTTCTGAGTCTTTGGAGGAGAGTCCCGATGTTGGTTCATCAAAGAGATAGATATCCGCCGTGCTAATCATATCGAGTCCAATATTGAGTCGTTTGCGCTCTCCGCCGCTTAATATTTTTTGATGGGTATCACCCACCACATTCTTACGACGCTCATTAAGGCCGAGTTCGGCTAGTTTACTATCGATACGACGTGCGCGTTCTCGTCGTGATAAATGAGGAGCGCGCAAAGCTGCTGCAAAGGAGAGATTTTCCTCGATGGTGAGCTGCTCATCAAAGGCCTCATATTGCGGGATGTAGGTAATATACTGACGAAGGCTTTCATGGTGAGCGTACAGAGCGTGATCATTGAGGCGTACTTCGCCTTGTGCTGGTTGAAAATCACCGGCCAGCGTACGCAGCAGGGTGCTTTTGCCAGAGCCGCTAGCACCCATGACACAAATCATTTCCCCACGTTCTACCGCGAAATTTAAATTATCTAAGGCAACATCGCTATTGGGAAATCGACACAGCACATCTTTGACCTCCAAACGATGAATGATGTTGCGTTCTTCTTCGATAATTCGGTCGCTGAAATTACAGCGCAAGACCTGACCGGGATTAATCCCAATGGTATCGCCATCGACAAGTGATGTGCCATTGCGCACCGGAAGGTCGCGCACGATGATAGGACGATCTGCCTGCAATACTTGAATGTAACCGGTGCGCTCCGGATAATTGCACGTGATTTTAAGAAGGACTTCTCCACCGCTTCCATGCGAGAGAAGAATATCATTTTCCTCTAAGAGTCCTGGATTATTGGAAACCAAATATTCTGACTTGGAGGCTTTGAGTGGAAAGCGACCTCCAAAGGATCGGACATGTCTCTTCAGATCGTTTAAATTAAGCTCTCCACCACTAGCAAAAAGAATACGATCATCAAGCTGAGCTTGAAGATGAACTCCTTTATGGAGGGTTATGCCATCTAAGGTTGCTGCGAGATTTTGTAATGCGCGCACATGCACTTTGAGGCCAAAAGAGACTTCTAGGCTGCTATCACGTGTTCGTACTTTATCGAGTCGAACTTCTTTTTTGCTAATGGAAACAAAGAGATGAGGTAGGGAGACATTTTTTTTGGCATTAAAATAAAACGAGAGATCTTGACTGGTAATGACCGCTTCGCCAATGAGGATACGCTGGCCCGGGTAAATACGACAAAACTCCTGTGGCTTAAGCAGACGTCCTTGAACGATGATGGCTCGCTCTGTTCTGTTTTTGAGAATGACAAAATCTTGATAACGGTAAGCTAAGAGAAATTCTTCCCGAGGAAGATCGCGTAATCCGACATCATAATAACTAGGATGACCAAAGCTTATTTTTTCGAGTTGAGAGGAACCATCCCCTGTTGACGTCGACTCGCTTTCCTCATTGGCATTGAGTTGATGGACGATATCCATGGCCTGATGAGCCATGCCTAGTTTGGCCATAAAATCATAGTAGGCATTGAGCTGTTCTTGCTTCATCCCTGAGCGAGAGATGAGATCGTAGAGCTGTACGCCTAGGAGAATTTTACGATCATTATTTAAATTGTGTGAAAGCTTCGTAGCAATGCCAGTAAGATCTTGTTGTTCTTCGAGTGCTTGACGAAACAGTTGACGCAACTCCGAATAGACAACCTCTGGATAATCATAACGTAAGAATCCAAGGATAGAATCAATCTCCTCCTCGAGCATCTCTCCATCGACTTGAGTAAATGCCGCTAACACCTTAATGAGCGTTGGCAAGAGATTGGGGGCTTCGGTGACCGTGCGAGGCTTTCTTAGCAAGCGTCTCCACGTACGATTCAACCTGTATTGCGCTCGCGCAAGAAATCTCAATCCTTTTGTAAGAATTTGTTGGTGCATGATGAAATGTTTGGGTTAACTCTGTTGAGTGGAGATGAAAAGCTCCTGAGTTCAGTACAAAGAATCAAGGTAAATTCATCTTATCAAGACTGATTCAACATCTTTATCACTTTATTGACCATGCATACTTTTGAAGCCATTGTGAACCGTCGTGCGATCAAGCAATATGATCCGAATCACCAAATGTCCGAGGAGGAGATTAAAAAGCTCCTCTCCTTGGCCATGGAATCACCAACGGCCTTTAATATTCAAAACTGGCGTTTCGTCCTTGTGCGTGATCCACAAATCCGCAAAGAAATTCGCGCGGCAGCCTGGGATCAAGCTCAGATGACAGATGCGTCGCTCCTTATTATCTTGTGCGCTTCTCTCTCCTCTTGGCAAGAGCCGCAGCGCTATTGGAAAAATGCACCCGAGCCTGTTCAGGATTTTATTGTTCCAGCAGTGAAAAATTATTATGACCAAAAACCTGACATCATCCGTGATGAAGCCATGCGTTCCTGTGGTCTTGCTGGTCAAACCATCATGCTCGCCGCGCAGGCCATGGGTCTGGATTCATGCCCTATGGATGGATTTGATTATTCTAAAGTTGGGGAAATCATACATCTTCCCAAAGACCATCTCATTAGCTTCATCATTGCTGTGGGCAAAAAGACCAAGGAACCATGGCCTAAGCCTGGCCAGATCCCCTACGAGGAGGCGGTGATTATTGATCGCTTCCCCTCTTGCTAAAAATACGTCGGTTTTTTAAAGGCCATAGTAGAGAGCGTGAAGAGCCATCTAGAAAGCATCTGGTTAGGTCGACAGTCCTACGAAGAAGGCTTGCGCCATCAAGAGCAACTCCTTGCCCAAAAACTAGCGGGTGATCCTAAAAATTACCTCCTCTTTTTAGAGCATGACCCGGTCTATACCATGGGACGCAGGAGAGATGATTCGAGCCTGGGAATAGCAGCGTTACCCCATCCTCTCTATCGGATCGCTCGGGGAGGAGAGGCTACTTATCATGGGCCTGGACAGTTGGTTTGCTACCTCATCCTTGACCTCACACGC
>CAIWMF010000178.1 GCA_903913785.1 uncultured Spartobacteria bacterium | reverse complement strand
TTTTCAACCTGCCGCTCTCATTATGGTGGAGGGAGACCTCTGGCCTCAACGATTATGGCGTTGCAAAAAAATGGGTATTCCAACAGCGCTGATTTCAGCGCGCTTATCACGACGCTCGGAAAAAAGATTTAAGATATTTCGTCCTCTAGTATCTAGGTTATGGAATCTGCTTAATTTTATCGGTTTTCCTTCAAGGTATGATCAAGATCGTTGGTCTTCTCTTGGCGTTTATGGTGAATGCTCCCAAGTCACCGGTAATTTGAAATTTGACCAAGTCTCATCAACTTCCATGATCCCACTAGAGGATGATAAAGGGGTTCTTGCCGCACTTGGATGGAAGGAGCGAGAGCCGATTTTTCTTGCCGGTAGTACGGCTGGTCTTGCGGAGGAGGAAGAGATTTTAAAAGCCTGGCTCTCTTTAAAAAGTGATCTTCCTTCTCTAAGACTTGTCATGGTGCCACGACATGCTGAGAGGCGTCATGAACTTATAGCTCTTTTTGAAAAATATAACGTCGCACTCTCTCTGCGTTCGCGAGTTCCTCTCTCCTGCGCAGACGCTCTTCTCTTAGATACAACGGGCGAACTGCAAGCTTGGTATCATTTGGCCAGCGTTGTGTTTATTGGTAAAAGTCTTGGTATTGGTGGAGCACGTGGTGGTCAAAATTTAGTAGAGCCTCTGTTGCTAGGTCGTCCTGTTTTAGTGGGTCCTTTTATGGATAATTTTGAGCCATTAACTTCCTGTCTCCTTGATGCCAAGGCGATCAAGCTTGTGCATGGCGAGCTGGAAATAGCTGCGGCTATTAAGTGCGTCCTGAGTGATCCTCAAGAAGCTGCTAAGATGACGCAACGGGCCTGTGCGCTTTTAGAGCAGGATCAAGGTTCGGTAGAAAGGACCTCTGAGTGTGTCAAAAAAACGATTTTGCAAAAAACTCCTCACGCGACTTTTTTGTTGTGAATGTGTCGTCACATACATTTTGGAATTCACTTTTTTCAATCACCTCCCTAAATTATCCCAATGATTGCTCCTGCTGACTTACTCTATGCCAAGACCCACGAATGGATCCGCCGTGATCTTGTTGACGACTCGCTTGTGAGCGTTGGCATTACGGATCATGCCCAAAGAGAACTCACCGATATTGTCTATGTGGAGCTTCCAAAAATAGGTGCGCACCTTGTTGTTGCAGCTCCTGCTGCAGTTGTTGAGTCAGTCAAAGCGGCAAGTGATATTTACTCACCTCTTTCAGGCGTGGTTACTGACATTAATCCTGCTCTTTCAAATAACCCCTCCTTAGTCAATAGCGATCCTTTTCATGAAGGGTGGCTTTTTAAAATGCACATCAGTAACCCGAGTGAACTAGAGCTCTTACTCACTCCCGAGGGATACACAGCACAAATTACCTCTTAATGACACCTTTTCCCCAGCATGATGGCGCCTTTGGATCTTTTGCCAAACGGCATTTTGGACTAGACGAGACCACAAGGAGCTCGATGCTTGCTGCGCTCGGGTGTGAGACACTCGAAGAACTCATTGCCCAAACGATTCCCCAAGAACTTCGTTATACTCATGCACTTGATCTTCCTGAGCCTATCAGTGAGGAAGAGGCACTCAGAGAGTTAAAACAACTTGCCTCACGTAATGAGCTCCGTCCTACCTATCTCGGTATGGGCTACCATGGAACGTATCTTCCAGCCGTGATTCGTCGTAATATTCTTGAAAATCCTGGCTGGTACACCGCCTATACTCCGTATCAAGCAGAAATTGCTCAGGGGCGACTTGAAGCACTTTTAAATTTTCAAACACTCATTGCCGATCTCACCGGCTTGCCTATTGCCAATGCGTCGCTCTTAGATGAGGCCACAGCAGCTGCTGAGGCGATGGCGATGTGTTTTGATCTTAAAAAACACGCTCTCTTTTTTGTGGACCATCAGGCGCATCCACAGACCTTAGCCGTTTTAAAAACACGTTCTCAACCCCTTGGTGTGAAGTTGCTCGTTGGTTCCATTGAGGAAATGCCAGAGGAAGGACTCTGCGGATCCTTCTTTCAATATCCCGCAACCACAGGAGCTCTTATGGATCCTCGCGCTTTTATTAACAAGACACATGCTGCAGGAGGTCTTTCCGTAGTAGCTTGTGATCCTCTGGCGATGGTATTATTCACCCCGCCAGGTGAAATGGGAGCGGACATTGCGATTGGATCAACACAACGTTTTGGCATTCCTCTTGGTTATGGAGGTCCTCATGCTGGTTTTATGGCGGTTGAGGATTCCTTAAAACGCCGTATGCCAGGTCGTCTTGTCGGTGTCTCTCGTGATGCTGAGGGAAAGAAAGCATTGCGTCTTTCTTTGCAAACCCGGGAGCAACATATCCGTCGTGAAAACGCCACAAGCAACATTTGTACAGCTCAAGTGTTGCTTGCTGTCATGGCTTCGATGTACGCCGTCTATCACGGTCCTGTCGGGCTCAAGAGAATAGCAAAAAAAATACATAAACAAGCATGCCTCCTTGCTCAGACTCTTGCCCAAGCTGGCTGGAGAGTCGCATCACATCCTTTTTTTGACACCATTCAAATTCATCTTAAGCACGAGGAGCTTTCTGCCCTCAAGATCAAGATGCATGAGCATAAGATCAATCTTCGTATTATTGAAGGCTCCGAGGCTTCTGTACTCATCACACTTGATGAAACCACAACATCCCTAGCACCATTATTAACACTTTTTCAAGCACCCGAAATCAGCCCGTCATGCATCTTAGCCGGGATATTTCATGCTGATCATAACGAGGAGACAGCGAAGGCTGATGGGCTACCGCCGGCGGCCCAAGAGACCGCGGGGGAGACTGCCCAGAGTTTGCAGGCTCTTTTAGAAAGCTCTGAAAGAGCGAGACAAGCTTCGCCAAGCGAGTCAATGCAGCATCACTCTTACTTCCCGGTCTCCGCAGTAGATCAGTATGAAATATGTGGGTTAACCCGAGTCACACCCTTTCTTACACACCCTGTTTTTAATTCCTATCATAGCGAAACGGAAATGCTCCGTTATATACGGCGTCTTGAAGCCAAGGATCTCTCGTTAACGACATCGATGATTCCCCTGGGATCCTGCACGATGAAACTCAATGCAACCTCCGAGATGCTTCCACTGAGCTGGGATAGTATTGGAGGACTTCATCCCTTTGTTCCTATAGAGCAGGCACAAGGCTATCTTGAAATCTTTCGTCAATTAGAACAGTGGCTTGCAGAAATTACCGGCTTTTATGCTGTGTCCTTGCAGCCTAATGCTGGCTCTCAGGGAGAATATGCCGGCTTGCTCGCCATTCGTGCCTACCATGATGCTCGAGGAGACCGTGATCGTAGAGTGTGTCTTATTCCGCGTTCCGCCCATGGAACTAATCCCGCCAGTGCCGCTATGGTTGGAATGGAAATTGTCGGGGTTGAGTGTGACTCACAAGGAAATATTGATCTTACTGATTTTGACAAAAAAATCACACTCTACGGTGATCGCCTTGCAGCGCTCATGGTAACTTATCCTTCGACACATGGTGTGTTTGAAGCCTCGATCAAACAACTCTGTGCTCTCGTGCATCATGCCGGAGGACAGGTCTACATGGATGGCGCTAATATGAACGCACTCGTAGGACTCTGTCGTCCTTATGAGCTGGGAGCAGATGTTTGCCATCTGAATCTTCATAAGACCTTTTGTATTCCGCATGGAGGAGGTGGTCCAGGCGTAGGGCCAATCGCAGTGGCTAAGCATCTGGCACCTTATTTACCAACGCACTCAGTCGTTCCGATGCAACAGGATCACACAGGTTCTAGTGAGCTCAATAGGACAAGTGCGGACGCCACTCATCCCTACACATCTTCGCAACAACCTTCAAGCATTTCTCAGGTTAGTGGTGCTCCATGGGGTAGTGCGAGTATTTGTGTGATTAGTTGGATGTATATTCGCATGATGGGAGCTGAGGGTTTAACTACGGCAACACAGCTTGCCATTCTGAGTGCCAATTATATTGCCAAACGTCTTGAGCCCTACTACGGGATTCTCTACCGTGGAGAACAAGGCCGTATTGCTCATGAATGTATTCTCGACTTAAGAGAATGGAAAAAGCGCGCCGGGGTCGAAGTGGAAGATGTGGCTAAGCGTCTCATGGATTATGGATTTCATGCCCCAACAATGAGCTGGCCAGTACCAGGAACATTAATGGTCGAGCCCACGGAGAGTGAATCGAAGGAGGAAATTGACCGTTTTTGTGATGCCATGATTGCGATTTATCAAGAACTCCTTTCTATTGAAGAGGGGAGAATGGACCGCTCTAACAACCCACTCAAACGCGCTCCTCACACAGCTCTTTGCCTGATATCAGAACATTGGGACCGTCCCTACTCTCGTGAGGTTGCTGCTTATCCAGCTCCCTGGCTCTCTGAGCATAAATTTTGGCCAAGTGTCGCACGCATTGATAATGTCTATGGAGATCGTAATCTCTTCTGTTCGTGTCAGAGTATCTAACCCGCATATTTCATACCGATCACCTGCGGAGCCCGGGAAGGCAGATGATCGGTATGAAATATGCGGGTTAATCCACTATATCACTCATGGATGATTTTAATGATAATCTAAACTTCCATGGATAAGCCTTAGGTTTTTCGTCACTTAGGGCATCATATGAGGTGATTTTTTCTTGAGGGTTGACCTCAAAGAGATTTGATTTTGCGAGTGCTTGAATGAATCTATGAACGGCATCGACTTCCTGTGGGCTTTCTAAAGAGATTCCTTCAAGCTCCAGAGCGGTAATAGAATCACCTCTAGGGTCCTCGTTAATGATAGGAGATAATTTTGTGATGAAGAGAGCGTGTCCCGGGAGAGCTTTTTGGAGTTCGCTCAAGAGATGTGGCCATAACAGATGTTTTTCTAGAAGGTTATGAATAGCCGATTGCGTGTCTTCGGTTCTCGCAAGCTGCGCTTCCCTTTGTTGTAAAGAAAACATTTTTTCTTCTTCATGGAGTAAGCTCACTTGAGTCCTGGCAGACAGAGTCATGAGATTGCCGGATGCATGCTGAAAATAGAGTGACCATGCTAGAAGTGTGCACATGATGCAGATCATTGCCCTGAACGTGTAGGGACGCTCTTGATTCCTAGATCTTCTGGCAAGTAGTGATGCAGGTAAGAGATCCAAATGGATATGATTTTTTTTCTCACAAAAGGTTATTCCTCCTGCTAGGAAGCTCGCAGAGCAGACTGCATCATGCTCTGAAAAAGGCATCATAGGAGGATTTAAAGCGAGCTTCTTATCAAGATCATCGATTTTTATTGTCAATTTTTTTTGTAAAAAGCAGAGGAGCTCTTGCTTCTCTCGACTTGTTCCAGTCACCAAAATTTCTTCTACTACGCATTTCTGTGAGGCCCTATGGTCGATCACTTGCTGGAGAAAGACGGAGATGTTTTCTTGCGAAGAGATGGTGTCTCCCTTCTCATAGAGCGTATAACTTGCCAGCATTTCATGAGATTGCGTGCAAATAACATTCGTGGTTGAAATTCTCAGATCAATCATAAGACTCTCTCCTGCCTTGCAAGTGATGGAGGTTGCCCTAGGTCTTGTAGGCACATGATGGAGGAGAGGTCGCAACGCTTCCTTGCTGCAATCCCTATGTGCTATTTGCGTGAAAGCCTCGACAAGTGCATGCGAGCTTGAGGTGAGAGTGACTATTTCCAAGCTTGTCTGAGAAAAAATTTCTAACAGAGCATGAAGTGTTGTTTTTTTAACCGCAGCCAAGAGAACGGAGATTGTTCCTTCTTCTTGTGATGGGAAAATGTGGTGATCCCAAATGAGTTCCTCAAGAGGGAATAAGAAGACTCGTTTGGCCTCCAATCTTACGAGCTTAGGAATGATTTCCTCAAGACCAGGGGGTATTTCAAGTCTGATTGTTTTTAAAAAAACGCTCTCTGCAGGCAAGAAACAGTGGAGATCGGCTTTAAAGACGTGCCAGGATTTCAGGGTGTGCTCAATTTGCTGAAGTCTTTTTTTGATACAAGCAGACGCGTTCTCTTCTTGTGGGTCGTGGTGGGTCAAGATTTCTTGAAGCGCCCAGGTTCTTTTTTTATTCCTAGAAACCTCGGCGAGGGTGAAGGAATTTTTCCCCCAATCCAAAAGTAGTTGTCTTGCCACAAAACAAGGGGGCTTATCTTTTTAGATCTTGGACTTAAAATAATCGATTGTCCTGGCAATGCCTTCCTCGAAGTCAACTTGAGGTTCCCAGTCTAAAATGGTTCGTGCACGTGTGATGTCAGGTTGGCGAACTTTGGGATCATCGACGGGAAGGGGCTTGAATTCAAGTGTGGAGGAGGTAGGAATGAGTTTTAAAATTTCTTTTCCAAATTCTTGAATCGTCATCTCACGAGGGTTGCCAATATTAACGGGGTAATGATACTGACTCATCATAAGACGATAAATTCCCTCAATAAGGTCCGAAACATAGCAGAAGCTCCGAGTCTGACTGCCATCTCCAAAAATAGTGAGAGGTTGGTTCGTAAGAGCCTGGCTGATAAATGCTGGCACAACACGTCCATCCCTCAGGCGCATGCGTGGGCCATAGGTGTTAAAAATACGAACGATCTTCGTATTCATCCCGTGAAACGTATGATAGGCCATGGTCATGGCTTCGGCAAAACGTTTGGCTTCATCGTAGACACCACGAGGACCTACCGGGTTGACATTGCCCCAATAATCCTCCGTCTGTGGATGGATGAGAGGATCACCGTATGTTTCTGAAGTCGAGGCAAGAAGGAAAGTCGCTTGCTTTTCGCGTGCAAGACCGAGTGCATTGTGCGTCCCCAGGGAGCCGACTTTTAATGTCGGAATGGGAAGCTCTAAATAATCAATAGGACTTGCTGGGCTCGCAAAATGCCAGACGTAGTCCACATGACCTGGTACAAAAATATATTCTGTGACATCGTGTCGGATAAACTTGAAATGGATATTTTCTGCAAGATGTTCCAAGTTCTGCGGACTTCCAGTAATAAAATTATCAATCACAATCACATCATGTCCTGCACTTAAGAGTCGATCCGTTAAGTGAGAACCAAGGAAGCCGGCACCTCCTGTAACAACGCTAATGGGTCTAGAAGATTTTTGAGTCATGAAATTTTAGGTCAAAGCAAGAATGGAATGCTACTTTAATACCCTCTAATAGGCCAGTCCTAATATTGTAAAAATGCTACTTTTTCTCTCACAGAAAATATACTGATCACGAATAAAACCCTGATGTTCATTCGTGATGACGATAGTATCAAGAAATGGTGTTGTACTAGCTCTGTTTCCTTCGGTATGCTCGCCGCCTATTTGATTTTTTATGAGTAGCAGGAAAATAATATTCTTCTTAGGCAGCGTGACCGCGGCGTTTGTGTTTCTCGCTGTTATAGAAGGATGGTTGGCTCCTCTCAGAGCATTATGGAAAGGGGTGCTGCCACTCACATCGTTGGTAATAGCACCTATCGAGATTCCGCCCATCATCCAAGTAGTGCTCGTTTGCCTGATGGCATTGATTGCTGTGGGTGTTGGCCTGGAAGTTCGCAGGCACAAGGATCGTTTTCTTTTATTTGTTTTTACGTCTTTGTTAATGCTTTCGGCGAGTTACGTGTTGGCTCTGTACCGTTTTTTTTGGAATCCCTTTCCTGTAGAAATGGCCTTAGTTCTAGGCTACCTCATGGTTCTGGTGTTTCTTCGTACTGCTCTTGGAGCCAGAAGGCTAGAGTTGAAAAGAATTTTTAACGATCGTTTGCATCCCCGTGCCATGAGAGCTCTTGACCACAAAGAGACCTTTGCACAGTTTTCAGGAACCTTAAAACAGGGTAGCATTCTCGTCTGTACTCTTAATAATCACCGAGAGCTCATCGAAGTCCTCAGGCCTGAGGCGTACGTTGCAATGACGAATCTCTATCTCCAAGTTGCTTCAAATTTTCTAGTTGATGTTGGTGCGTACCTTGAGGAATGTTCTGGTGAGAGTTTGCGTGTGCTCTTTGGAATCCCAATATCTCTTTCAGGGTCCGCGAATCATGCTGTTAAAGCCATACGTGCCGCGCTCGATCTCACCAAACGTCTTGATGAACTCAATGCCGAGTGTGATGCCCGTTGGCAACAACGTCTTGATTTCCGCATTGGGATTGATTCTGGAGAGATGATGGCAGGGCTTTATGGTGGTTCTGCTCTAAGGCAGTATAGCGTTGCAGGGCCAGTTGTGGAGTTTGCACATTATTTGTGTGCTGCATGTATGAACTATGGCTGCCGTATTTTAGTAGGCCCCAACACGTATGAGATGGCAGAAAAAACTGCGGAATTTCGTTCGGTTGATCTCTTAGAGCGTCAAAGTAGCAGGCGTCGTGTAGAGCTCTATGAAGTTCTTGGTCTGAAAAATAATCTCTCACTTGAACGAGAACGAAGTCGTGATTTATTTTGGCAAGGAGTTCTTTTTTTTCGCTCAGAAGAATGGGATAAAGCGGTGGAAGCCTTCACTGCAGCGCGTATTTTTGGCATTCCTGACAAGGCACTGGATCTTTATTTAGAAAGAATTGAGCGGGCTCGTCGAGGAGATGAGCAACTCATGCCTGAACAATCTCTTTTGACAAAGATGATTTAACACGCTTCTATTTTACTTACTTGAATGTGTCAGGGCTCTTGATTTTCCTCCACAGGAACGCCTCTTTTGCATTCTCCTTTTTATTTTTTTACCCGGATATTTCATACTGATCGTAACGAGGAGGCTGCGAAGGTAGGATGAGGCAAGTCAGGCGAACATTTTGATGCAGGGCTGCATGAGTACAGCCCTCTCCAAAGTCACAATGTGAGTTTGAGCGAAGCATCCACCTTGCCTTGCCTGTCTGTAGTAGTAGCTTTGCTGACTCCGCAGTAAGTGAGTGTGCAGCATCCGGGTTAGGCTTCCAATTTTGTGCCTCTTCTTGACTACCCTGAATCTTTCCGTGAGTTAATCAGCCAGCTGCGTCGCCTGCCAGGTGTCGGGCCGCGTGGGGCTGAAAGAATTGCACTTTGGATGTTGTCTTCTCCCCGTGCGCATCCGCAGAATTTGGCGCAAGCCATTACTAATGCTTCATCTGCTTTGCAAGCATGCGAGCGCTGTGGTTTTTTTGCAGAACAGAGACTCTGTTCTCTCTGCACAGAGGAGAGTCGATCGGGGAAAGAAGTCTGTGTTGTGGAAAAAGCAACCGACATCTTGCCCTTAGAGCGCACGGGAGCATTTCATGGAAGATATCATGCACTCGGAGGCAAGCTCTCTCCCCTTGATGGCATCGGGCCCGAAGAGCTCCGTATTGCTGAGCTTGTAGACCGTCTTGTGATAGAGCAACCCTCTGAAATTATTTTAGCACTCAGTGGTGATGTGGAGGGCGAGGCTACAGCACATTATCTTGCAGAAGTGATCGCTCCATCTGGAATAAAAATCACGCGACTCGCTCAAGGTCTCTCTGCTGGAAGTGCCGTCGAACACGCTGATGCCATTACCTTGCAACGAGCTCTCATGAATCGAAGAGATTATTCTCTATAACTCAGGTTCTTTGATCGATGCTTTTGCTTCTTTCGTGTCTGGTGGTCGGAAAAGTTTAGCCTCAACTTCGGGAGTGGAACTGATTTTCTGTTCCTTGATAGTTGCTTTGTTTGAATTTCGAGTAGCAGTGATCACAGGCCCGATATGCTCCTTATTGGCACGGGGTAGGCTATCAAATCCGGGAGAACGGGTGATTCTTTTTGCTCTCATCGAAGTGTTTATTGTGCGACCGCGTGTAGGATATTCATCCATATAATTACCAACCGGTGTTTGATGATATCCTCCTGCAGAGGAATTATCCGTGCCATAGGCTCGATCTTCCCAGTAACGAGCGAACATCATATTGGTATGCTCTCTGTATTTAAGCGCTTGAATGCGTTTGGCAATGGCTTTTAGCTCCTTTTGATATTCAGGTCTAGTTTCTCGTATTGTGTTTTCAAGACGCGTTTGATATTTAGCATTTCTTGCATCAGCGGCTGCTAATCCCTCATGAAGAGTAGCTTTTTGTAAGCGTCTATTTTTGATCCTTTCAAACTTTGCGGCTGTTTTTTTGGCCTTGAGGTCTTCCTGGCTATCATCAGCAAGAATCTTATTCGCCGTTATTCTTCCCCTTAGTGCTCTGATCTTCTGAGGTAACATTCTTGGGTCGCTAGAATTTCTATTTTCCTCGTGTGCAGAGCTCCTTCGTAGATTAGCAAGCTCGCTTTCCGACTTAAGCACTACTGCTACATGCTCGCGTGGAGTTCCCGTCGAGCGATGTGGAGGATGAAGTGGTTGCTCGCCCAGTGGATTAGAATGATGGCTAGAAGAAGAGCCTTGGGCAGGTAATGAATGCCTTGGATCGTTACTGGGGATAGGATATTTTTGTGGATAAAGGCGCATTGGTTTAAAAGTTTTCCACTACATCATCGTGCGCTCTTCCTAGTTGCAAGATTTTTTTCAGGTGGATTCTGATATGTCCTTGTGCTAGTATTTGGTTTTTTCATTGTCTGCTTTTTTTATCCATGCCGCTGAATTTTTCTTTTAATAGCACCCATCGCGTATGGATTTTGGGATTGTTAGTGGTGCTCGTAACGCTCTTTAGGTTTTGGTACGCCACTCATTTAGAATTAATCGGAGATGAAGCCTACTATTGGTACTGTTCGCATCATTTAGATTGGAGTTTTTTTGACAAAGGACCAGGAGCGGCAGTGACCATATTTCTTAGCAGACATCTTTTTGGAGACACGGTGCTTGGGGTTCGTTTTTTTGCTGTTTTGCTTTCTGCGGGAACAGGTATGGGACTTTTTGTATTAGCAAGGATGCTCTACGGAGAAAAAGTAGCTTTTTGGACATTAATAGTTGCCTTAGTCATGCCGCTCTATGCGGTGGGTAGTATTTTAATGACCATTGACCCGTTAAGCATTTTCTTTTGGACGATGGCCGCCATTGCCTTTTGGCGAGCCAAGGAGAATCAGAATCTTTTATTATGGATTCTTGCAGGTGGTTTTGTGGGATTAGGTATGTTGGCTAAATATACCAATATGGTAGAGCTTTTATGTTTTGCACTTTTTTGTCTTTGGAGTCCAAAACAGCGCCACCAGCTTAGAAGAGCTCCTTTTTTCATCATGGTAAGTACGGCTGTTGCGTTTTCCTTGCCAATGATTCTTTGGAATTATCAGCATCACTGGATTGGTGTGATGCATCTTTTGCAACGTGGTGACCTCAATAAATCATGGCATATCACGCCAAGTGAATTACTTGTTTTTATTGGGGCGCAGGCTGGTGTGATTTCGCCATTGATTTTTCTTGGAGTGATGGTTTCGGTCTTTTGGGGACAAACTCGAGTGGAGAAACAAGAAGAAACACGTTTTTTGCAATCACTTTTTCTCCCGCTTTTTGGATTGTACACTTTATTAAGTTTAAATAAAGCAGCAGAGCCTAACTGGCCTGCGCCATGTTACCTAGCCGGCATCATACTCCTTGTGGGGAATTGGGATGCGTTGAAAAAAAAGATTCCCTGGGTGAAAAAATGTGTCCTAGCGGCCTTTCTGCTTGCTGCTCTAGAAACCATCATGCTGCACGATACCTTTTGGCTACACCTTCCTACGCCTGCTTCTTGCAAAGCTTGCGAAGCGAGTTGGATAGAAAAAATGATAAGTGCCTATCACGATCTGGGTGCTCTTGATCCTCTGGATCGTGCTCACGGGGCTGAGTCGATAGCACGTCATGCAGAAAAGCTCGCTTACCAACAGGGAGTTGATTTTTTTATCTCCGATAATTATCAAACAGCAAGTCTCCTCTCCTTTTATTTGAAAGGGCACCCTGATACTTATGAACCTGCTTTTGATCACGTGAAGGATCAATTTTCCTTTTGGCCTAATTACCGAGATCAATTCCCTGTTGGGAGTAAGGGGCTTTTCATTTATCTCTGGCGCTATCCTCCGCGTGAATTGAGGGATGATTTTTTAACGATTCAACCACTTGATGAAGCTTATTCTACGTACGGCGACCGTCCTTTAAAAAAATATTATTATTCCATTTGTGAGGGATTAAAAGGACACTAAAAATTTCAATACACAAATTCCTTAAATCATGAAAATCACCTATTTCGGTCACTCTTGTTTTCAAGTCGACGTTGCAGGGAAATGCCTCTTATTTGATCCCTTTATTACCCCCAATCCCTTAGCTGCAGGGATTGATATCACGACATTAAAGCCTGACTATATTTTCCTCTCTCATGGTCATTTTGATCATGTGGCCGATGCGCAATCCATTGCTCGCACCTCCCAAGCAACCCTCGTAGGATGCTTTGAAGTCATGGAATGGTTTGCCAAAAAAGGTTTGCAAAAACATCAAGCCATGAATATTGGAGGCTCTTTTACCTTTGATTTTGGAAGCGTCACCTTCACAAGTGCGGTGCATTCTAGTTCCATGCCTGATGGCTCGTACGGTGGTCAACCTGGTGGTTTCTTAGTAAAAACAGAAGAAGGGAATTTTTATTATTCCAGTGACACTGGGCTCACACATGATATGAAACTGATCCAAGCTCCGCTTAAATTTGCCGTCCTCTGTATAGGCGATTGTGTGACGATGGGTATTGAGGATGCTCTTAGGGCTGCGAGCTGGATGGGGTGCCAGGAGATTTTAGGAGTTCATTACAATACCTTTCCATTCATTGAGATTAATACCAGCGCTGCGATAGAAACCTTTCAACAGGCCGGCGTTCGTCTGCGTTTGCCTTCGATAGGTTCCTCTTGGGATATTGCTTAACCCGGATATTTCATGCTGATCGTGACGAGGAGACTGCGAAGGCGGATGGGATAAGGCAGACCCAGCATTTTGATGCCGGGCTTTATGTGTCCATATTGACTCGCTCGCACCTGCTCGGCTCGCCCTTACGGGCTGCCCCTAACCTAACGGTTACGGCAGTCTACCCCAGGCTCTCCCGAGCACTGGTGTTGCCCAAGTCACAATGTGAGTTGAGCGAAGTATCCACCCTAGCTTCCCGGTCTCCGCAGTAGATGAGTATGAAATATCCGGGTTAAATCATATTTTTTATCATGCATGCACTCCTCTTATTTCTCAATGAGAACTTGAGTGGCTACTAGCTTTCTGCTAGGAGAGGATGGTTCTTTTCAATAATT
>CAIWMF010000177.1 GCA_903913785.1 uncultured Spartobacteria bacterium | reverse complement strand
TAGAAACAGCTCCAGCAGAGCTATGGATCAATTCTAGTATATGCACAGCTTTTTGCTTGGGTGCTATCTTTGCTAGTGGATATATTTATTATCAACATGGTGAATACCTTAAAACAACACATTTTCCAGGAGATGCTACACATAACAAACTTTTCAATGAATATGCGAATAGTGTACATAATGATAATAAATTTACTGTACTAAATAGTCACCAAGAAGATAATCAAGAATGCAATAATTTATCCCCCAGCTTGGGTAGAGCTAGTGATATAATAGCACATTTTCAAACTGATGAAAAGATCAACAATCCAAATGAGCTTTTGACTCCTGAGATATTTCATAAAATTAATAATTATCAGTCTCTCTCTTCATCTAATAGCTATCGTGAAATCACTCATCAATGCGCCCAAGAGCTAGATGATAAAATCAAAGAGTTCAACGGTAATATAAAAACATCAACTAGCATTCAAAATCATTCAACAGCTTTAATGTCTCTAGATCCACTTCTAAAAATTATTACAGAAAAAAGAGATAAAATACAGCAAGCCATTGACAATGAAAATTATGCATTAGCATTAAATGGTATTTTAAAAATTGATAATAATTTAAAAAAGATTTATGATTGCATCAAGGTCACAAATGAATTTAATGAGCATATACAACGGAAAACTACAGGACATAAAAATAAAGATACTCCAGTTGCGAATAATATGATCAACAATAAAATATTATCATTTATTGATGAACAGTATGATGCGTACAGCAAGTCTGCAGCCGAGTCATATATTGCATTAACCATTGGAGAACTGAATAACAACTCTCAAAAAATTACTAATGCATGCCAAGATGTAACTATTTTATATAAATTTTTAGCAGATTTTTATGATCATATGCGCAAAGAGATCAAGCCCGAGGAGATCCAGGCCGAGACTGTTTCACCTTCATTAATAACTCAAAGTCACAATGCTACTAAGAATGATACAACTTCTTCTGATGGATATAGCCTTGAGTATAGTAAATTAGCAAACCAAAATGATGAGGTATACACAGGATTAGAGCGTGACATTAATTGTAGCACTCAGGTGCAATCTTTTCCTTTTGTAAAAAATAGAATAGAACACTTGCTCATCGCTAAATTTCTTTCAAAGATATATAAAAAAGCGAGCGAAGATTATAATAATCCTGCAAAAACACCTGCTGATGAAAAAATATCCGCTGACTATGACAGATTAGTCTTAAATAATTTCAAACAATATGAGGGTAATATTTCAATAGATCCTAGTGATAGTAATAGAAGAATGAGGGCTTTGTTTTATTTGATGGCAGGATTTTATAATAATATTTCATTCAATAAGACACTGTTAGAAAACCCGCAATCTATTAATCAATTTAGTAATAAATTCAGCGAACGAGCTAATACTGCTGCAAAGAAAGCAAATGAGCTTAATACTAAAGATGATACCCTATCACATACTGATCATCAACTGCATGATAACCAATCACAAAACAGCAAAGTTGATCTTCTTTTGGGATCTGTTGTCAAAATCCCGGAAAATACCTTAGCTCAATCTTTTGAAACACAACCAGTCGCTTATTTAGAAAACTCTTATCAATGTTATCATGAAGAAATACGCTCCTCTTTAGATATGACTCAGCTTAATAACAGACTTAAGTCCTTTTATTGGGAAAATGCAGCCACCTCATGGTTGAAAGCTTATCATGCTCGTGATGATGATACCGTGAAAAAATCTTTCCATAATTCAGCTAATGCCTTTACGCAGGCCGCAACATCCATACAGAATGATGATTTATCATTAGCTAGGATACATTATGAAATCGCAAAAGCAGATTCCATGGCCGCTCAATCTTCTCTACTTTCTAGAAGATCACACGGAGAGCGTTGGAATTCTTTAAAAACAACTTATGAGACGTCTTTAAAAAATCTTAAAAAAGAGGAGAACAGTGAGATAAAGGAAGAGGAGAACAGTGAGATAAAGGAACCTAAACCATTAGATCTTTCTTTCAAAAGGAATCAAGAGCCAGGATCTCTTGCTGATTTTTTAAGCTTTCTTTTTTGTGGCGCTTATTAAGCACGGATAACAGATTCTTAGAAATCAGAGAAAAGAACGGAGCGCTTTTTTCAGTGAAACTTCTTCAGAGACTCTAAGATTTTTGCCTACTTGCAGAGCGACAAGCATACCCTGAGAGTCCATAATCTCTAAAATTAAAGAGCGCCCACCATGATGTTGCTCAAGAATTTTTTTGATTATGGGAAGTTTCTCTAGCGATAATTTATTTCTATTAAGTTGAATTCTTAAAGGTTTTGTCGAGGGTAGGGGGACGAGTAATTTGAAATTTGATCCAATAGCTCTATGCATCCCATCACGTGACATTATTTTTAAAACACATGATACTGCTCTGCCTGGTTGTAAAAGATCTTGAGATTCTTCAAAGGCTTCACTCCAGAGCGTGACTTCTAGGTTGCTTGTGTAATCCTCCAGAAGAATAATGGCAAAAGACTTACCCTCTTTTTTGGTGAATTTTTTTTCCACACTGGAAATAATACCCGCTACTTTTTCTTTACGTGATTCTGTTGTCTCTTGAAGACTAGCAAGGGAAGGGTATTTCTCTTTTTCTAATGTTCCTGAATAATCATCCAAGGGATGCCCAGTAACATAAAATCCAAGCAGCTCCTTTTCATAAGAGAGTTGCAGAGCACGATTCCAGGGTTGAATTTGTGATTTTATGGAAGAGTGATGATCTGGTTTTACAGGACTAAAAGATTCTAAACTATCAAAAAGCGAGGTCTGCCCAGAGGAACGATCACGTTGAATCGAACTAGCTGCAGCTAGCGCTAATTCAATAGAGGCAAAGAGCTCAGCACGGTGGCGACCTTCAAAATCAAATGCACCAGCCTTGACTAAACTTTCAAGAATCTTTTTGTTAACACTACGTGCATCAAGACGTGCCCCAAAATCTTCCATTGATTTAAAGGGGCCATTTTCTTCTCGCTCTTTGATTGCAGCACTCATTGGAGCCGCTCCTACATTTTTAATAGCAGAGAGACCAAATCGAATACAACGTTCTCCGCCTTCTTCTTCTGGCAGAAAAGTCAGACCGCTTTTATTAATATCAGGAGGCAGAATAGAAATGTCCATCCGAGCGCAGTCAGCAACAAAAGTGGTGATTTTATCCGTATTATTCACTGCGTTACTAAGCAGACCAGCCATGAATTCAATCGTGTGGTTTGCTTTGAGGTAGGCTGTCTGATAGGAAATGAGCGCATAAGCAGCACTATGGCTTTTATTAAAACCGTATTCTGCAAATTTTTCTAAAAAGTCAAAAATAGCATGTGCCTGTTTTGCAGGAATCTGGTTGAGTTTTTTGCATCCTTCTACAAAGGTCAGACGCTCCTTGGCCATTTTCTCCTTATCTTTTTTTCCCATGGCACGGCGCAAGAGATCTGCTTGTCCCAGAGTGTAGCCCGCCAGTGCATTAGCGGCTTGTTGGACCTGTTCTTGATAAACGATGATTCCGTAGGTTTCAGCGCAGATTTTTTCTAAGAGGGGGTGAGCGTAGCTGATTTTTTTCGTTCCTTTTTTGCGTTCAATGTATTCATCAATGAATTGCATAGGACCAGGCCGGTAGAGAGCGATCAAAGCAATAAGATCTTCAAAGCGATCTATCTGAAGACGCTTGGCCACACCAGTCATCCCTCCTGATTCCAGTTGGAAGACACCAACGGATTCACCACGATTGAGAAGTGCAAATGTTGCCGGATCATCCATGGGAATTTTTTCCAAAGAAAAATGAGGTTGTTTTTGATGAATGAGTTTGATCGCATCACTCATAACAGTCAGGGTGGTGAGCCCCAAAAAATCCATTTTTAGCAGTCCTAAATCCGTCAGGGGAGCCATCGAATATTGGCTCACAATCCCGCCATCATTACCCCGCGTGAGGGGGATATAGTCAGATAAATCACGATCAGCAATCACGATTCCAGCCGCATGCACACCTGTATTGCGGGTGAGTCCTTCTAAGAGAGTAGCATAGTTCCAGAGCTGGCTGGTAGCTTGTTCTTCCATAACGGCTTTTTTGAGATCAGCATTTTTATCAATCGCCCCTGCTTCATGTTTTCCATTTTTATCCAAACCATTGAGGGTGATATTGAGTTCGTTAGGAATCATTTTTGCAATCCGATCTGCATCACCATAGCTCCACCCCAAGACACGGCCGACATCGCGGACAACACTCTTTGGACCCATGGTGCCAAAGGTGATGATTTGAGAAACAGAACGTTCCCCATATTTCTGACGAACATAATCGATGACTTCACCACGGCGATTTTGACAAAAATCAATATCAATATCCGGTGGACTGATGCGATCAGGATTAAGAAAGCGTTCAAAAATAAGTCCATAGCGCAAGGGATCTAAATCAGTAATACCAAGAACATAAGCCACCAGTGATCCTGCTGCAGATCCACGACCTGGGCCAACAGGAATTCCTTGTTGTTTTGCATAATCAATAAAATCCCAAACAATAAGGAAATAACTCACAAAACCAGTCTTCGAGAGGATAGAGAGTTCATAGTCAAGGCGCTGACGAAGCTCTAAATCATCTTGAGAACGCTCTTGATAGCGTTCTTGGAGTCCTGCTTCACAAAGCTCATGCAGGTAGCTTTCTCGTGTTTTCCCTGCAGGTGGTTTGTAATCTGGATACTTGGAATGGCCAAACTCAATGATCAGGTTGCAACGCTCTGCAATATGAAGCGTGTTTTCAATGGCCTCAGGGCAATCTATAAAGAGAGCTTCCATCTCCTCTGCCGATTTAAAATAAAGTTCTGGCACATAATGCATTCTCTTTTCATCAGCGACCATGGCTCCAGTTCCAATACAAATCATCACATCGTGTGCTTCATGATGAGAGCGCTCAAGAAAATGGACATCATTGGTAGCCACAAGTCCTAATTCAAATTCCTTGGCAAGGGCTATCAAAGGACCTCGATTACGACGCTGTGCTTCAATACCATGATCGCTGAGTTCGATGAAGAAATTTTCTTTTCCAAAAATCTGACGATATTCCTGCGTGAGACTTTTGGCCTTATCCATATCTCCATTTGTAAGAGCAACATTAATTTCCCCTTTTAAACAACCACTGAGGGCAATAAGACCTTCAGCGTGCTGGGCGAGGAGCTTTTTATCTACGCGTGGCTTGTAGTAAAAACCTTCCAAATGTGCAGCCGTGCTTAGCTTGATAAGATTGTGATATCCGATTTCATTGGTAGCTAGGAGGGTCAAATGATAAGCACTTTCTTTTCCGCGATTGCTGCTTTTTTTTTCATGCATCGATCCAGGAGCAACATAAATTTCACATCCAATAATAGGTTTAATGCCACGAGCAGTCGCTTTTTGATAAAATTCAATCGCCCCAAAAAGATTACCATGATCGGTAAGTGCAACGGCTGGCATGTTAAATTCCAGCGCTTTCGTGATGAGATCATCGATACGAATAGCTCCATCAAGCATGGAATATTCACTATGAAGATGAAGATGTACGAAGGGAGTGATAGACATTCTAAGTATTCTACAGCCTAAAGAGAGGCGGGTACAGGCAGAATGCTTTGCTGCTATTTTTTAAGAAGTACGACAGCCTATTTCGCGTAAGCCCTCAAGAGTCAGTGATGTGTTGACATGATCAAAGAGCTTGGCTCCTTGTGCTACTAATTTTGCATCTGTTCCAGTAGCAATAAGAATGGGTCTTTGATTGAAAAAATTTTCTTTAGTGACTCGTGTAACAACTTCTCGAACAAGACCGCGCGCTCCTAAAAGCAGTCCGGAATGAATAGCTGTGAGAGTGCTTCTTCCTACAGCACGCCGAATGGGAGCTGGGAGTGTTTGTGGCAGAAGTGCTGTGCGCTCATGTAGAGCATCCGCTCCTGTTTTAAGCCCAGGAGCAATAATGCCTCCAAGATAAGAACCTTGAGGACTAATAATGTCAAAGGTGATTGCTGTACCAAAATCAACAACAATGGCAGGAAAACCGTAAAGCGTATTCGATGCAACGACATTAGCTAGACGATCAGGACCTATGGAGGCAGGTTCTGGATAGCGAATCGTGATGCCTAGCTCCATACTTGCATCAATGGAAAGAAAAGGAATTTCTCGTGATCTAAAAAAAGAAGAGAGCAGATCAGTCGCTTTTGGAACCACAGAGGCTATCACAACACGTTCTATGGTCGAATCTTTAAGAGCCTCAGTAAGTGTAGCATGACTTAAAGATTGTGTCGGAATCCGATAAGTAGCACCCAAACGCTTAGGGCTAGAGAGTGCTAATTTTGAGGTAGAATTACTAGCATCAATTAAGAGCCATTTCCCCTGATCGTGTAGGTTATTAGGTTTCATATCCCCAATCATCACTCTTGATCTTGATCACGTGGATAGATTTTCTTTGCCTTTATCACGATCTCTATAGCGCGCAATAGCTTCATATGCCAAGGGAGTTAGCAAACTAACTGCTGAAAAGAGACCTGAGCGTACCGTCTTATCTTGCAGCAGAGAAACTGCTAAGAAGAGACCTCTAGAAAAAGCAGAGGAATTTTTTGCTTTTTCCTCAGAGGGAAGAACCTGAAGCTTTTGAGGATTTCTGAGAGTCATTTTTTTTAAACACCAAGGAAGTGAGGCCCCTACAAGAAAAAAAGTACTTATCCAGGACAATGGATTCTTCCGGATCACATATTCAATACGCTTTGTAACATTAAGTGACTCACTTAATGAAAGGTACTCATCTGCAATCTTAGATCTGCTTTGTTGTAGTTTGTGCTGTAAATCAGAAATTGTTTGCATCGCTTAAAGAGTTTGAGGAGAAGGCTTGAAGATCATATTTTATTTCTAATATTGTTTTTTCAAAAGGTAATGATGAAGCATAGCAGCGACGAAGGAGTATTAAAAAAACCAGAGCAGCAAAAAAATGAATCAGGGCAATCATTCCTAAAACAAGACTCCAGGAGCAATTGAATTGATGCACGGCGCTGATCATGATGGTCGCTAAAAGGCTGAAATACGCAATCAGCAGAGCAGCAATGATTGCCACTAAAAGAACGAGAGAGCAAAATATTTGTTTAAGCACATCTTGAGCTTCGAGTGATGCTAATGAAAAAAGTGCTAGACCATGCTGGACAAGCTGCGTAAGGAGCCCTAGAAAGCGTTTAGCAATATTCGTATTTCGAGCTGAAGGACAAGAATCGTAAGAGGAATTCATGGGAATTATTTCCAAGCTAGTAGAATGGTAGAAGGTGGTGAAGCACCAAGATCACACTTAAAAATCAAAACAGGCGGCACGGATTATGAAAACAGGACTCGCTTAAAGCATATCTTTCTCTAAATTCTGCCTCAGGAGATACGTAGATCAGAGTTGTTATAATCAAATTACTTTGAAATAACATGAAAGAACGTAAGGATTTTTAGAAAGAGCAAGGCTGAAGACCGAGCGCTATCTAAAGATATACTTCATCACGCATGAAACTTTGGGTTTGCTTACTGATGTTTTTGGTGCTAGACGCGTTGTCATCGCTTCTGTTGTGCATGCAAGCAGGATGAAGGTCAGAAAACAATTGGAAGTAGAGAGATCAGTTAATGAGCGTTGATTATTTTCTATTGAGTATAATCGCAAGAAAAAATCCGATTCCAAAAGCAAGTCCAATTGCTTGGAGAGGTTTTTCACGGACATGTTCAATGAGCTCTTCCTCTATTTCTGAAGCTCGTTCACACCACTTATTGGTCACAGCGGATGTTTGGTCGGCAAAGGAAGCATAGGTAGCAGAGGCTACATGCTTGACATCGCGCGCGGCAGCAGAGAGCTCATCTTTACTTTCACAGTATGCAGAGTGTGCAATAACACGTGCAGAGTCCGCTATTTCACGTGCTGCAGCTGTTGTCGTATCGAGTGCTTTCTTTGCATGCGCTTGGCTGCTTTCTAACTTGTCTGATAGATTGTGCATCGGTTCTTGTGGGCTCATAGGATAAAATAGTTGTTTTGCCGTAAATGTGATCCCCGATCATCTCAAAGATTGATACTGAAAGCAAGTTTAGTGAACATGAGACTGCTGGCCTTGATGATGTTCACAGGTCGGTGTCTGCTGGACAAAATGGAGAGGGAAAGACTTCCTGAGTAATACACTATATGACTGTAACGATCCGTAAGCGTAGAAACGCAGTGTATAAAGCGTTGTTTTGAGTACACAATTTACGCGAGGAGTCTTAGCCCGGATATTTCACACCGATCACCTGCGGAGACCGGGAAGGCAGATGGATCCTGCGTTAGACTCACATTGTGACTTGGAGAGTATGTACACATACAGCCCGGCGTCAAAATGTTCGTCTGCCTTACCCCATCAGCCTTCGCCGTCTCCTCGTCACGATCAGTATGAAATATCCGGGTTAGATGATCATGTTGAAAGCAAGAGAGTAATTGATAAGCAGCAGCAGGCTTGCGCAAGAAGTTTATTGCTTTTTTGTTTCCCAACGCCCAGTGACTCCACAAGGAATGATCTTGTCATCACGACTTCCTCGAAGTGCAAGAGAGACTTCTGAAATGTTAGAATGCTTACCTTCTCCAAAAATATTTTTTAAGAGTTCTTTGACATGAGGCATTCCCGAAGAATAGGAGGTCATCATAAGGAAAAGAGGTTGATGGCTCAGGAGGTTTTTACATGTCTCTAAAAGTGAGAGGAGTTGATCTTCAATCCTCCAAATCTCAGTCTTAAGAGCACGACCAAAGCAAGGGGGATCTAAAATAATCGCATCATAGCGATTTTCACGTCGTAGTTCACGGGCAATAAATGTGTGACAATCATCGACAATGAAACGAATGGATAGTTGTTTGTGAGAGCTCTGAGAATTAGAAATCTCTGCATTCTTAGCGCACCAACTAACCATGGCTTTAGAAGCATCAACGTGACATACAGAAGCTCCTGCCGCTGCCGCAACGATCGAAGCTGCTCCCGTGTAACCAAAAAGATTGAGGAGTTTAATGGGGCGTTTGGCGGTACCTATTTTTTCTCTACACCAATCCCAATTAACGGCCTGCTCTGGAAAGAGACCTACTTGTTTAGAACTTGTGGGACGAATCACAAATCGAAGATTTTTGTAATGTAGCATCCAAGGACTTGGCGGAGAATCTTTCCATTTCCAACACCCATGATGATTGTTGCCATTGGATTGAAACCAACCATTCCATTGTTCCCATTCACTCAGGTTGCTGCGCCGCCAGGATGCTGTTATTTCTGGCCGAATAAGAATGTGATCCCCCCATCGTTCGCGTTTCATACCATCACCAGAATCAAGTAATTCATAGTCCTCCCATTTTTCTGGAATCTCAAGAGAGGATGTACTGGAAGATGCCCTAGTCATGCGACTCTTTGGAAGATAGACTGCTGGCGATAAAAAATAAGGTCCATTAATAGATAGTCGTCTTTATGATTCGTATAAGAGCACCCACAGCAACGTTGCATCTAATCTTGGCGTGCCAATAGTAGGTAATGGTGCCCTGTATGCGAATAAATTCCAAAAAATACTCCTGTTTGCATAAAAGACAGAGTGTGAAAAAATTGATTATAACCACGATGCAATAGTCATCATAAGAAGCCACCCATTGAGCACAAGAATCACTAAGGCAACACTCCAAGCTACTATTTTCATGCTGAAAGAGTTGACGAAGAGTCCCATTTTCTTTCTATCCGAAGTGAAGGTTACTAGAGGAATCACTGCAAAACTAAGTTGCATACTGAGCACGACCTGACTGGCCAAGAGGAGTTGATTCATACCTCGTTCTCCCATGTACCAAACAACCACAAGCGTGGGAACAAGAGCTAATGATCGAGTCATAAGGCGTCGTACCCATGGCTTCATTCTCATCTCTAGAAATCCTTCCATCACAATCTGACCAGCCATCGTACCTGTTAGCGTACTATTTTGACCGGCGGCTAGGAGTGCAATAGCAAAGAGTGTGCTAGCACCCGTGACACCAAGCATCGGCGAGAGAAGCTTATAGGCATCTTCAATTTCAGCAATATCCTTACGACCCCCTTTAAAAAAAGTTGCTGCCGCGACAATAAGAATGGCTGCATTAATAAACATTGCTAAAAAAAGAGCAATATTTGAATCAATACTTGCAAAACGAATGGCTTCGCGTTTTCCCACTGCATTCAATGGATAGGAGCGTGTTTGTACAATGGAGGAGTGCAAATAGAGATTATGGGGCATAACTGTAGCACCTAAAATTCCAATTGCTATGTAGAGCATACCAGGATGCGTCATGATTTCTAAGTGCGGCACAAACCCAGCTGTAATAGAAGCTAAGTTTGGACGAGAAAAGAAAATTTCTAATCCAAAGCAGATGCCAATCACTCCAATTAAGGTTGTGATAAGTGCTTCTAAATAACGAAAGCCCTTGTGTTGGAGAAACAGTAGAACAAAGACATCGAGTGCCGTAATACAGACTCCCCAGAGGATAGGAATATGAAAAAGAAGATTTAATGCAATAGCCGAACCAATAATCTCTGCTAAATCACAGGCAATAATTGCTAGTTCACAAAAAATCCAAAGCATGTAATTCACGCTCGGCCTGTAGTGATAACGGCACATCTGGGCAAGATCTCGTTCTGTAACAATCCCTAATTTCAAGGAAAGCGTTTGCAATAACATGGCCATCACATTGGAAATCAGAATCACGCAAAGCAGTGAATAGTTAAATTGAGATCCTGCAGCGAGATCCGTGGCCCAATTTCCAGGATCCATATACCCAACGGCAATGAGAAATCCCGGACCGCTAAACGCAAAAAGTTTTTTCCAAAAGCTTTGCTCAGAGGGGATACGCACAGAACGATGCGAGTCAGGAAGAATTTCTTGCTCTGAGCGAGTGCAGGAGAAAAAAGAAATTTTTTTAAAGCAAGAAAACCATGACATGTGGAAAAGATTATCAAAAAGATTAGGCAAAGCTAATTTTATTTTTTAAAGAAATAAGTCTCCATAAATTCATACAGAATTCATGCATAGCATCTGCATGGTCATTCTCGATAGCCTTTTAAAAAAAGTTCTTTTCCTTTGCCCTTGGCAAAGAGATACTGCGAAGTTTTATGAACCCAATACCAAGCTCTTCTGCCGCTGTGGAGGACTATCTTGAAAGAATTCTTGAGCTTATGACGACAAAAGGCTATGCGCGCGTCATTGATATTGCCGCGAGCTTAAATATTTCACAGCCGAGTGTCACCAATATGTTGCGACGCCTTGATGAAGAAGGTCTCATTCATTACGAAAAATATCGTGGTCTTATTTTAACCGATGAGGGCACCGCAGTTGCTCGTCGCATTGTAGAAAGCCATCAACTCCTGACTGATTTTTTTACCCTTTTGGGGATTCCTTCTGAGGTGAGAGAGCATGATATTGAGGGAATGGAGCACTACATGAGCCCTGCAACACTGGTTGCCATTGAGGTCCTGACACGCGAGTTGAAAGGACACCCCTCCCTTTTAAAGAAAATTCATGCTGCTCAGAAAAGCGCTCGCACAAAAGAAGAAACTGCTCGGAGGGGGACTCGAACCCCCATGGATCGCTCCACTAGATCCTAAGTCTAGCGCGTCTGCCAATTTCGCCATCCGAGCAATGAATGACGTCAAACACTACAGAAAAAAGTTGCAAAGAGAATAGAAAAATTTCAATGCCTATCATTTTTACGGCAGACTCGTGACTTGCCAGCAATCTAACTCATCGCTACTTTCTTCACTCTTCATTACTCATTATTCATGGATAACACACCCATTAGCGAGCTCATTACTATTCGTCGCCAAAAACTCAAAGCACTTCGAGATCACGGTATTGATCCCTTTGGTCAAGCTTTTCAAACTTCAGGAAGCATTACTCAGATCAGAGCTGCCTTCCAGGATGGATCTCCTATCTCCATTGCTGGTCGTGTGACTGCCTATCGTGATATGGGAAAGAGTCGCTTCCTGGATCTTTCTGATATTGGGGGAAGAATACAAATTTATCTCAACATCAAGGAACTAGATGAAAAAGGTGCTCAAGCACTTGCTCTGGTTGATATTGGTGATTTTATAGGAGTTGAGGGAATCTATTTTACGACTAAAAGTGGCGAAAACAGCATTCGTGCTTCACATCTTGTTTTCTTAAGCAAAGGGCTGCGGCCTCTTCCTGACAAGTGGCACGGGGTCCAAGATGCTGAAATTTGTTATCGCCAAAGATATCTTGATCTCATTGCCAATGATGCATCGCGTACTATTTTTCAACAGCGAATTGAGATTGTTCGTGAAATCAGGCGCTTTTTAGAAGCACGCGGATTTTCTGAAGTAGAAACTCCCATGATGCAAGCGATACCTGGGGGAGCCGCCGCAGAGCCATTCATAACGCATCACAACGCCTTGGGCCGAGATCTTTTTCTACGCATAGCACCAGAGCTTTATTTAAAGCGACTCCTTGTAGCTGGTTTTCCTAAAGTTTTTGAACTCAATAGAAACTTTCGTAATGAAGGTATCTCACGTCGACACAATCCTGAGTTTACCATGCTCGAGGCCTACTCTGCTTTTGCAAATTGCGAGCAAATGTCTCACTTAGTTGAAGAGATGATTTGTGCTCTTGCTCAACATATCGGTGTCGGGAGCCTCATAGAGCATCGCAACAAGGATGGAGAAGTGAGTCGCACTATCAACCTTGCACGGCCATGGCGTCGTGCCTCTTATCAAGAACTTGTTGAAGCAGCGGCACCGGGTTGGTTTTCACTCGATCTTGCAGGAAAGCGTGAGCGTTGTGCTGCACTGCGACTGGATATTTCACATTGCCAAGTGGAATTTGAAATCACACAACATGTTTTTGAGAAATTAGTAGAAGAAAAGTTAATTGATCCTTGTTTTGTACTCCATGTTCCCAAAGAGCTTGTTCCTCTTGCCAAACTCAGTGATCAGGATCCTTCTACTGTTGATGTTTATGAACTCATTATCAATGGTCAGGAAATTTCTCCTGGTTACTCCGAGCTCAATGACCCTGATCTTCAGCGTCAGCGTTTAGAAGACCAAGCTGGAGGAGAACAGCAATGTCTGGATGAAGATTTTCTAGAGGCACTCGAATATGGCATGCCTCCTGCAGGTGGTATTGGTATTGGTATTGATCGTCTAGTCATGATGTTAACGGGAGCAAGCTCTATTAGAGATGTGATTCTTTTTCCACAACTCAAATCAAAAGGATCTCTTGAGAGTCCTCATCGAGTGGGCAAAGAGGATATGTATCAAGAGGGATGATATTCTTGCCTTACCCCATCAAGTCTTCGCTGCCTCCTCGTCACGATGAGCATGAAATATGCGGGTTAGCGCATGGCATACGTATTAGCTTATCTCCAGAGCTGCCGATCCAAACTTCGATAACTCAGAGCCTCTAACAAATATTCTTTTTCGATATTTTCAGCCTTGGCAAGGTCCGCAATTGTTCGAGCAACTTTCAAAATACGGTCATAAGCCCGAGCGCTAAAATTCAAATCATTGATGGCTTTTTTTAAAAGCTCGTCTCCTTCTCCAGTTAGTTTGCAATACTTGCGAAGCTCTCTAGGATTCATGCGCGCGTTACAACTTGTTTTTGAGGATTCTTGATATCGCTCTCGTTGAATTTTACGTGCATTGATAATACGTTGACGAATCTCTTGAGAGCATTCTCCGAGCTTTGTGTCAGTAAGTTCTTTGTACTCGATTGCAGGAGCCTCTACGTGGAGATCAATACGGTCAAGCAAAGGACCTGAAATACGTTGACGATAACGTTCTCGTTGAGGGGGTGTACAACGGCATTCACGTTTTAAATCACCATAATAACCACATGGGCATGGATTCATAGCGGCGACAAGCATGAACATCGCAGGAAAGGTCATGGTGCCTGCTGCACGTGAAATAGTTACTTTTCCATCTTCCAAAGGCTGGCGTAATACCTCGAGTGTAGATCGTTGGAATTCTGGAAGCTCATCTAAAAAAAGAACTCCATGATGAGCAATGCTAATCTCTCCGGGTGTAATATTAGCCGAGCCACCTAAGAGTCCTACATCAGAAATCGTATGGTGAGGATCGCGAAAAGGGCGTTGGCTAATCATCGGTCTACCCAGATCCAGGAGACCACAGACGCTATGAATCTTCGTTGTTTCTAAAGCTTCCTCAAGTAAGAGTGGCGGCATGATAGAGGGAATACGACGAGCTAGCATGGATTTACCTGATCCTGGAGGGCCAATAAGGAGAATGTTATGGCCACCTGCAACGGCGACTTCAACAGCACGCTTGACCTGATGTTGGCCCTTAACCTCACTAAAATCGATTTCAAATGAGAGTTGTTCTTCTAGTAAGGTAGTGTGATTTTCTTTTTCTGCAGCGAGCTCTTGTTTCATGGAAAGAAATTCGTAGGCTTCGCGTAAAGTCCGGATGCCATAGACTTCAATTCCTTCCACAACGGCGGCTTCACGCGTATTGGCTAGAGGGAGAAGGACTGCTTTTTTACCACGTGCGCGGGCCTCTAAGGTCAGGGGTAAGGCCCCCTTGATGGGTCGCACTTCCCCAGTTAATGCAAGCTCTCCAGCTATGTAGCAGCGATGCAGCCTGGGAAGCACGGCAAGTTCTGCTAGTGCGATCATCCCTAGTGCTATTGGCAGATCAAAGTTAGGTCCCTGTTTTTTAATATCTGCAGGAGCGAGGTTTACTGTTGTGCGCGTACGCGGCCACTTATAGCCGCTATTGCTAATGGCTGCAATGACGCGATCTTTGCTCTCCCTAACAATCGCATCAGGTAAGCCGACCACAATAATTGAGGGATCTCCAGATCCACCTGTATGGATTTCAATCTCCACTTGCGTAGCATCAATTCCGATAACAGCTGCAGAAAAAAGTTTTGTTAACATGCGACCGGAAGGATCTATCAGAGAGGTACTATGCCAGTCAAAATCTAAATATTAAAAATGAACGAAATCATCTTTCTCATGTCCAATGTGGCGTGTCTATCCCCATTACTCCGATCCCACCTGAACATTCATTAGATCAAGTTACACCTATCTATGGTGCAGATTTTTTTCATTATTCTCAAGAAGAGGAGAATGAGGAGATTGCTTTTGCGCAGAACATTGAGGAGCCATCTCTTGCAGCAAAAACAACACATTCTACACATGCCTTAGCTCTAGAGAATCATCTACAAAGCCATGGTAACTCACCTGAGTTTAATCCCTGCAAGTTACTTCATATGAATTTTGCTTTTAAAGTTTAAGTGAAAAAACTTGAACGAATTTTAACTTTCCATTGTCCAATAAAAGAACCCACTCAGATCTTCCCTGCTCACAATCTGTGTGATAAAGCGTAAATAACCTTAGCAGGTGCTTGCTAGTCCTAAATATTCCTTAGGAAATCGTCTAACCTCCATGATGATCAGTATAAAATCAGAGAATTCTAGCATACCAACCTTAAACCACTTTTATGAATTATTCCTCTGAAAATTCCGACCCTAGTTTGCAAAAATATCTTCAAGAAATATCTCGCTATCCGCTGATTTCACCGCAACGAGAAATGGAATTAGCAGTCTTAATTCAGCAGGGTGATAAGGCTGCTTATACAGAAATGGTCCGTGCCAATCTACGACTTGTGGTCAAAATTGCACGTGAATTTGCAAATTATGGTTTGCCCCTCTTAGATCTTATCTCTGAAGGGAATATTGGGCTTATGAAAGCGGTGAAGCGTTTTGATCCCATCAAGGGAGGGAAATTAAGTACTTATGGCTCATGGTGGATTAGGCAATCCATTAAGCGAGCTCTGGCTAATCAAAGTAAAACAATACGCCTTCCTATTCATCTTGTAGAGAAGCTTTCAAAGATCCGTCGCGTTGGTGATGGTTTAGCCGAGACCCTTGGACGCGATGCGACCAATGAAGAAATTGCAGAGGAAGTAGGGATGCTTCCTTCTAAAGTAGCTCAATTAAGAATGTCTGCAGTGCGCCCTACCTCATTAGATGCTCCCTTAGGAGATGATGGATGCACCGAATTATCTGAAATTATTAGCGATGAATTAGCTGTTAATCCTTTCGATCAACTTAATGACAAGGACATGCATGGTGAGCTCATCGACCTTCTAGCTCAACTCAATGAGCGTGAACGCGCAATTCTCAATAGCCGATTTGGTCTAGATGGATCAGAGCCAATCACCCTAGAGGAAGTAGGAGAAAAAATGGGGGTGACACGTGAACGCATTCGTCAGCTGCAAAACTCCGCACTTTCAAAAATGCGTCGTGCTTTTGAAGGTGGTAACAACATGATTCTTTGTCATGGAATGCCTGCCTTGGCATAAGCTTAAGGAGTGAAGCACCAATTTTTCTGTAAAAATTGTTACTTAATCAAACGGATATTATCACTGGACATCATAGCCTTGTGCATAGAAAGCGTCAGCAGTATTTTTATGTCCTAATCTATAATCTATTGCAGCATGGAGAAAACGAGTGATACGGGTATTATTTTTATTGATTGAATCAGCGTCATTTAACTCATTA
>CAIWMF010000176.1 GCA_903913785.1 uncultured Spartobacteria bacterium | reverse complement strand
GTTATTTCTCGTTTAAAAAGTGTGGGCCATGTCAATCGTTTGCTTTATGGTTTTATTTCCAAAGATGAAATCACAGCGAATATGAACATTTATTCATTAGAGGATTCCGAAAGATCTCTAGGCAAAATTACCAGTGCTGCTATTCAGTATGATTCTAAGCAATCTATTGCGCTTGGCTATTTGCGTCGAGGGACTGAAGATATTTCACCCCTTGTTGCTAGAGATATTGACTCTGGAAGGGAGAGTAGTATCGCCATTAGGAATAGTCTTTCTCCGTTGTAATAAATATGCGTTTTTATTTCTCTCTCTTTTTTTGCGCCCTCGTTCTCATTCTTAGTGGCTGCGTGACCCCTCATGCTTCCTCAAGGAGATCCACTATGGCGGTCATGCTGATTCGTATTGGCCGAGAAAAAGACCTTCAACGCGTCGTTATCTCACTAGATGAACATGCGGCGCCTCAAACAGTCCATAATTTCCAAGATTTAGTAGAGCGTCATTACTATGATGGTCTGCTTTTTTATCGTCTTTTTGCTCACTCTCTCATTCAAACAGGTGATCCTCATTCACGCTATCGCGAACATGATAATTCTGGTACTGGTGGTCCGGGATATACTATTCCTGCAGAAATAAAACGTGCTCACCTTAAGGGGGCTGTCGCTGCTGCACGCTTGCCTGACAATATCAATCCCCTCCGTGCTTCTAATGGGAGTCAGTTCTATATTTGTTTGGAGCCCATGCCGCAGCTTAATGGGCAATATACTGTGTTTGGACAAGTCATCGAAGGTATGGACTTGTTAGAAAAAATGAGCACTTCCCCCACAAATAGTAACAATTTTCCGATCCAAAAAATGGTGCTTGTTTCTCTAAGGCTTATGCCAAAGGATACCATGCGCTAGAGGGGTGCTAGAGGGTTTTTACGCTAAAGTCAGAGGCATGGTACGAGCTTCGTACTAGTGGTCCACTGGCAACAAAAGTAAATCCTTTACGACGCGCAATTTCTCCATAAAGGTCGAATGTTTCTGGAGTGATATACTCAATAACGGGGAGATGTTCGGCAGTAGGACGCAAGTATTGGCCAAGTGTTAAAACGCTCACATCAGCCTCTCGCAGGTCATCCATGGCTTGAAAAATTTCTGATTCGCTTTCGCCAAGGCCGAGCATGAGCCCACTCTTCGTGGCCATCTTCATTCCTGCAAGTTCACTGAGTTTGCGAGCATGTTTTAAAAAATCAAGTGATAACCGATATTTTGCACGTGAGCGCACCAGTGGGGTTAAGCGTTCTACGGTTTCAAGATTGTGATTAAAGATATCGGGTTGGGCATTGATCACGATTTGCAGTGACTCTTCTTTGCCATTAAAATCAGGTGTTAAAATTTCAATAGTGATGGTTGGATCCATGAGACGAATAGCCTCAATAGTCTTTGCAAAATGAAGAGCCCCTCCATCCTTTAGATCATCACGTGCTACAGCAGTAATGACGACATGCTTGAGCTTCATCCGCGAAATAGCCTCTGCTACGCGTTCTGGTTCATCTTCTTCAAGGGCCAGAGGTTTGGCAGTGCTCACTGCACAGAACCCACAAGCGCGTGTGCAGCGGTCTCCGGCAATCATAAAAGTCGCTGTTCCTCCACTCCAACATTCCCAACGATTGGGGCATTGAGCACTTTCACAAACAGTATGAAGACGTAAATCAGAAATCAGTGCTTTTGTGGAGAAAAAGAGAGGATTCGAGGGTAGTCGTACTTTAATCCAATCAGGCTTTTTAGATTGATGAAGAGAGGGATCTATTTTGGAAAGGGCCATGAATCAGAAATGCTAAATAATAAATACTGAAAGGTAAAATCTATTTTAGAAGAGTATCATGCCGTTGCTATGAAATATTCGGGCTGCTCTGCCTGGATGGTTTGCAGGCCGATATGCATCAAATATCGCCCTGATGCTTTTCAAAAAACTCGACCCTTCCTGTCGCCACATCATAAAAAGCGCCAATAATATCAATCTTTTTTTCATCTAATGCATGAGCAAGAGAAGGGCTTTTTTCGTAAATAAGTTTCATTGTTTTTTGTACATGAGACTTGGCCACATCATTAATGTAGTCACTACGAATATTAGCGGACTTCAATATGTCGGGTGAAAAGGTATGCGGATTAATAGACTTTTGAATCTCTTCAAGTAGTCCTTCCAGGTGGTTGCATCCGGTTGCATGATTAGCCGAAATTTCTGATTGATAAAAATCAACAGCAGCACTCACTGCTCCGCAGGAAGAATGGCCAAGGACAACAATTAATTTGGCACCCGCAACCAGGCAGGCATATTCCATACTTGCTAATTCCTTTTCGTGAGCAGCATTCCCTGCAATACGAATACTAAAAAAATCCCCTAAGCCAGCATCAAAAATAATTTCTACAGGAGCACGGCTGTCAATGCAGCTTAAAATAACCCCCATAGGATATTGAGCTCTACTAGTCTTTTGAATCTGGCGTTGATAATCCCGTAATAATGGTCGTGAGTCGCAAAAACGCTGATTCCCGTCTCGTAAAATTTCAAGCACATCAGCAGGTTGAAGTTTCGATTGAACTTCACGTGAGGCATAATCAATAAATCGAATCGCGTTCTTCCAATGCCGGTATTTTGTTTTAAAACCAATAAGGCTCACGGTAATATTACGAATCTTTGCTTTTTCGTGCACATAATCATGAATAAGACTCAGTATATCTGGATGAATGTAGTCGGTTGTGTGAGCATCAATGAGAAGGTGGCTCTTAGGAACCACCCGATCGAGAGCTTTCATCAGGAAAGGTCTGTTTAAAAAACTGACTTGGCTCGGTAACACGAGACGCAAAACATCTCCGGAAGAATGTCGTTCTAAGATTTCTTGAATAGGAGAGCGCAAGCTGCTGTGGAGTACAAAAAGCAGACCCACACCCAGGCCAATGAAAATTCCTAAAAGCAGATTCGAAAATATAATGGCAAGAATAGTTGTGATAAAGGGAATGAATTGACTAGCTCCCTCCTTCCACATGCTAAGAAAAAGCTTCGGTCTAGCAAGTTGTGCTCCTACAAGACTCAGAATCGCTGCTAGTGCCGATAGAGGAATTTCATTAAGCCACTTGGGAAGGCATAGGACGCATCCAAACAGAAGTACCCCATGCACAATAGTGGAGATGCGTGATCGGCCTCCCGCATTAATGTTTGCACTTGTGCGAACAATGGCGCTTGTGATGGGAATTCCGCCAATACACCCTAAGAGCATGTTGCCTGCTCCTTGAGCAATGAGTTCTCGATTAGGTGGACTGAGGCGTCGCTCGGGATCAAGTTTGTCAGCAGCTTCCAGATTGAGTAATGTTTCCAAACTTGCACTGACAGCAATCATGAGCGCAGCAAGATAAATATGGGGAAAAAAAATCTGTTTCCAAGTTGGGAAGGTTAATGCTCCAAGAAAAGATTTTATGTCGACGACTTCAGGGACATGCACGAGATGCGTGCTGTTAATCGACCATGCGCATCCGAATTTGCGCATCAGTAAATTCACCCCAAGAGCTATGAGAACTACTAAAAGCGGAGTAGGAATAGATTTCTTTTGAAAAAAATCAATCCGTTTAGAAAGGCAGAGAAAGAGTAGGGAGGTAATGCCTATAGCGAGCGATCCCATCTGCACATGGCAAAAAGAAAAAATAATTTCACTCAGTGTATTTTTTCCATCATTTTGCAAAAAAGTGGCATCTCCAAATGGAATGGGATCATAACCCAAAAGGTGAGGAATTTGCTTAAGAACAATTAAGATTCCTGTCGCGGCCAGGAGACCTTTAATCACACTTGAGGGAAAAAATTCTGCCACAAAGCCACAGCTGCACAGGCCTAAAATAATTTGAAAAACTCCTGCGAAAAACAGTGCTAATAAGAATGCTTCAAAAGAATGAAGCTGCATGATTTGTTGAACAACCATCGCTGCAAGAGCAGCCGAAGGACCACTCACACTCACCGAAGAACCACTTAAAGAACCGACAACAAGACCGCCAACAATTCCCCCTAATAAGCCTGAAAAAAGTGGCACCCCCGAGGCTAAGGCAATTCCTAATGAAAGAGGAAGTGCTACTAAAAAAACAACAATGCCAGCAATGAAATCACTAGATCCAGAACTATGGGAGGGATTATTTTTATTTTGTTGCTTCATGAGAAAAATTCCTGGGTTTTTTTGATACAATGAATTCTGCCCTATACGCCCAATCCAATAGAGGATCTTAACGAGGCAAGGAAGTAGAGAACAACAAATTTTATCTTTTTCTCAAATTTTTAGGCAGTATGCCCAGCTGTTCTCGATAATGTGCAAGGGTGCGACGTGCAATATCAATTCCTTTGTCCTTAAAAAGAGCCATGATTTTCTGATCGCTTAAGGGTTTTTGTTTTGATTCCTCTTCAATGATTTTTTTGAGCAAGGCTTTGATGGCTTCACTGCTGATCTGTTTCCCGTTTTCTTGTTCGATGCCACTTGTGAAAAAATATTTTAAGGAATAAATGCCTCGTGGTGTGTCAATGGTTTTTCCAGCAACAGCACGACTAATAGTCGTCATATGGACCTTGAGGTTCTTGGCTACCTGCGCCATGGTCATAGGATGCATGCCATAGGTTCCATATCGAAAAAAATCATTTTGAAGATTCACAATCTCACGTCCGACTGCAACTAAAGTAGATTGACGTTGATCCACGTGATGGATAAATGATTTTCCAAGGCGGATTTTATCTCGCAGGTAGTCACGTAGTTCTTTGTTATGGGCGTACGATGCCAACATCTCTTTGTAATCATCATTAATCCTGATTCGAGGTAGTCCTTCATCATTGAGATGCACGACAAATGATCCCTCATCCTCAATAACAATAAGATCAGGTACAATGCTCTGTTCCTCCGAGCCCATATACGGGCGTCCTGGATGAGGTTCTAATGCAGTGATGATAGCGACTTCCTTGAGCACCTCGGAAAGGGGCACGCGTACATGTTGAGCAATTTCCTCATAATGATGCCGTGCTAGTTGACCTAGATAATGGCTAACAATCCTGCTAGCCAGTCCGTTTTCTCGGCCTTGATGTTTCAATTGAATTAAGAGGCACTCTTTTAAATCACGAGCAGCCACACCAGGAGGATCGAGTTGTTGAATTTTTCCTAAAACAACTTCAACTTCTTGTTCCGTCACATGAAGAGATGCTGCTAACTCTGAACAACTCGTTCGAAAATAACCCCACTCATCTAAATTACCGGCAATGGCTTTGATGATGGGCTGATCTTTTTCTAAAAATGACGCTGTCTGTGCTTGAATAATTTCGGCAAGCGTTAAATGAGAAGGGCGCGATTCAAGGAATTGCTGTTTCCGCTCGGTGTGATCTGTATGAAGGGCTAATTCTGACCAAGGTGTTTCCTCGTGAGAATTAGCAGTGTCATTTTTTTCGGGAAGCGTTGGTTCCAAAAAAAACTCTTCCTCTAGAACCGGATTAGCAACGAGCTCTGAAGCAATTAAGCGTCTTAGCTCCATGATGGGAGCGTGTAAGAGCTCAAGTCCCTGCTGCATCTGCAAGGAGAGAAATTGTTTTTGAGAGAGTTGAGCAGAAAGTTGCATCAGATCACGACTTCCTCGCTGCGCTGAGTATGAAGTTTTAGTAAATGCTTAAAAAACTATCCCGCATGGAAAAACTGTCCCGCATGGACTCGAACCATGAATAATGCCTCCAAAGGGCACTGTGTTACCATTACACCACAGGACAAAGAGGAGAATATTTGTAGCGATCGCAGGCTTAGATCGCAATGTCTTTTTACAAAAGAGCTCATTTTCTAAGACCTTGAGTTAACCCGCATATTTCACACTGATCACCTGCGGAGGCCGGGAATGCCTATACTCTTTCTGCGTTTGACCGGATTTCTCGAGTTCGCGAGGATGAGATGGAGGAAATCTATTTTTTTCTAAAATGTGCCAATTCTAATGGATTCAAAAGCCATGCCAAGATGATCGATCACGCTGCTTGCAACTAATGATTCTACTGAGACTCTAGAAGAATGGATGGCAATTTCTGCACTTCTCCCAGAGAGCCAGGCTGCAAGTTGGGCCGCATTGCGACAGGAATGACCTGCTGCTAATAATGCTGTGGCGATCCCTGTTAAGACATCTCCCATCCCTCCACTACTCATGCCTGGATGACCTGTTGTGTTGTATAGAAGAGGCTCCATGGATTGAGCAATAAGCGTGCGGGCTCCTTTGAGTAATAAGGTGACAGGATATTGCTCGACAAAATCCTCTGCCCAATGAGCACGAGAGCGTTCTTTGGCAGGAAAGAGTCTTTCCATCTCGCCAGGATGAGGGGTGAGTAAGCGAGGTTTTGGGCACTTAAGTAATCGTGAAGGATCAGAGGCTAAGGCATTGAGAGCATCAGCATCCACCAAACAGGGTACTGGGATTTTTTCAATAATCTCCAAAATTTCATGATGGTGCTTAGAGCCAAGGCCCGGGCCAATACCAAGGGCACTCAATGGTTCTTCAAAAAGATCTGAGTATTTTTGGATCGGTTTAACCATCACTTCAGGAGGTGAGGAAACTGCGAGCATTTCATATATTTCTGGGAGTGCATAAAGGGTCACAAGACCTGCTCCAGCGTGCAGAGCAGCTCTAGAGGCAAGACGTGCAGCACCAAGTAGACCAGGTGAACCAGCTAGAATACCCACATGACCAAAGCATCCCTTATGCACATTAAAGGAGCGCGGAGAAAGTAAATTTTTTAAGCCTTCGGGAAGGATGAGCGCTGAGCTGCTCACGTGGCCGATTTTTAATTGAGAAAGTGGAATGACGGCTAATCGGCCTACTTGATTTGTAGCCGAGTCAGCGACAAGGCCAGTCTTTGCAGCACCAATAGTTATCGTGAGATCAGCCTGCAGAGAGCATGGAGAGGGAATTCCTGTTGTGCCATCAAGACCTGAGGGAAGGTCAATACCAACAACAAAAGCGCCACGTTGAGAACGGAGCATGTTGATTTCCTCAATGGCCTCTTGAATGGGATGAGCGGGATCACCCTTAGCCCCGATTCCTAAAAGTCCATCCAGGACGATCAATGCTCCTTGAGGCGTGTGTTGAGGCTCCCATGGCATGATGTCAGAAATGGGCGCACCATAGTGTTCTTCTAATTCTTCTAAATGTGCTCTTGAGAGCAGTGCCATTTCATTTTTTGGAAATGCCAATCGAACAAATATTTTCCAATCATTGCGTGCTAAGAAGCGTGCAGCAACCAAGGCATCTCCCGCATTGTGGCCTTTGCCACAATAGATAATGGCCGTTCTGGGAACTAGAAAAAATTGCTCAATCACACGTGCAATTCCTGCACCTGCCTCTTCCATGAGGCTGGCTGGCTCAATGCCTTCTTGAAAGGCTGCACGTTCTAATTCTTGGATTTGAGAAACGGTAAGAATCATTTTTGTGAGGATTTTGACAACATAGATGAGCGATGGAATGAAAACAATGAACCCTTGATTGTTGAATTTCAAAAACGAAATACCAAATAAAAAAGCAAAAAAAGAAATATTCGGGCTAGCCC
>CAIWMF010000175.1 GCA_903913785.1 uncultured Spartobacteria bacterium | reverse complement strand
GATTTTAGTCTGACTCTAGAAAATTATTACCGGATTATTGAGATGAAAACCGGATCACTTTTTGCAGTAGCTTGTGAACTTGGAGGGCTTTTAAATGGTTGCTCTGCCGAGGTGATGACTGCTTTAAAACAATATGGCAACCACATGGGTATTGCTTATCAAATCCTCGATGATTGTATTGACCTTCTTGGTGATGAAGCAACTTTTGGTAAAACCTTAGGGACTGATCTCTCGGGAGGAAAATTCACCCTTCCTATCTTGATGTTGTTTGAAGCTACTACACAAGGAGACCAAGCCATGCTGCACCATGCTCTCCTTAATGATAAGGGGATGAATCGCCAAACCCTTGTCAAGACCCTCTTGGAGCAAGGAGCTTTCAGAGCCACTATGGCTAAGTTTAATGATTTATTAGATCAAGCAGAAGGAACCTTGGCATTGCTTTCTCCCAACGACTTTATGCAAGGCTTGGGCAATATGGTGGTTTATTTGCGCGCGTTAGCAAGTACCAAGGTTAGCGTCTTTTTGGATTCTCAAAAAACACTTTAAGGCATGATTTGTGTTATTGGTAGTGGCCCGGCTGCAGTTGCCTGCATTGCTCCATTCATCAAACAAGGAATTAAAGTTCGTGTCATTGATATTGGTCATCGGCTTGATGAGACCACTACCGCTCAAGTAAGCTCTCTTGCAACGCAAACCCCGGCTCAATGGAGTTCAAGCGACATCTCTAGGCTGACGCAAAATAAGAGTCTTTCTTACCGGGGCATCCCTCTTAAACTTTCTTTTGGTTCTAATTTTCCGTATCGCACTCCTTCTTTTGGAATGGAGTATGCATGCAAAAAAGTTGCCTCTCTTCCTTCGTATGCTCTTGGAGGCTTCAGTAATGTTTGGGGGGGCGCGATGCTCCCTTATCGAGCTCCAGATATTGCAACATGGCCCATTGATGTTGAAGAATTAGCCCCACATTATGAGGCTGTTGTCAATTTAACTGGGCTAGCAGCTACACACGATGATTTGGAAAGATATTTTCCACTTTATGCGTCTCATATTCACTCCCTAAACATGAGCACTCAGGCTGAATCATTGTTAAAAGATTTACAACATTCACGCGAGCCACTTCGTCATGAGGGTATTATTTTTGGTCGTTCACGTTTAGCCTTCACACCTTCAGTACTAGAGCCGCAGACGAAGTGCCAATATTGCACACTATGCATGTCTGGTTGTCCTTACGGTGTTATTTTTAACAGTTCTATGCTTATTAAATATTGGAGTGCTTCTGGAGCCATCCAATATGTTGATCAATGCATCGTAGAAACTATCAGAGAAACCGGAGATGATATTGTGATTAAAGGAAGAACTACTCATGGTGAGATGTTTGAAGAGCATGCTCAACGTGTCTTTCTTGCTGCTGGCTTACTTCCCAGTACAGCAATAGTACTTCGTAGCCAAGATCGATATAATGAACCTGTGGTCGCTAATGACAGTCAATACTTTCTTTTTCCCTTACTCCGTTTTTTTGGGAACGATGGTGTCAGGCGAGAAAAAATGCATACTCTTAGTCAAATTTTCATCGAACTTTTCGAAGTTCACGAAGCCTCTCATCCCGTTCATTTACAAATTTACAGCTATAATGATCTGATTTACGAGAAGCTTCAAAAAACTTTTCGATCATTGATGCCTCAGTCGTTCCTTGAAAAGCTAGTTTCCAGGGTCCTTGTCGTACAAGGATATTTACATTCAGATGACTCTGCAAAAATTCAAATGGTCCTCTCTAAGTCATCCAAAAACATTGATCAACTTAATGTCACACCTCTTGCGCATTCTAAAACTCGATTACTTGTCGCTCAAGTACTGCGTAAGGTAGGCTCGCTATTTCCACTACTAAAAGGAGTGCCACTCTCCCCTCTCCTCTACATGGGTGAAGCGGGCCGAGGTTTTCATTCAGGGGGTTCATTTCCTATGTCAAACAATCCCAGCATGAGAGAAGCTGATCTCTTAGGGCGACCTTGGGGCTATAAACGCCTCCATCTTGTGGATGCTTCTATTTTTCCTTCTATACCAGCAACCACGATCACCTACAGTGTGATGGCTAATGCACATCGTATTGCGAGTAGTTTGACCAAAGAGAACCAATGAAAATAGTTGTTACAGGAGCTTATGGTTATGTCGGACAACTGATATCTTCTGCATTGCAAGCTCAGGGATGGAGTGTTGAAACCTTAAACAATGAGAGAGGAGAGTCTTGGCGTTTTCTGCAAGATCTTCCAAAAGAAAAAATAGATAGCGCTACGACCCTAGTACACGCGGCATGGGAGATGACGCTTCCTTCCAAGAAAGCTCCCTTCACGACTAATGTCATTGGCTCAAAAAAATTAATCCAACAGGCCATTGAGGCAGGTATCAAACAACTTATTTTTATTTCAACAATGAGTTGCTATGAAGGTTGCTCTTCTCATTATGGACAAGAAAAACTTTATGTTGAAAAAAAGATATTGGAAGCAGGTGGTATAGTTGTGCGACTCGGATTGGTATATGGACATGACATGGGTGGCATGATGGGTAAACTATTGAGCCTTGTAAAAAAGTTATCGGTGATCCCATTGCCATGTGTTCATGCTAAACAATATTTGACTCCTGATGCAGTCATGAAGGATTTTATGTGTCAAGCTGTTGAAGGAAAAATTCCTACTGGAATATATTCATTAGTAGATCCTACAGCGCGTTCGACCCAGGAAATCATCTTAGGCCTTGCAGGGTCTCTTAGAAAAAAAGTATTCATCATTCCCTTGCCATGGCAGTTGGCCTGGCTAGGGCTCTTTATATCTCAAGGGCTTGGGTTGCGTTTGCCTATTCATACTGATAATCTCATCGGCCTTGCAAAGGCTAATCCTCATCCAGATTTTTCCTCACTCCAAAAAGTCCATATTCCCTTTCACCTCGATGATGGATTATTTGCATGCATGGATGCCGACTAACAATGAAGAGTCACTTTAAAAAACCTAGTATCAGTATTGTGATGCCTTGTCTTAATGAAGCGGCAACTCTGGAGCGTTGTATTCATAAGGCTCAACGAGGACTGCAAGATGCAGATCTTGATGGGGAAATCATTATTGCTGATAATGGAAGCACTGATGGTTCGATTGAGATAGCAAAGCGATCTGGTGCGATGATTGTTTCCGTTCTTAAAAAAGGTTACGGACATGCCTTGCGTGGCGGAATTGAAGCATCTTCATCACCTTGGATCCTCATAGGAGATTCAGATGATAGCTATGACTTTTCAAAGCTCAGAGGATTTATTGAGAAATTAGAAGAAGGCTATGATGTCGTGAGTGGATGTCGTCTACCTTCGGGAGGAGGCACCATTTTAAGAGGTGCGATGCCTTGGAAAAATCGTTGGATAGGCAATCCTGGTCTCAGCTGGTTGGGAAAAATACTTTTTAAAACAGAGATTCACGATTTTCATTGCGGTATGAAAGCCTTCACCAAACGTGCTTATGAATTCATGGATTTACAGACAACAGGCATGGAATTTATTTCCGAGATGGTCATTAAATCAGCAATATTAAAATTAAAAATGACCCAAACTCCTATCACCTTATATCCTGATGGGCGCGGACGTATCCCTCACCTTAAGCCCTGGAGAGATGGATGGCGAAATTTACGTTTTATGCTCATTTACTCACCACGATGGCTTTTTTTCATGCCGGGCCTGTTGATGAGTTTGACTGGTTTCCTTGTGATGGTGAAACTCTATATCAGTCCTATTATTATTCAGAACGTGATGCTAGATACAGGAGCGATGATGATTGCCGCTATGGCACTGATTTTGGGATTTGTACTCACGGTATTTGCTGTTTCCACCAAAATTTTTGCAACCCTAACAGGGCTGATGCCCGAGGATCCAAATTTCAATAAATTGTTTAATTATTTTCACTTAGAGAGAGGGATTCTACTTGGACTTTTCTTCATAGTGGGAGGAGGTTGGCTGATTGTGGGTGCTTGTTTCAAGTGGTATCAGGTGCATTTCGAAGGTCTCTCATGTACAGAAAATATGCGTCAGTTGATTCCTGGAGCAACACTCACAATCTTAGGAATACAAATCATGTTCACGAGTTTCTTTTTAAGTTTTCTTGGATTAAAAACATTCAAAAACTCAATACTCCATTCCTCTTGTTCATTATGAGAGAGACTTGTTACGAATGAAAAATATTTCCTCATTAGCACAGATGTTAAATAATTCCTTGTGCTCAAAGATGAAATGAACCCGCATATTTCATACAAGCCCCTACCATCATGCCAAGGAAATGATTTCTCAATTACACAATCGATGGTCTTTAATGTCTAATTTTGAGAGACTACTGATGGCTCTTGCCTTCATTTTTTGTAGTTGGCTGGCCCTCTATTTGCCTCACTTAAGGATCTCTCCAAGATGGTATGGTGATGAGTTCCTAACCTTAATTAGCGGAAATGGTATTTTACAGCACACGTTCACGGATCGTGCACTCCGTAATAATTTTTTTCGTACTCTTTTAAATTATCAACCGATAGGAACTTTTCTTTTTGCCTTTTTTGCTCAAACTCTTACTGACGGAGACATCCTCGGGGCACGGCTTTTATCAATCTGCTTTGCTCTTCTCATTGCCTTTGTTGTTTGTATTACCTTTGCAAGGAGAGGAAAACTTCTTGTCGGTTTCTCTGCAGCACTAACCATTCTTGCAGCGCCTCAATGTGTGATTCATTTTCGTTGGGTCTACCCTCACTATTTCGTCTCCTTAGGCGTCATCATGATAGGATTAACACTAGATACCCCACCAACTAAACGCCGCGATTGGATCATTGGCATGGGTGCGGGGATTGCTGCAATGGGTCATCTCTTAGCAATCCATGTCACTCTAGGAGCGTTGTTAGCCCGCATATTTCATACTGGTTCGTCGCGAGGCGCCGCGAATGCTGATGCAGACAAGGAAGGTGATGGATTGCGACGACGGCTGTATGTCTCATATTGCCCGAGGAGCAATTCGAAGCTGACGCTGTATCCATCAGGTGTTCGCAAGCCGCAGCAGAATCAGTATGAAATATGCGGGTTGGCCCGAATACGCCTCCTGGCATCATGGCTTAGAATCATCCTGCCTCCTGCTCTAATCCTCTCTTCTTCCCTATTACTAGGTTACCTCTCCTGTGGGAAAGGCCTATTTCTCGATCTTCAAGGCCTATTTTTTTTCTACACGATAGATTCCAACGGCACGCACTTCTCTGAAAAACTCATGACGTTTTGGACGTTTTTTTTCATGGATTGGTTTCACGTTTTGCTCTTATTTTCTTTTGTAGGAATTGCTTGTGCGCGTAAATGGGCGCTCTTGATTTTTAGTGCTTTCATTGTTGTTATTGTCATTCAAAACAGACCTGAACTAAGCATATTTTATTACCAAGCAATGATTTTTATTCCTCTGCTCTGCGTTAACTTGATCTTATCCTTAGATTTTTTCTTGTCCCGATTACAACCCATGATGGATGCGCTCTTTTGCTCTCATTCCCATTGTCACTATCAGCATAAAATATCCATACTAGTTCTTCTCTTAGTTCCCTGCATGCTTCTGCCTGGTTCATTAAACAATTCTTTTTCCGGCACCTTAAAGACGCTAAATGATTATTGGGTGGCACCCAATTGTCGTGACTTAGAGGAAGCAGCCTCTTGGATTAATCAACATACAAATAATAATGATTTTGTCGTTGCCTATTGGGATAGCGAGTGGCTTCTTAAATGCCGCTCCACCGATATCCTTCAGTGCGCCACATGGCGTTATGGTGTTGGATCTATCACGACTTATAATAGATCTTTTAGCCGAGAGGAGTTTCTCTGGCCTGCTGATATCAGACAGGCAAAATATGTTTTTGTCAGTTCCATTGATTTAAGATGGAGCTACGGTGAAGGAAATGCCCCTAAGTTAATTAAAGAAACAAAGCTCTTCTCATGGCCTATTGTTTTTAGAACAAAAACAACCTTCGTCCTTAGTAATCCAGATTTTCAGGAGCAAGTACCAACCCTGAAATAAAAAAATTATTTTTGCTTCATGAACGCTTTACAAAAAATAGACCCTACCAAAAAAGATCTCCCTCGTGAGCGCATTGCAAGGCATGGAGCAGAAGTTTTACGTGATGTGGAACTCCTCGCTATTTTTTTAAGAACTGGTCGCATGGGTCGCAACGTGCTTGAGGTCGCCCAAGATCTCATCTCAGAATGGGGTTCATTAAGGCGTTTGGCGGGATGCTCTATAGCCGAGCTCTCGCAGATCTCTGGGATTGGTTTAGCGAAAGCAGCAGAACTCAAAGCTGCCTTTGAGATGGGCAAAAGAATGGCTGCTCCACAAGAAGAAAAAGTCAGCATTGCGAGTGGACGAGATATTTACAAAGTCATGCGGTCTCATCTCTCCTTATTACCTTACGAATCACTCTGGACCTTGATATTAGACGCTCGCAGTTGCCTTGTTGAGCAGCGAGAGATTTTTCGTGGAAGCCTGAGTCAAACAATTGCACATCCACGGGAGATTTTTCATCCAGCTATTGTGAAACGCGCCTATGCCATTGCCATTACGCATAATCATCCTTCAGGAGATCCGACTCCAAGTCCTGCGGATCGTCGTTTAACTGAGCGGCTCGTCAAGGCGGGTGAATGTTTACAGCTTCCCCTAGTAGATCACGTGATCATTGGAATGGCATCAAGCCATCGAGAACCCTATTTTAGTTTTCGTGACGCAGGATTAATATAAAGCGGGTTAAGAGTGTAGGATGTTTTACAACACTTGACTCTCCACGCATTATTTTTTACCCATTACTTCTTAATTACTTTTTTTATGTCCTTTATTCACCCGAGCGCACTCATTTCGCCTCAAGCCATACTTGCTGATAGCGTTCATGTTGGTCCGGCCGCCATTATTGAGGCTGGAGCCATCATTGGCCCTCACTGTCGAATCTTAGCACGAGCGATCATCACTGGGCATGTTGAACTCGGGGCGAACAATGAAGTCGGTTGTGGGGCTATTCTTGGAGCAGATCCACAAGTTGTCGGTTTTGATCAAGGAATCAAGAGTAAGGTCGTGATTGGTCAAAACAATATTTTCCGTGAATATGTGACGATTCACCGAGGGATGCATGAGGGAGGCCAGACAATGGTTGGTAATGATAATTTTTTAATGGTTGGTGTTCATCTTGGCCATGATTCCTCGGTGAGCAATCATGTCATTATTGCCAACAATTGCCTGCTTGCAGGTCATGTCGAAATCCAGGAGAAAGCATTTCTTGGCGGTGGGGCTGTGTTTCATCAGCACATTCGTGTGGGAACCTTAGCAATGGTACGGGGAGGCAGTCGTATCAGTAAAAATATTCCTCCTTACCTCACTGCTTATGAAAGTGATTTAGTATCCGGTCTCAATACTCTAGGATTACGGCGTGCTGAGATCCCAGCTACCTCACGCATGGAATTAAAAAAAGCTTTTCAACTTATCTATCGCAGTGGACTCAATATCAGTCAAGGGCTCGAAGCCGCAGCACAAAAAACGTGGTCATCTGAAGCACTCCATTTTTTTGAATTTATTACTGCTTCCACAAAACGAGGCGTCTGTATGAGTCGAACTCCATTTTCCAATAAAACGGCTTCACACATTACTCACTAACGATCATTATGTCTCACTCCATTCTCTTTTTTGATGATTATTCCGAAGGAGCGCATCCTAATATTTTAGAGGCTCTCCATAGGACCAACCTCCAGCAAACACGAGGTTATGGCCATGATGCTTTCACGCACGAGGCAGCAGAATTAATTCGAGCAAAAATGAATCAAAGAGAAGCCTCTATTCATTTTGTGTCCACAGGAACACAGGCCAATATGATTAGTATTGCCTCCATGCTACGACCGTATGAATCGGTGATTGCGGTTGAGGAAGGTCATATTGCTGTTCATGAAACCGGAGCCATTGAGGCCACCGGACACAAGGTTCATACGGTTCCCTCTCTTCATGGAAAAATCAGACCTGAGGCCATTGAAGCTCTTCTTTTAGAACACAACGATGAACATATGGTGCGTCCGCGTCTGGTTTATATTTCTCAAGCAACCGAATTAGGAACCATCTACCAGAAAAAAGAGCTCGAGGCCATCTATCAGACGTGCCGCAATAATAATTTATATCTCTTTATTGATGGAGCTCGCATGGGAAGTGCCATGACATCGAAAGAGGCCGATCTAGATTTGGAAGAAATAGCCAAGCACTGCGATTTTTTTTACATCGGTGGCACTAAAAATGGAGCACTCCTTGGAGAGGCATTGGTGATTATTCATCCTGATCTTAAAAAAAACTTTCGCTATCATATGAAACAGCGCGGTGCCCTCATGGCAAAAACACGCATTATCTCGATCGGCTTTATCGAACTCTTTAAAGGGGATCTATATTTTGAAAATGCACGCCATGCCAATGCCATGGCAGAAAAATTAGCTACGGGAATTCAAACACAAGGCTACAGCCTTGCGCACCCTGCCGTGACAAATCAGATTTTTCCTATTCTTCCGAAGCAATTAATTCTGCAGCTAGAAAAAAAATATGGTTTTTATCGCTGGCCTACGATTGTTGCTCCAGAAGATACTATGATTCGTCTTGTGACTTCCTGGTCAACACGAGAAGACATGGTCGATGCTTTTCTCGACGACATTTCTTCATTCAATAAATGGTAGTATCATTTTTAGAAGAACGAAGCGTGCAATAAGACGATGAAATTTTTATTGCCTTATAAGATTCAAAAATTGAACTCAGAATTACGTTGACTATAAAAGAGACCTTTGTGATTGAACACCTCTACGTCCATATTCCTTTTTGTCCTAATATTTGTCCTTATTGTGCTTTTTATAAAGAATCAGCGGGACGTGAACGTGTGGAATTATTTATTGATGCCCTCCTCATCGAAGCCCAGAGGCATGCTACAAATCTCTTGCCTAGAACTATTTTTTTTGGTGGTGGAACACCAAGCGCGCTCTCATATTCTCAAATGGAACGTCTGCTAGATGGACTACAGCGCATCCTCAACCTCTCAGAGCTTCGGGAATGGACCATAGAAATGAACCCAGCTACTGTGGCCGCTGATAAAGCCAAACTCCTAAAACAAGCAGGTGTGAACCGAATTAGTATGGGAGTCCAATCATGGGATGATCTCGTGCTCAAAAAACTTGGAAGAACACACTCTGCAGAGAAGGCAGAAGAATCTTTTTTTCTTCTACGTGATGCAGGGTTTGAAAATATTTCCATAGATTTAATTTTTGGTATTCCTGGACAGTCAATGACTTCCTGGAGAGAGACCCTAGAAAAAACACTCTCCCTCGCACCCGAGCACCTGTCTGCTTACGGATTAACTTACGAGGAAGGGACTGAGTTTTTTTATTTATTAAATCGTGGAGTGATGAAACCCAATACTCATCTCGAGGCAGATCAATTTGAATTAGCAGCCCAACTCCTAGGTAAGGCAGGGTACGAACATTATGAAATTTCAAATTATGCCAAAAAAAACTACTCCTCTCAACACAACATGGCCTACTGGCTAGGGAGTGATTATCTGGGTTTGGGGCCAAGTGCCTTTTCAACCCTTGAGAGAGAGCGTTGGCGCAATATTTGTGACACTGGACTCTATAGTTCTAGCACCATGAGCGGAAGAACAGCACGTGATTTTGAGGAAAAGCTTTCTTCAAGCACTCTAGAGGCGGAAAGAGCGGCCTTTGGGCTACGCACCCATCATGGAGTTGATTTTATAAGAGCTCAACCATGGCAAAAAGAGCTCGAAGAGATGGAAAAACACGAGCTACTCTATCGCACTCACGATCGCTGGCTCTTAACACCAAAAGGATTTTTACTCGCAGATAGCGTTGGAGAGATTTTTTTCTAACTTTTTTTTGATGTTATTGACTCATGAAAAAAAAACCATCTCACCATTCCAAGGCTATCATTACGATCGTTACGAATAATTACTTTCATCAAGCTCTTATCCTTGGAAAAACAATTCAACGTTTTGAAAAAAAAACCGACTTTATTATTTTTGTAGTCGGTTATCAACCTGAGGAATCCTGCTATGAGGAGTGCGAGTTTGAAATTATTGATGCGAAAATGTTAAACCCCGAGGAATGGGAGCGCTTTTTGTTTCAATATAAAGGACTCTCCGTCTGCTGCGCGCTCAAACCAAAGGCTCTGCATCACATGCTACATCACTATGAAAAGGTCATTTACTTGGATAGTGACATAAAACTTTTTGATCATTTTGAAGAGGCCTGGAATCAACTAGATCACGTAGATTTTTCTCTAACACCTCAACGCAATGCTGCACCTAGTGTCGTTGCTCCTATTATTTCGGCTACTATGCTTCGCATGTCAGGAATCTTTAATGCAGGCTATGTGGGCGCCAAAGCAAACGCGTCCTCTTTTCTAGACTGGTGGTGGGGAAAAACCAACTATAACTGCCTCGTAGATGATTACATCATTGGTATCTACTTAGACCAAATCTATCTCAATGATGCGGTAGGACGTGTGGATCGACTCGGTATTTTAAAACACTGCGGTTACAATGTCGCTTGGTGGAATGTTGATCAGAGAAAAATAATACGCCCTCGTAATCATTACTTAGTTAATGACCGCTCACTAATTTTTTTTCACTTCTCCTGTTTCTCTTTTTTCTTAAAAAATATAAAAAATTTCCACTGGCTCAAAGGAAGGTTTGGGAAACTCTACTTTGAGCTCTACACCAATTATATTGGAGAGCTCTCCTATCATAAAAATCGTCTCAATATACAAGCCTACTCGTATGATCATTTTAAGGATGGCACACCCATTAGCTATGAATGGCGAGAGTACATGCGACGAGATATCCCTGAACTGAAGGATGTTGTTTGCCCTTTTGATCTTGTTGAGACAGAGCGACAGGAAATAGAGAATATTATGAAAAAACGTCCAGAATTTTTTCAACCCAATAAGAAACGTGAAGTCAATGATTGGAGAAATTCAGAGCTTGTTTATACGCGTGCTCTGAACAAAAGCGATAGTTATATCCGCTTCCTTGAGAAAACAATTCGTGAGCGTGGGTATTTTAAGAAAAAAGAAGAATTGTGATCGTGCCCTTTTCTTGTAACTTTTCTTGTGACAAGACGATAGATCTTTACCGATGGTGGGACTCGAACCCACACTCCGCTTTCGCAGAAAGGGATTTTAAGTCCCTTGCGTCTGCCATTTCGCCACATCGGCCTCTCTAAATTTCAAGAACAAGAATATCCTATGCCATGAAATTTTTGAAACAAAAATCGACCCTAAACCATAACCATTGAAAGATCAATGAGCGATCTATTTCCCAAGAATCATTGCAAAAATAAGTGGTGCCACGATAGAAGCATCCGACTCAATAATATATTTTGGAGTCTTGACCCCTAATTTTCCCCAAGTAATTTTTTCATTGGGAACAGCTCCAGAGTAGCTCCCATAGCTCGTTGTGGAGTCACTAATTTGGCAGAAATAACCCCAGAGTGGAATATCTGTGCGTCCTAAATCCTGATGAAGCATGGGAACAACACAAATGGGGAAATCTCCTGCAATCCCCCCGCCGACTTGGAAAAATCCTATAGAACCATGATCTCTAAGTGTGCGAGCTTCTCTTGTGTACCACTCAGATAAGCTAATCATGTATTCAATACCTGTTTTCACAGTATGAATATTTTTTATATCACCACCGATACAATGCCCCGCATACATGTTGCCAAGAGTTGCATCCTCCCAGCCAGGAACAAAGAGCGGTAAGTTTTTTTCTGCTGCAGCAAGCATCCAACTATGTGCAGGATCAATTTGATAGCTTGGTGCAAGCTGCCCACTTCGCAAAATTTTATACATAAACTCATGAGGAAAATAGCGCTCCTGCGCCTGATCTGCATCAATCCACTGCTCAAGCACTGCTGATTCAATACGACGCATTGCCTCCATCTCAGGGATACAGGTATCTGTCACACGATTCATGTGGCGTTCCAAGAGTTGTTGCTCATCCTGAGGAGTAAGGTCACGATAGTTGGGAACACGCTCATAATAGTCATGGGCCACGAGATTAAAAATATCCTCCTCTAAATTCGCCCCAGTACAACAAATTGCATGCACTTTGTCCTCACGAATCATCTGAGCAAGTGAAAGACCTATTTCTGCAGTACTCATGGCGCCTGCTAAGGTTACAAACATTTTTCCACCCTCATGCAAATGATTTCGATATCCGTATGCAGCATCTTTTAATGCAGCAGCATTAAAATGACGAAAGTGGAGATTAATGAAATCAGTAATAGGGTGTTCAGGATTCATAGAATGAGAAATTAAGATGCAGATAAAAGAGATGCCTCTCTTTTTTACCCTTTCCTTGAAGAAGGGAAGTGGTGACCATCGAGTAATCCAGCAAGATAGTGATGGAGCAAAGGTTCTTCCAGGCGATCAAGGACAGCTTGAAAAAATCCACGCACAATCAATTTCGCAGCTTCCTGTGGGGGTATCCCTCGAGCCATCATATAAAAGAGTTCGTCTGCATTAAGCTCTCCTGAAGTAGCACCATGTGTGCAGCGAACATCATCAGCAAGAATCTCAAGACCCGGCATCGAATTTGCCTCAGCATCATCGCTGAGCATGAGGTTTCTTACCTTTTGATAGGCATCGGTTTGATGGGCATTATGCTCAACTTTAATAAGTCCTGAGAAAATTGTCCTAGCATGATCAGCAAGGGCATTATGATAGAGCAAGTCACTTGTAGCCTCTGGAGCGATATGATCTTGAAACGTACGTTGATCAATCTCCTGATCATCTTCAGCAGCATTGATAGAGAGCATCATGCTTTTAGCCTCTTTGCCACATAGACGACTATCACTTTCCGTGCGGACAAAATGACCTCCAAAGTGAATCTGTAATGCCGTCACAGAACCTTTGTGAGCAACACTCGTGTTATTAAGATGAAAGGCCGTTGTCTCCCTGCTCCACTCTTGAAGCGAAGCATAATTGAGACAAGCTCCTTGATGAATAATCATATCATTCATCGCACATGCAAAAGCTGGCTCTGGACGTGCGGAGACAAATCTTTCAATGACGCACGCATGACTCTCTTCTCCCGCAACAAGAAGGGTATGAGGAAAAATCG
>CAIWMF010000174.1 GCA_903913785.1 uncultured Spartobacteria bacterium | reverse complement strand
TTGTATAAAGATCTACCCCTTGTACAAAAAATTCTTGGCCTTCCCTTTGATGCCGTATTACTCCAAGGTCGTCACAACTATTTTTGTCCTGCTCGTTTTCATCGTGCACAGCAGTATGCTCATGATCTTTTTGCAGGTGATGTCTTGCCTGAATTAGAACGGATTCGCCTCTGGAGTGAAACAACCCGCGATGGAACACGAAGCTCTCTCTCACCGGAGCCTGATCCTCAGGTATGGGCGCAAGTCTGTAGTGATCGTTCACTCTGCTCTCCGAAAACATGCGGAAAAGATGCGCGTTGTTTTTATCAAACAGCGCGAAAGCGTGCACTTTCGGCTGATGTTTTAATCCTCAATCACACGCTTTTTTTTACCCTCCTTGAAGACGGAAGTGATACAGAGACGGGTTATCTTTTTCCTCATGATTTTGTGATCCTTGATGAAGCCCATACGATTGAAACCATAGCTGCTAAGCACTTCGGAATCACGCTCTCTCAATATGCCCTCAAGCAGTTGCTTCATCGCCTCTATCATCCTCGAACACGTAAAGGAATTTTTGCGCACCTCAAGGCCAGCAAAGCGATCACTCTCACCACAGATCTTTTGGAGGAGATAGATGTTTTTTTCGACTCATTACTCATGGGGTGTGATTTTAAACAAGGACGTGAATTTCGTATTCGAGGAAGAGAAGAGCTAGCATTTTTAAAGTCTCAAAAGAGACAGAGCATTTTGGAGGGCCTGAGTCGTCTTGAGGTTTTAATAGAAATCATCGCAGCCCCACTTTCGGAAGTACCACAGGCGGAGCTCACTGATATTGCAGGCCAGCTTGCGGGGACTCGAGAAAATCTCCTCTCTTTTATAGAACAAAGTGAGCCTGAGTTTGTTTATTGGATTGAAAAAAGTGGTCCTGTAGCCGCCAATATCACGCTGCATGCGGCGCCAATAGATATGGCATCGCATCTTGCAGAACATCTTTTTAGAAAAAAAACAACGGCCATTCTGACAAGCGCAACCCTTTCGACGGGTGCGCCTCAACTCGAGTATTTCCGCTCGCGTATTGGAGCAAGCGCGGTAGAAGCCTTAGAGCTTGGTTCCCCATTTGATTATGCAAAACAAATGACGCTTCATCTTGTTCGTCAGATGCCCGACCCACGCGATCGTGGCTACGAGGAAGAATTAAAAAGATGGATCATCCACTTTACTGAGCAGAGTCAAGCACGCGCTTTTGTGCTCTTTACCAGTTACCGGAGTATGCACAATGTGGCGGCGCTCTTAAAAAGTTTTTTTGAGAAGAAAAAATGGAATTTACTCATTCAAGGAAAAGGCATCTCGCGCTCGCATATGCTCGAGGAGTTTCGCTCAGGAAAACCATCCGTGCTCTTTGGAACAGAAAGTTTCTGGACAGGGGTCGACGTTCCTGGAGAGGCTCTTTCGAATGTCATTATTACAAGACTCCCCTTTGCGACGCCTGATCATCCACTCATCGAGGCTCGTTTTGAGAGGATTGTGGCGGAGGGGGGTGATGGTTTTCGTGAATATTCATTACCCGAAGCCATTCTTAAATTACGCCAAGGCGTCGGGCGTCTCATTCGTAATAAAACCGATCATGGCACTATTGTGATTCTGGATAGTCGGATTATTCACAAGCCCTATGGGAAAGCTTTTTTAAAAGCACTTCCCGAGTGTCCACGTGAGGTGCTCTAGAGGCAAGTAGCGACTTAGGAGAGTTATTGTATGAGAGCGCGCTATCACCAGATTGAAAAAAAACTTCTGAAATGGTTTCTCACTCATGGGCGTCATGAGCTGCCATGGCGTCAAAGCTTTGCTCCTTACGAAGTCTTGGTCTCCGAATTTATGTTGCAGCAGACTACGGTGGCTACAATCATTCCTCGTTTTCAAGAATGGATGCAACGCTTTCCTACCATTGAAATCCTTGCAGAAGCAAGCAATGAGAGTGTTCTCTCTGCATGGCAGGGGCTTGGCTACTATGCCAGGGCGCGACGCTTGCATGCTGTTGCAAGGATGATTGTGAAAGATCATCAAGGCGTTATTCCTGATCGATTAGACGATCTTTTAGCACTTCCTGGCATTGGCTCTTATACCGCAAAAGCCATTCTCGCCTTTGCCTTTGATCAGCCAGTAGAAGTCCTCGACACCAATATTATTCGTGTCATTACTCGTCTTCATAACATCACGCATGCCATTGATAGCAAAGAAGGACGTGCTCTCTTAGAAGAAGATGCTAGGAATATGTTGCCTTCTAAAAATGGACGTCTCTTTACTTCTGCGCTCATGGATCTTGGGGCGATGATTTGTCAAGCGCGAGAACCGAGCTGTTTGGTGTGTCCTCTTGCTCATGAGTGTGAGGCAGAGGATCCACGCCTCTTGCCGCGTAAAAAAGCACGTCCAACCATCACGAAAAAAAAAGAACAACGCGCCCTCTATCAAGAAGGAAACTCGGTCTATCTGGAGAAATCTTGCGGCCCTCTCTGGAAAGGCCTATGGATCTTGCCCTATTGCCCATTGCTACAAAAACCTCAGGAGATGCTTTTCTCCTTGATCTATCCCATTACGCGGTATCGCGTGACGATGGAAGTGTATCGCCCTCAGGGTATGATTCCGCCTTCACTGCATCCATTTGAGAGAGACGCATTGCAGGAGATCGCCATAGCATCACCGCACCGCAAAGCATTAGCCCGAATATTTCACACTGATCACCTGCGTTGACTCGCTTGGCGGCGCTCGTCTTGCCCTTTGAAGGGCTGCCTTAAAAAAGAAAGAAGAGCCTGCAAACTCTGGGCAGTCTCCACCGCGGTCTCTTGGGCCGCCGGTGGTGTCTACATCAGGATTCACGGCGCCTCACGACGAACCAGTATGAAATATAGGGGTG
>CAIWMF010000173.1 GCA_903913785.1 uncultured Spartobacteria bacterium | reverse complement strand
GTAAGCATTCCTACGAAAGCACAAACTTTTGAGGGAAAAAAATTCTGGAAAAAAATAATCTTGGATATCTGCAAAGTGAAAAGCAAAGGGATGAGGTGGTGGGATCGGTGTTACCAAGCCGAAAGGGGCATAGAGCAGATCGAATTTTTCTTCTAAGGCACACAAATCTTTTTCCTTGTAGAGGCAATGATGCTTCAAGCGAGCCCAGAGCGGAAATTTTCTTACCGTATGAAAATTAGCCAGAGTGCAATAGAGTGAGAGCGGATTCCAGGGTATGTAACGAGCCCATCCACGAATGAGTGAGGCAGCATAGTTGCCGATGCCACCTACCATGTGCCCACATCCCTCCATATTAATGGCTATTTTATAGTTTGGTTGACGTAAGCATCGCCGTAGTAACCAGGAGCAGATTAAAAAAGGAACGCGTCTGCAATATGCTAGAAAAAACAAGAGAGATTGCATGGCGATCAAATATTAAAGGAGTGTCATTAATTAATGGTTGAAATAATGTTTCTTAATGCTCGTAGAGGTTTGGTTAACCTCCATTCAAAATGAGTTGCTTTGGAAGCATCATCAGCATCGAAGAAGAAGAGGATGTCTCCAGTAGAGGATAGTATTCCCGCAATAACAGCTGAGAGATATTCTCCATTTTTTTGGTAGATCGGTTTAACTACAGGAAATTGAATCGCATACTCTTCAATAATCTCTCTGGAATGATCAGTGCTCCCATCATCGACAATAATAATTTCATCGGCTGGCCGTGATTGATGAAGGACGCTTTCAAGGCATTCTTTGAGATAAGGCTCATTGTTATAGTTATTGATAAGCACTGAAAATTTAGGATCCCTCATATTATGTTACGTTAAGAAACAGAAAGTGTTTCTCCTACTTCAAGTGCTATTTTTTCCTTCCCATTTTCTGTATGGCGAATGAGTTGACCATTGGGCATGACTATCCAAGCTTCTTTGGCTCCTGACTTGAGCAAAAAGTGATTATCGTTTTCGGCTTCTTGTAAAGAACGCTTACGCGAAACAATGCTCACAGAGATATCAGGTGCAGCACTCCAGGTCGGTTCTGTTCTCATCGTTTTCATACGGCTCTCTGAAATCCAACCTATATCAATAGTACGAATACCATCAGTAGTCTCAATGGCTGCATTAAAAGTGAGGTGTCCCTGGGGCAAATGCTGAGTGAGAAGTTGAGCCACCTTTCCAACTTGTAATCCGACATGACTTTCGGCAATACCAGGGAGAACATTATCAAAGTTGGTGAGGTGAAGCGACTCTAAATAAAAATCGGTAGCCTCCTTGGCAGTTCCGCAAGACACAATGCGTCCTTCGCTGAGGACAACACCATGAGTACAGAGTTCGCGTACGCTTTCTGCAGAATGGCTGACAAAGAGAACGGTGACGCCGGAGTCTCGAATTTCTGATATACGATTGAGGCATTTTTCCTGAAACTTGGCATCTCCGACCGCGAGCACCTCGTCTAAAATTAAAATCTCAGGCTCTAAGTGAGCCGCAACCGCAAAGGCGAGTCGCACGCGCATGCCGCTGGAATAGCGCTTGACCGGGGTATCCATGAAATTAGGGATTTCTGCAAAGGCCACAATGCGTTCATAGCGCTCGTCAATTTCACGTTGTTTGAGCCCCAGGATGCTTCCATTGAGGTAGACGTTTTCACGCCCGGTCATTTCG
>CAIWMF010000172.1 GCA_903913785.1 uncultured Spartobacteria bacterium | reverse complement strand
GTAAGCATTCCTACGAAAGCACAAACTTTTGAGGGAAAAAAATTCTGGAAAAAAATAATCTTGGATATCTGCAAAGTGAAAAGCAAAGGGATGAGGTGGTGGGATCGGTGTTACCAAGCCGAAAGGGGCATAGAGCAGATCTAATTTTTCTTCTAAGGCACACAAATCTTTTTCCTTGTAGAGGCAATGATGCTTCAAGCGAGCCCAGAGCGGAAATTTTCTCACCTCATGGAAATTCGAGAGAATACAGAAAAGCGAAAGCGGACTCCATGGGATATAACGAGCCCAGCCGCGGATGAGTGAATTGGCATAATTGCCGACACCACCTACCATAGGCCCACACCCCGCCATATTGATTGCTATTGTGTAGCTCGGTTGATTGAGGCATCGCCGTAGTAACCAGGACCAGATTAAAAAAGGAATACGTATGCAATATGCTAGAAAAGAGAAGAGAGATTGCATGGCGATCAAATATCAAAAGAGTATCATTTATTAATGGTTGAAATAATGTTTCTTAATGCTCGTAGTGGTTTGGTTAACCTCCTTTCTAAATGAGTTGCTTTGGAAGCATCATCAGCATCGAAGAAGAAGAAGATGTCTCCAGTAGAGGATAGTATTCCCGCAATAACAGCTGAGATATATTCTCCATTTTCTTGGTAGATCGGTTTAACTACAGGAAATTGAGTTGACTGCTCTTTAATAATCTCTCTGGAATGATCAGTGCTCCCATCATCGACAATAATAATTTCATCGGCTGGCCGTGATTGATGAAGGACGCTTTCAAGGCATTCTTTGAGATAAGGCTCATTATTATAATTATTGATGAGTACTGAAAATTGAGGATCAGACATGGTTGAGAGCGTGAAAGTATTAAATAATATCTATTTTCTCACCAATATTAATCTCCATTCTTCCCCTTCCATTTTCAGTACGTCGCTCGAGAGTGCCATTGGGCATCACTATCCAAGCTTCTTTAGCTCCTGACTTGAGCAAAAAGTGATTATCGTTTTCGGCTTCTTGTAAAGAACGCTTACGCGAAACAATGCTCACAGAGATATCAGGGGCAGCACTCCAGGTCGGTTCTGTTCTCATTGTTTTCATACGGCTCTCTGAAATCCAACCTATATCAATAGTACGAATACCATCAGTAGTCTCAATGGCTGCATTAAAAGTGAGGTGTCCCTGGGGCAAATGCTGAGTGAGAAGTTGAGCCACTTTTCCAACCTGTAATCCAACGCGACTCTCGGGAATACCAGGGATGAAGCTTTCTGAGTGCTCGAGATTCAAGGATTCCAAATAAAAATCGGTAGCCTCCTTGGCAGTTCCGCAAGACACAATACGTCCCTCACTTAGAACAACACCATGAGTACAGAGTTCGCGCACGCTTTCTGCAGAATGGCTGACAAAGAGAACGGTGACGCCGGAGTCTCGAATTTCTGATATACGATTGAGGCATTTTTCCTGAAACTTGGCATCTCCAACCGCGAGCACCTCGTCTAAAATTAAAATTTCAGGTTCTAAGTGAGCCGCAACCGCAAAGGCAAGTCGCACGCGCATGCCGCTTGAATAGCGCTTGACCGGGGTATCCATGAAATTAGGGATTTCTGCAAAGGCCACAATGCGTTCATAGCGCTCGTCAATTTCACGTTGTTTGAGCCCCAGGATGCTTCCATTGAGGTAGACGTTTTCACGCCCGGTCATTTCG
>CAIWMF010000171.1 GCA_903913785.1 uncultured Spartobacteria bacterium | reverse complement strand
TACGGGATGATTCACCTGGGCAACCTTCATTAACTCTCTTATTCCAGCCCACTGAGAATGTTCGAGTGCCTTGAGACCATGAAATACAAAAATCCGGTTTTCCTCAACAAGCGGAACAATATCAGCAACTGTTCCTAATGCGACGAGGTCCAAATAATGCCGTAGATCGAGTGGTGGCTTGTCAAAGCGCTTCAGCAAGGCATGAATGAGTTTAAAAACCAATCCCACACTACAAAGGTAATGATAGTCATGCTTTGAGGCCACATCACTATCATGAGATGGTGGTGATAGCAGATGTGATGCGTGGAGAGCTTCGACATCATGATCTCTATTCATCGTCTTAGCTAAGAGAGCACGAAAACTTTTAGCATCCTCAACGAGCGTTGTATTCTCTATGAAAGCCATTTTTGGATTGACTAAAATGGGTGGCAGGTGAGCTTTATCTTTGATTTCATGGTGATCCACCACGATAAGATCCGCTCCTTGTCTTGCAATCCACTCGGCCTCTTGCAAGGAATTGGTACCACAATCAACAGCAATGATAAGATCTGGTTGGAATTGTTCAAAGCAAGATGCCAAACCTGCTTTGCTCAGGCCATATCCATGAGCAGCACGTTGCGGAATAAAATAATTTACTTGCGCTCCTAGAACCCTTAAAGAGCGACACAAGAAGGCAAGCGAGGTAATGCCATCAACATCATAATCACCATAGAGAATAATTTTCTCTTGTTTCTTTAGTGCCTCTAATATCCGATCGACCGCGAGATCAATATGCCTAATTTCCTCAGGAGGTCGCAACATAGACAAACGAGGTTTAAGAAAAAGACCTGCCTTTTGGAGAGAATCATATCCACGCTCTACTAAAATAGCAGCAAGTGCATCGGGTAGTTGAAACTCCTCTGCTAATCTTCTGACATCGGTAGAATTAACCTGTGCAGGAAATATCCATTCTTTCTTCATTTCACTATTGGTATTAGATGATCTCTGTTCAACCAGCAAGAAGAAGAGCAAATTAAGCGCTGCTTGTAGTCCTTGCTATAGTCATGCTGACCATTTCCATGAATGTTTTTAGGTTGAAACCCCGATATTTCATACTAATCGTGACAAAGATGCTGCGAAGTCTGATAGGGTACCATCGGAGGCCCAAAAAGAGACCGAGGGGGAGACTGCCCAGAGTTTGCAGGCTCTCTTTTGTTCTTTCTTTTTTTTGAGGCAGCCCTTCAAAGGGTGAGACGAGCTTCGCTAAGCGAGTCAACGCAGACCCAGTATTTTAATACCAAGCTGTATGAGTACATACTGCCGAAGGAAAAGTTTGAGCTTGAACGCAGCATCCACCATGGCTTCTCGGCTTCCACAATAGATCCACATGAAATATCCGGGTTAATATTATGAATGAGTCAATTCGGGAATCATTTTTAAAAAGGGATTGCTTTAGAAGAAACCGCCATTATGATGAGAATCCGTTTTTATCGCTCGGGTGGTGAAATGGCAGACACGTGCGTTTAAGGGGCGCATGCCGAAAGGCGTGGGGGTTCGAGTCCCCCCCCGAGCAAGAATCTATACTCATCACGAATGAAAATTAGGATTTTTTATTCAGGATTTTTTGGAGCTAGCAAGGCTTAACCCAAATATTTCACACTAAATCTATTACGGCTTGTGGAAAGCTCTATGGTTACTGCGTTGGTCTCGAATGGTGATTTGGGCAACACCAGTGCTCGGGAGAGCCTGGGGTAGACTGCCGTAACCGGTTTAGGTTAGGGGCAGCCCGTAAGGGCTAGCCGAGCAGGTACGAGCGAGTCAATATGGACACATACAGCCCGGCATCACAATCCTTCGCCCGCCTTGTACTAACAAGCTTTGCACAGCGCCTCATTACCATTGAGTATGAAATATGCGGGTTAGCGCTATCTAAATGATAATGTGACGGAATGATAGCGAAGCTTTTTTCTAAAAAGAACAAAGTCATTTGACCCTACATAAGAAGCCTCTTATAAAAAGGCCTTGAGACGTGTCCTTGCTCACGCTATTGCCAGAGGAATGATTGCGTTAGTGCAACAACTTGGTTGTTCACAATGAGAAGTGCTCGCCAGCAAGTCACACGACCATTTTCAAGGTAATCATCACCAGTAACTTTAAAAATAGAACGAATAGATCCCTGTGCGTGGGGATAGGTAATTTCGCGTGCTAAGACCTCATTACTCAAGCCAGCCTGGCGATATTCAAAACGAATAGTAACATTTTCAGGAGAGCCATGATTCCACCAATAAAAATTAAAATAGTTACCTCGAAGCTCACTGATATCGAGCTCAGTAGTGGCAGGCCACATGTAAGAACGCCTTTGAAAATTGACCGCTTCTGAATGACTCGTTCTAAAGGTACTTGGATCATTGAGAAATTGTGTTTCTTTTCTAAATGAAAAATTAGAATTGATATTCAAGGGTAGCACATTGGCTTGTTCAAGTTTGATCACAGG
>CAIWMF010000170.1 GCA_903913785.1 uncultured Spartobacteria bacterium | reverse complement strand
GTTGACTAGCATTGGGCTTTTGCGCTTCTAAAGCTACTTGTTCAAAGCTCTCTGCCGCTCTCCTTAAATATAAAGTATTATTACTCAATGAAACTTTAGCTAGTAATTCATGCCTTTGAGCCTCCGCTTCGTATTGAATGCTATGCCACTTAAGAGCGCTAAGAGTGGCTTTCGTTGCTTCATCAAGGGCTTCATAAGGTGGGCGCATTAAGAGTGCTGTGGTGACTCTCTCGTTAATGAGATCATGCTGATGCGTGATAGCGTTAAGGAGATGGTCCCTGCTCTCTACCTTCCGTTCAATGTCTATTGGAGCAGGCTCTGCCTCTATCTCGCTTTGTCGTTGTTGTGCGCTTGCTTGATAATCACTTAGGTTTTTGTAATCTTGTTCTAGTTTTTCTGCTAGCAGCTCGATTTTATTGGGGCCCTCATTGAGTTGCCTAGCTGCTGAGAGTTTCCCTACTTGTTGTAATTTTGCGATTCTAGGATCAGTAGAGGTTGGACTCGTTAAAAGATGATTGATCATGGACTCTTGATACGTACGAGCAGCTGTGAAAACGGTGATAAGATTTGTGAACTTCGCTCTTTCCTCTGGTGTTAGAGGGGTCTCTGGTGCATCTAGTCGTTGTTGATAAGATTCTATTTTCTTAGCAATACCATCACTGCGGCTATGGTTTTTAATAAATTCAGCTATAGGATCACAAGTGTTACTCAATAATGAGAGTACTGGACCGACTTCCGTCCAGGTTCGATCTCCGAAATCATTGAGATCAAATTGATCGGTGGGCTCGAATGAGTCTTCTATCGTCTTTCCGTGTTGATCTCGCCAGCCCTTTTGCCATGTGCCATCCTGAAAACGCATTGTCGTAGTTGTTGCAATACGTAACTCATGACTAGAAGTTGCCTTAGTTACCCTAGAGCCCTCCATCAGCCCAGAGGGTGGCGTGTGATGTGAAGGATTAGAATTGGAAGGAATAAGCGCATCTGCACGAGAGGAAATATTACCCTTCACTGGTGTTGTCTTCATAAGGTTTTTTAGGTTTGCTGTAGAATGCTCGAATCCTTTTAAAGAGTCAATCTGATGGGTCTCTTCGGATATCTCTCTGGTGCTTTGAGCAAGACGTAAGGAATTGTTGAACTCTGGAGGCAAAGGAGCGCGCTCTCTTTCATGAGCTCTCGCATGGAGGCTACCTCCTAGCCCGCATATTTCATACTGATTCATCGCGAGGCGCCGCGAATCCTGATGTAGACACCACCGGCGGCCCAAGAGACCGCGGTGGAGACTGCCTTTAGGCAGTCCTGAAAGGGCGAGACGAGCACTGGTGTTGCCCGAAGAGCAATTCGAAGCTGACGCAATATCCATCAGGTGTTCGCAAGCCGCAGCAGAATCGGTATGAAATATGCGGGTTAAAAAAACTTTCTGATAGCTTCTTGATCTTGGATATTTACTTGCTTACCCATGACGCTGACATCTTGGTGCGTCCGGCAGGATTTGAACCTGCGACCAAGGGATTAGAAATCCCCTGCTCTATCCCCTGAGCTACGGACGCATTTTTTTTTGAATTGATGATTATAACCTCTTTTTTATTTTTAGAAATGTTAAAAAATCTCGCAGCACACAAACTCTTAAGTCATCCTCTTGGGCATGTTTGACGTGACGATTCTAGCTAGTGGAAGTAGCGGTAATGCAACGCTTGTGCGCTCTGAGGGAGCCACGATTCTTGTCGATGCAGGACTGAGCGCCAAACAACTTCGTGAACGTCTTGCCCTGTGCGGTGTCGATCCGAAGGAAATCTCAGGGATTTTGATCACCCATGAGCACGGTGATCATGTGAAGGGCCTGCCACAATGGTGCAAGGAATATTCGACCCCGCTCTATTGTAATGGCCATACAGCAAGAGTCATTCGAGATAAAATGAAGCAGGAGGCCACCTGGAAAATTTTTGAAACAGGCGCCTCTTTTTCGATTGGCAGTCTAAGAGTCCAATCTTTTTCTATTCCCCATGATGCTGTTGATCCGGTTGGCTTTGTCCTTCGCGAGAATCAATATTCCTTCGGATTTGCCACTGATCTGGGTTATGCCTCACGTCTTGTCATTGATTCTCTCTGCGCAGTCGATGGCCTATTACTGGAAGCCAACTATGATGATACATTGCTGGCCCAAGACACCAAGCGTCCCTGGGCTGTCAAACAACGTATTTCCTCGCGCCACGGTCATCTTTCCAATCAAGAGGCAGCATTACTCTTAAAACAGCTCCTCCATCAACAATTAAGGCATGTCGTCTTAGGTCATCTGAGTGCTGATTGCAACAGGGAGGAGCTGGCGCTTCAAGCTATTGATGAGATTATTGAAAACTCTTTCCCGCTCGAGCGCTGGTGCGCACGAGCAGATCAACTGAGTCCGACCATTAAACTTTAATCCCAAAACCGAGGATCACCACGGCAGCGACAATCATCACAATCATTGAGGAGAGGATGGTGGAGATTAAGATCGCAAAAAAAGTCCGCCACGCTGAAATCTCATGCACCTTTCGTAGTCCTATAAAATAGGAGACAATGCTCCAGAGCGTAGCGATAATGCCGCCAATAATGGGAATGAGCTGGCAGACCGATACAGATCCAAGCGTGTAGCAAAAGGTACGAAAGGTCGCCTTAAAGGGCTCCTTAGCTCCCTTGACGATTTTCAGGCTCAAATGCGTCACTGCAGAGGTCAAGAAAATAGCACAGAAAAAAAAGACAGGACTTAGCACCACTACCGCAAGAGCCCCCATAGTAATGGTACGATGAGAGAGTGCCGCTAGCTGAGGACCCAGGATGGAGGGATTTTTAAAAAT
>CAIWMF010000169.1 GCA_903913785.1 uncultured Spartobacteria bacterium | reverse complement strand
GGCTTTAAAAAAGTCTCGAGTGAGGTTTTTTTCAGATTGGCAAAACGCCACATTTCATCTTGGCGTGAGGGTTGTGGAGTTTTTAAAAAATTATCCCAGGCGTCCGCTTGTTGTTTTTGAAACCAGGCAGGAAATGAGGATAATGCGCAAGGATTGAAACTTAAACTGGAATTTAAAATTGAGTTTGCAGTGGAAGAAGTCACACGTTGATTTAAGAGATGAGGATTGAGAAATAAAAATATCTTTTTGCCTAAGATGTATAGTCAAAGGTCAGGTTCTATGAATGTGACAACATCGAGCGAATAGGTGTGGCGTATCCATTTATCCAACCGATCCTTCCATTTCAAGATCAATGAGACGTTTGAGCTCCACAGAATATTCCATCGGAAATTGCTGCACGAGGTCATTAACAAAACCATTCACGGCAAGGCTCATGGCAGCAGCTTCACTCAAGCCACGCTGTTGCATATAAAAAATTTGCTCAGCATTGATTTGACTCACGCTGGCCTCATGCTGTACAGAGTGCCCTTGTCCTCGCACTGTAATTGCAGGATAGGTATCTGTACGACTCGTAGCATTGATTAAAAGGGCATCGCACTCGGTATTGTTTTTACATTTTTTTAGGTGTTTAGGGATATGAACTATCCCTCGATAAGTAGAACGACCGGAACCAAGACTAATAGATTTAGAGATAATATTACTCGTAGTTTCATCAGCAGCGTGGACCATTTTGGCTCCTGTATCCTGATGTTGTCCATCTCCTGCAAGTGCTATGGAAACGACCTCTCCACGAGCACGGCGCCCTTTCATAATAACCCCTGGGTATTTCATCGTCAGACGCGAACCAATATTACAATCAATCCATTTAATTTCGGCATCTTCATGAGCGAGTCCACGCTTGGTCACAAGATTAAAGACATTAGAGCTCCAATTTTGAACGGTGATATATTGAATCTTAGCTCCTTTAAGAGCGACTAGTTCAACTACGGCACTATGCAAGGTGGCTGTTTCAAATTTGGGAGCAGTACATCCCTCCATGTAGGTCACCTCAGCCCCTTCATCTGCAATAATGAGCGTGCGCTCAAACTGGCCAAAGTTTTGTGCATTGATGCGGAAGTAGGCTTGCAGCGGATGAGATACCTTAACCCCTGGTGGCACATATATAAAACTTCCTCCACTAAAGACGGCACTATTAAGCGCACTAAATTTGTTATCTCCAGTGGGAATAACCTTACCAAACCATTTTTTAAAAATTTCAGGATGCTCTTTTAAACCCTCCGCACTTCCCACAAAAATAACACCCTGCTCACCAACAGCTGCTTTGATATTCGAATACGCAGCCTCACTATCAAATTGAGCTTCCACTCCAGCAAGATATTTACGCTCCTGCTCTGGAATACCAAGGCGTTCAAAAGTTCTTTTGACATCCTCGGGAACCTCATCCCACGTACGTTTGGGAGCTTGCCCCTGAGAAAGATAATAACGAATATTATCAAAAACAATATTTTCTAAATCCTTTGTAGCCCAATGTGTGGGCATGGGCATCTTAAGAAATTTATGATAGGCATCTTTGCGAAAAGCACGCACCCAGTCCGGGTCTTTTTTTACCTCAGAAATATAATCAATGGTCGCTTCACTTAAGCCAACCCCAGCATCAAAGGCATAATCAACGTCATAGCGAAAATCACCAACGGAGCGATCTATATCAATCTTGCTAGCAATTGTTGAGGATGTAAGAGGATCCATATATTGATGACATAAGTCATTTCAACTTTTCTATACCTGCGTGCTCATCAAGCCAGTCATACCCTTCTGCTTCGAGCTTTAAGGCAAGATCTTTTTCTCCACTTAAAACAATTTTTCCTGCAGCCATCACATGGATTTTATCAGGAACGATATAGTCGAGCAGACGCTGATAATGGGTAATGACAAGCATTCCAACCGATGGGCCCCGTAAGGCATTAACACCTGAGGAAACTATTTTTAAGGCATCGATATCTAGTCCACTATCTGTTTCATCGAGCACGGCATATTTCGGCTTGAGCATCGACATTTGCAGAATCTCACACCGTTTTTTTTCACCCCCTGAAAAACCCTCGTTCACAGAACGTGCCGTAAAAGCGCGAGGAATACTCAGTTCATCCATCTTGGAATAGAGCTCTGCATAATATTGCGTTGCCTCTAGCTCCTCTCCCTCGGGAAGACGGGCTTGCAAAGCTGATCGAATAAAATTAGCAATCGTTACCCCAGGTATTTCTATTGGGTATTGGAACGCTAAAAACAAGCCTAAGCGTGCACGCACGTCTGGTTCCATATCTAAAATACTCTGGCCATCGAGCAATACCTCACCTGCAGTCACGGTGTAGTCAGGGTGACCGGCCATGACCTTTGCAAGAGTGCTTTTACCAGAACCATTTTTTCCCATAATAGCGTGCACTTCACCTTGCGGAATTTCTAGTGAAAGACCTCGAAGAATAGCTTGATTGCCAATAGAGGCATGCAAATTGCGAATAGAAAGTGTACTCATGAGAAGGAAGAAATGTACCCTGTCTTAAATCATTATCAAGGGTTTTTAGGTTAAATCGTTAGTAAAGATCAAAAAGAGAGATGCACATTCATGCATATCTTCTTTACTTTTGAGCATGCGCCACAACGGAACCCATGAGAACGGCTGCTTCTAAGCCAACAAAACCCAGAACGATAGGAAAACCTCCGGTGCCAAAACCATAGCTATGCAAGCCAGCTCCTAAAACGAAGTTCACACCATACCAGGCCATTAAGACGCTTAAAAATGCAATAACAGAGCCAAGAGCGAGTCCAAATCCACCCCATCGCCCTGCAAGACGTCCATGCAGCAGGAGTAAGTATCCGAGTAAAGCAATAAGCGCCCATGTTTCTTTGGGATCCCAATCCCAAAAACGACCCCAAGAGTAATTAGCCCAGACGCCCCCTAAAATCGTTCCCGTGGCAAGCAATAAAACGCCCACCTGCAATGTTCGGTAAAGATAATTATACAGAGAGGCTGCTACATTTTTATGGAGAATAATTCTTATTAAGGCGACATGAGCCACCCCTAGAGAAAGGGCAAAGGCAGCATAACTCAATGTGATGGTCAGCACATGAATCGTTAACCAAAAATTATCTCTTAACACCGGAGTGAGTGGATGAATCGAGGGATCTAAAATGAGCGGCTGACTATCAGCAAGAATGAGCGAGAGAAGAGCGATAGGAATGGCTCCTAAAAGAAAAACACCCGCATGGTAGATTTTTTCAAAAATAAGGGCAAATAAGATTGTCCCAAAAGCTACCCAAATAATGGATTCATACATATTGGTTACCGGGGGACGCCCTGCAACAAGAACACGCACCAAGAGACCAATTGCCTGAACTAAAAATCCACTCCCTGCTAACAACCAACCATAAGAATAGAAGGATTTTTTGTGAAAAAAGAAAATCAATATTCCCGAGAGAGCATAGAGGATCCAAGCTAGACGAAAGGGATGTATTTTTTGTGAGAGAACTTCTAGTTGGAGTTTCCAGGAAGGAACCGGACTCGGAGCATGCAGCAAGGCCAGAGCTTCTCGGAGCTGCCGAACTCCTTGATCAAAAACCTCAGGATGCATCTGCTCCCAACCCTGCTGCATCATATTAAAAGCATTGAGGGCCATCGCCGCTTGACTCCCCTCATCCACCTCCTCCCATTCTCGTAGAGTACCCCAACGGGCACCTGCCATTTGAGGATTAGGAACAATACGAAAAATAGAACCATTTTTTAGTTCCTCAAAGAGTGACAACCTCATGCCAACATCAGCAGCATCCTTGAGTATACCCTGGAGCCGCTTGCGAGGGTCACTCTTGCGCTCCGCCACAGCTTGCTCAATCATTTCCTGCAAAGCAGGATGATGAACGAGCAACTGATAACTAAAAAGGGATTGTGCCTCTTGTAGACCCAATATTTTTTTAAGCGAGGCAGATGAAACGTAGAGAAGTGGTTCTTGGTCAAATTTTTGTCCTGGTTCTAACCAAAATGAGGTAATGAGCTCGACAGCTTTCTCCCTCCTACCATGGACGACTGCTGATGTTTTTCCCGAAAGTGAACGCAGTGCTTCCTCTGCAAAGACAAAATAAGGTTTTCGCCGGCCATTTTCTTGAATAGGAAGTGTTTCAAGAGTATTAGGAATCGAGCTTAAAGAAGCATGGGAGAGCGAACTATAAAGAGAAATACAAGCAATAAAGACAAAGAGAAGTCGATTCATGATGAGCTTTTTCGAGGAGAAACTGGAGTAGATGAGGTGATTTGAGAAAAATCCTCTGTCATTCTTATTTGGATTTTGATGCTCCTGCAACTAAAGAAAGAGAAGAGCAAGGGCGCAAAGACATCCTTGATAAAAGAACGATTATTCAAGAGTGCAGTGTAACACCTGATTCTAAAAAGCTAGCCAGAATATTTCCTAATGAATCGTCATGAGGCGCTGCATAAAGCTGACGATTATTGCATTTTCTTTTCCTTCTTTCTCAGTAGATCGGCATGAAATATCTGGGTTGAAATAAAAAACCTCATTTTGATTTATGATGACTATCTCTTATTTTAACCTACTACTATTCCCAAAAAATCTGATATAGTGGCAAATCGCGTCATGGCTTTTTCTTTTCTTCCTTCTTTTTGTACGAAAAAATTCTGGACTCACAACCCCCTTGTTTCTCCTTTTTTTCTTTATCTGGGTCAAGTAGCACTCCTAGCCCTGGAGTCATTCCATGCTATTTTCACTGGTCGTATTCGTCCATTTTTAGTAGTCAAACAATTGGTTGAGATTGGTTATGGATCACAATTTGTTGTTGTTGTGACCGGAGCATTTACAGGAGCTGTGTTTACAGCACAAATTTTCTATCAATTTTCAACACTCAGCATGAGCTCAGCCGTGGGACCCGTTGTCTGCGTCTCTCTTTTTCGAGAGTTGGGCCCTGTACTCACCGGACTCATGGTGGCAGGTCGTGTTGGAGCGGCAATGAGTGCTGAGATTGGGACAATGAAAGTCACACAACAACTCGATGCCTTGCGCGCTCTTGCCGTTCATCCCATTGACTATTTAGTTGTTCCTCGCGTGCTTGCCATG
>CAIWMF010000168.1 GCA_903913785.1 uncultured Spartobacteria bacterium | reverse complement strand
TACGCCTGCTGATATGATGGGAGGAACAAGGCAGTGAGCGATTTAAGGCAACTCGGTAGGGATTACACCAGGCATGAATTGCGATTCCACGACGATGCCCTTCTGTAATAAAAAACTCAAGCGGATCAAATCCTGGAGACCTACCCTGTACGCCAGTTAAATAGCGACTCCACGGTTCACTTGGAGAAGCATAAAAGGCATCTGCTTCTGGACGCACTTGAAAAAAAAGAACATTGAGGTGAGCCTTGCGTGCTGTGTTAAGAATGATGAGGATTTCCTTTTGCTGCTTTTCCCTTGAGAGCCCCATGCGCGAGGGAAAGGATAAATTGACCACGGTGGGAACCCAGGCCCCTTGAAATTCATGGCACAAAGAAGCAGTACGAGAAGTCTCAGCGCGAGCTAAGAGGGCGCTCAGCGAGATCAACAAGGTGAAGAGGAAGATTTTTTTTAATTTCACGAGAAAAAGGAAGAGAGATTTTTTGCACTCAATTGCTAGTCAAAACAGCTAGATCATACAATTTCTTTTCCGTTGTAGAATACGAAATTTACCTCACAAAGGTATCACTCTCCATCATCGGTAGGCGTTTTAAAGAATCATCAAGACGCGGAATACAAGCAATGAGGGCTTGGGTATAGGGATGCTTGGGACGGGAAAGAATTTCTTCTGTTTCACCATATTCAACAATGCGACCTTGATACATAACGGCCACATGATGTGCCAACCCGCGGATAATAGAAAAATTATGGGTAATGAACAGGAGTGCCATGCCGAGCTCTTGCTGAAGCTCACGTAATTTCGCTAAGATCTGAGCTTGGATCGTGACATCGAGTGCGGTTGTCGGTTCGTCAGCAATGAGCAAATCGGGTTTTGTACAAAGAGCCATTGCAATCATCACGCGCTGCTGCATACCTCCGCTGAGTTCATGAGGGTAACAATAAAGGCGTTCTTTAGGACGTGTGATGCCTACGATTTCTAACCAGCGTAGAATTTCTTGATCGTGATCATGAATGTCCGGGCGGTGTAACTTGAGGCTCTCAGCCATTTGCCTTCGAATCGAGTAGACAGGATTGAGCGATCTAAAAACATCTTGAAAAACATAGGCAATACGTCCCCCTCGATACTTTCTTAAATTTGCTTGCGAGAGAGAAATTAAATCGACGCCATCAAAAAAAATATGACCTTCGCGGTAGAGCAGTGGAGGTGATGGCAGAAGTTGAGTGATAGAAAGTGCCGTTACGCTTTTGCCACTACCACTCTCACCAACAATGGCCAATGATTTCGCGCGATGAAGAGATAAGGAGACATGAGCAACGATAGAACGTCTTCCATGAGCACTTAAAGCGTCAATAGATAAATTCTTGATTTCAAGCAAGGGGGGGGATGTTTCAAACATGATAGAACATTGAAAAGAGATGAAGAAGCAAGAGTGATTCAGCCTGAATATTTCATACTGAAGTTTCATGAGGCGACTTGCAAAGCTTACTTAGTACAAGGCGGGTTAACCCGGATATTTCATACTGATTGTGACGAGGAGACTGCGAAGGCGGATGGGGTAAGGCGAGTGATGAAGTCTGACGACGGCTGTATGAGTACATACCACCCAAATCACAATTCGAGACCAAGGCAGTAGCCATAGAGCTTTCCGCAAGCCGTAATAGATTTGGGAGGAAATATAAAATAATGAAATATCCAAATTAGGCTAAAAAATGTTCGCATAAATCTTGGTTCTAAGACACGATGAGGACCGTTGCTTTTAGCCCGAATATTTCATACTGATGCGTCGCGAGGCGCTTTCCAGGCTCATACAAGATAGGAAAAGCAATTCATTGCGACTTTCCTGCTTTTGCAGAATAACCCTGGCTTTATGGGTGCATAGTGGCTGGAAGCGCAATTCGAGCCTTAAACACAATGGATCTAGCCAGGAAATATTAGCTCTCATCTCCTTCATTTACTTTTTATGATTTCTTCACTCCGCAAAACTCGCATCATAGCTACCCTTGGTCCTGTTA
>CAIWMF010000167.1 GCA_903913785.1 uncultured Spartobacteria bacterium | reverse complement strand
GAGCTTCAAGCACGGATATTTGACTGTAACCTACAAGGGATCATCTAGCGTTCTTTCTTAGGGGAGTAGAGAGGTTAAGGAAAAAAGGCTTGGATAGATGACAATAGAAAGGGATAGAAACTTTCGATCAAGGTATATCATACTCGTTTTTTTAAGAGAGTGATAAGGTTCTAGAACCTTTGAGCGATGATGATAGAGAGCAGGAAATTATTTCTTACGACAGCGAAAATGTAAATCTATAAAAAAAATTAAAAAATTAAAAATTCTACTGGCGCTTTTAACAATCTCATGGCACATATTTACTACCTATGAAGTCACACAAGAATCTTACATTACTTAAACTTACAATCACTGTTGCCATTCCACTAAGTGCTTCTCTCTTGCAAGCTCAGGTAGCACCACCATCTTCAGCTCCTCCTCTCACCAACCAAGCGGCCACTACTCATAGTACGAGCACGACAGAAAAAGCACTCACTAAAGCTAAGGAAGCAGTGGCAGCAGCCAAGGAAAAATTAGGAGTTCACAAATCCAATGCAGTGGACCCACAAATCAAAGGCGCTAGCTCCAGTGTCATTGCGCTCAAAGATCCGGTCGGTATTGTGGATGGAGTTAAGATTTCAAAGGCAGACTTAGAAAAGGCATTTAAAGAAGCAGTTGCCTCGAGCAACATGAATCCAGCAACCCTCACTGCTGATCAGAAAATTCAAGGCTATCATCAGATTTTAGACGCCCTTATCATGGAGAAGCTCGTTGATAAAAAATCTACTGGAACAGAAATCTCTGATGCAGATGTCAATACGGAGATTGAAAAAATTAAAAAGCAATTTCCAACAACGGATGCTTTTAATGCTGAATTAAAAAAATCCGATCAGACCATCGAAAAATTCACGGCAAATTTAAAAAAATCCATGCGTCAAACAAAGTGGATGAAATCACAAATTCAGGGAAAGGATGTTGTGACTGATACTGATGCTCAAAAGTTCTATAATGAGAATATCACACAATTTGCTAATCCTGACATGGTCAAAGCTAGTCATATTCTCTTCCTTGTTCCTCAAGGAGCTCCCAATTCAGTCGTCACTGCGAAAGAACAGGCCGCTAAAGCAGCAATTACAAGAGCTAAGAAAGGTGAGGATTTCTCAAAGCTTGCTGTCGAACTTTCTGAAGAGCCAGGCGCTAAGGAACGTGGAGGTGATCTTGGTTTCTTTAGTAAGAATCAAATGGTGCCTGAATTTGCAACAGCAGCGTTTAATCAAAAAGTAGGTTCTGTGAGTGATACTCCTGTCAAAACAAAGTTTGGTTACCATGTCATTAAGGTTTCAGAAAAGAAACCTGCCGGCACAGCATCCTTCAATGAAGTCAAAGCTAATATTATTGCTTATCTTCAAAATCAGAAGCGTCGTGCTGCCTTCAAGGCTGAAATGCAGCAGCTGCGACAAGCCGCTAAAATTGAAAATTTTCTTCCTGCTCCAGCAGTGATTACCCCAGCGACAATCAAGCCAACTCCTGCTCCAGGAAATACGGGAGTGAAAGCATCTGATGCAAAGAGTCCTTCCGAAAGCTCACCTGGAAATGCTCCGGCAGCACCAGTAAACGGAGCTAAAAGCTAGGCTGGTAAGGCAGATTTTTCTTTGAATCTCATTTCAACATTAGAAATATTATCAGATAAAACAAGATGATCCCTCAACCAGAGCAAAACACAACAGATCATTTAGACCAGGCAGATCACCCTGTTAACTCTGTCGGTATTCTTGGACTTGGAATTATTGGGGAACGTATTGCTGCTCATGTAAGGAGTCATGGAAACTTCCCTGTTTTTCTGTGGAATCGTTCAGCTCGTCCTGATCTTCATTGTTTAGCTTCTCCGCTTGATGTCGTAAAGTCTACTGAGTTGATTCAGATTTTTGTGAGAGATGGAGTTGCCTTGTTAGAGGTACTCACACAGATTGCTCCTGCCTTAACACCAAGGCATCTTGTTTTAAGTCATCCTACAGTCAGTCCTTTAGAAATAGAGAAAGCGGCAGCAATCGTGCTAGAAAAGGGTGCTCAATTTTTAGATGCACCCTTTACTGGTAGTCGTGATGCTGCTGCTGCTGGAAAATTAATCTACTATGTGGGAGGCTCATCTAAGGCTATAGAAAGAGCGACTCCTCTCTTAAAAATTTCCTCCCAAGAGATTATTTCTATGGGATCCATTGGTACAGCAACGATGATAAAACTTGCGACAAATATTATCATGGGTGTTCAGATCAAGGGACTGGCAGAGGCATTAACACTTTTAAAGGTAGCAGATGTTTCTCTCGATTATTTGGTTCGGGCATTGGAGCAGAGTGCTGCTAACTCTCCCGTGATTAGAATGAAATTAAAAAAGATCTTAGACAGTGACTTTGAACCGCATTTTTCAACTAAGAACATGCTTAAGGATCTTGAACACTCACTCAACGTTGCTGCAGATCATGATGTGAACCTAGCAGCAACAGCAGTAACAGCCTCCTCGCTTAAGAATTTAGTAACGATGGGACTCGGCGATCAGGATTATAGTGTTCTGGGAAATGTTGCTGCATAAGCATCATTTGTTTCCAAATCAAATATTGGGTCCAAAATATTCCGTCTACTTTATAGCTGTAATCTGGTTCTTTCTCCCGTGATTCCTCGCATCTCATTTTTGAGATGATCTAAAACCATGGATTCATAGCCAGTATATCTTTCCAGTGATGATTCTTATATTATTTCATATTTTTTCTGCAACATGGTCTCATTAGAAAATGGAACTATTCTTGCGAGAGCTCGTATGAATGGCGGAGCTTTTCTCTTGCCTCCATCATTATGGCTAGAAGTGACTGGTCCAGATGCGCTGCGCTACCTCAATAGTCAAATCACAGCAGACCTTCGTAAGATCTCTTTAGGGTATGCCTTAAAAGCATGCTTGCTGACTCCAAAAGGGCGTCTCATCGCGCTGCTAAATATTACAAAGCAGAAGGAGGAAACTTTTCTCATTGAGACGGATCTTTCTCTTCGAGATATCGTACTAGAACGTCTCCAGCGCTATCTTGTGACTGATGAAGTTACCATGACACTTGTTTCACAACCTCAGAGCGTTCATGTTTTTGGAGATATCTCAACCCGTACTGAAATCAATGAGATGACAGGAACTTTGATTTCTCGTCTTGGTGTGCCTGGCAAGGATGTGGAGTTATCACTCCTTTCTTCACTTCCGATGACTGCTCACACAAGTCTTCTTTCAGCCGATATGATTGAAGCTCTTCGTATCGAGAAACAGATTCCAAGCTGGGGTTTTGACATCACCAGTGAAACTCTCCCTCCGGAAGCACGATTAGAAAAGGATTATATTGATTATGAAAAAGGATGCTACCTGGGACAGGAGGTTATTTCTCGTTTAAAAAGTGTGGGCCATGTCAATCGTTTGCTTTATGGTTTTATTTCCAAAGATGAAATCACAGCGAATATGAACATTTATTCATTAGAGGATTCCGAAAGATCTCTAGGCAAAATTACCAGTGCTGCT
>CAIWMF010000166.1 GCA_903913785.1 uncultured Spartobacteria bacterium | reverse complement strand
ATTCTTCTTGGCTAAAACGCGATAATACATAGTGAGATAAATGATTAGAAGGGATCTCTTTTGTTTTGAGAGAAGAGCCCACTCCAATACGTAGACGGGGAACTTCCTGTGTTGAAAAATGAGTTAAAATCGATTCCAGTCCACGTTGGCCTCCCGCACTCCCCTCTCCTCTAAAACGTAATTTGCCCAAGGGCAGAGCAACATCATCAAGAACCACCAAGGTCTCTAACGCACTGAGATGAAAGAAGCGAACATAGGCTGAAACAGCAGTCCCGCTCAAATTCATAAAAGTCATTGGCTTCATGAGGTGCAAATCACAGGCAGAAGTAGAAATGGCAGGAATTTTTGCTACTTCTGCATTCCATTTTGCTTCAAAAGAAAATTTGCTCCCATGACGTTTTGCAAGTGCATCAAGGATAGCGAACCCAATATTATGCCTGGTGCCATTGTACTCTTTGCCGGGATTACCTAACCCAACAATGAGGCGAGTCTGGCTTGGAGCCTTATTAAGAGCGATTGGAGGCCGGGCTACATTGCCTAGATAAGATGGTAGTTCTGGAGAATCGGTAATGCGTGCTTGGTGATTGCCATTTTTTCGTTCCATCAGGAAAAGTTAGTAAAAGAATTTTTTATCTTTGTTATACCTTAGCCGCATATTAGTCGCATCTTTATTGCAGCATTATTGGGATTTTTACCCATGGTTTTACTGCTGTTTGCAACTTGTCACTAAAAGCATTAAAGACAAATCTTACTTCTTGCCTTCGCCCTCAACTGCTGATTTCTTTTCTCTAATAACTTCAGGAGCTTGTTGAAGCTGATCAGACTTAGAAGGATCTTCAACTTTTGGTTCTGCAACAAGGAAAACGGTTAAATCCGGATCGCTTGTAGCAACGACGCCTGTTGGCATTACTAAGTCACGAACGTGCAATGCGTGTCCAATCCCAAGTGAGGAAATATCCACACGAATGGATTCGGGAAGATTTTTAGGCAAGCATTCAATAGAAATGTGTCGTATTAGCTGCTCGAGCAATCCGCCATAATTCTTAACACCATCCGCGTCTCCAAAAGATTCCAGAGGCACTTCTGTGTGAAGTAGCTCGTTCATGGAAACCTCGAGAAAATCGACATGGAGAATATCACCACGAACAGGATGATGTTGGACTTCTTGAATGAGCGAGAGATGGGTTTTGGTGCCTTTTTCTTCACTGATTTCAAGTTCCACAAGGATATTTTCACCTGATGCGTGTGCTAGGAGACGCTTAATATCCTTAGCGCTAATTTCAATATTTGCTGGCTCATTTTTAGGGCCATAAATGTTAGCTGGAACAGCTCCACGAGAACGGAGTTGTTTGACGCAGTTACGTCCAACGTGTATACGAGGATGTGCCGAGAGTTTTACCTGTTTTGCCATAAGATTAATGTGTCAAGGTGGGAAGTTACAATGATGTGGTTATTTTAACCTAAATAGAGAACTAACTGATTCGCCTTCATGAATACGGCGAATTCCTTCGCCAAGAAGCTCGGCAACGGAAAGCACCCTCACACGGTCTGCCATATCATGGCGGACTGGAACGCTATCAGTAGTGATGAGCTCCTTAATTTCTGAACTCCTCACTCGTTCAACTGCTAAATCTGTCAGTACTGCGTGCGAGACACCAGCATAAATATCACAAACCCCTAAAGTTTTTAATATTTTGGCAGCGCTCGTAATGGTTCCTGCAGTTTCTGTAAGGTCATCAATGATGAGAACATTTTTTCCATCCACCTCACCAATCACATGCGATGCGTCGACTTCTGTTGCACTACGACGGCGTTTTACCACAATGGCAAGACTAGCTCCCAATGCTTCTGCATAGGCAGAAGCCATCTTCACACCACCAACATCAGGAGAAACAACCACAAGATTTTCAAGCTTCATGGAGCGAATATGTTTGACCATGACAGGCAATGCATACAGGTGATCTACTGGAATATCAAAAAAGCCTTGAAGCTGTTGAGCATGAAGATCCATGGTCAAGACACGCTGCACACCTGCAGCAACAAGGATATTAGCAATTAATTTTGCAGTAATTGGAACGCGCGGCTGATCTTTGCGATCTTGTCGTGCATAGCCAAAAAAGGGAATGACCGCTGTAATGCGATCTGCACTTGCGCGACGTGCTGCATCGACCATGATAAGCAGCTCCATGATATTTTGGTTCGTCGGAGGACACGTTGGCTGAACAATAAAAACATCCTGGCCACGAATGTTGTCATTAATTTTCACGAATGTTTCACCATCTGGAAACGAGGTGACAGTGGCATCTGCGAGTTCCTGTCCCAAATACGCGCCAATCTCTAAGGCAAGCTGAGGATGAGCAGAGCCGCTAAATAAACGTAATTTATGCTTCATGATGATTGATCTACTATCTCTTAATGATAAAAAATTGATTATTTCCCTCTCTCTTAATAGACCTTTTTACTTAGTCCGGATATTTCATACTGAATCGTCATGAGGCGCTGTGCAAAGCTTGTTAGTACAAGGCGGGTGAAGGATTGTGATGCCGGGCTGTATGTGTCCATACCGCCCAAATCACCATTCGAGACCAACGCAGTAATAATAGAGCTTTCCACAAGCCGTAATAGATTTAGTGTGAAATATTCGGGTTAGATCCCGTTTCTGGCAATAAAGGGATTGTGGGTTGGAGAGTTATTTGTTCCAAGTGCCGCAAATAAGCTTTCTCCATAAGATCACACCGATCGGCAATAGAGGGATCCATTTTTTTCATTTTTGCAAAGAGTAATTTGTAATAGGCCCGTAGTGCTTGACGTTTTTCTTCATCGGTAGTGGCGTGATCAGCTTTTTCTTTTAACGCGGAAACATCAGCCTCTTTCTCCATGCCTGTTCGCACTGCGTAGTACCTTATTTTTATTTCGTGTTTCTTTTTTTCAATACTTTGAGTCGAAGGCATCGCGGATGGCGAGTTGGTTAATGGCTCTAGCTCACTAGAGGTGGAAACAGATACATTGCTGACTCCATCATTGACCTCAGATGCTGGAGGAGGAATCATCGATGGATCTGTAGGAATTAGTGAAGAAGAGGTGTTTGAGGAGCCCTCTGAAGGAGATTGAGAAGCTGCTTCTGACACGAGATGATCTTTTACCGATGATCCCTCATCGCTAGCTTGATCTGGCTTCTTCGATGGATCAAGTGGCTCCTGAGCATGAGGAGAGGCAGATGGGGAGAGAACTTCTTCTTGTTGTTGAGGTGTGGCTAGCGGCACAGTCGTCTCTTGGGCATCAACAATATCTAGTACAACCAAGGAAAGAGAACCGAGAAAAAAATATCGCAACAATCTTGAAAGGCAACTGGAAGAGGATCGGTCAAGCATAGAATAAAGAGTGTGGGATAACTTTGTTTGCCCAAATGAATTTTAGGGATTGTTAGGCTAGCCCGAATATTTCACACTAAATCTATTACGGCTTGAAGAGCTTATTACAGTCACAGTTCCTAACATTCATTTGAGAACAGTATGTTATATCCGCACACTCTATTGAGTGAGGAACGAATCCTCAAGAGTAGAATTATAATGGGAGTATTTTGAGTGTTTGTCATGCTTGGCGTACAAGCTTTTGTTCACTTTTACTATCTTTAATACTCCATCCAAGCCCTGCAATGGTATCACGAAGACGATCGCTCTCATCCCAGTTTTTCAAAAACCGTGCTTCCTGTCGTAAGGCAACGAGCTTTTGAACTTCCTCGGGAATATCCCCATCAAGAGAATCAGAAGCAATGGCTAGGACGCTATCAACCTTGTACCACCAATCAAGAAGAGCTCGTACCTCTGTAGGCAAAAGGGCGTTTTGATCAAGCAACCGATGTGATTCACGAATGACCTCAAATAATACTCCAAGCGCAGCAGAGATATTTAAATCATCATCGAGAGCGGTAAAAAAATCCCTCACATTCACCGCCCCACATTTTTCTAGGCTGAAAGAAGTATGCGAGGGAACGTTCGCAAGGTATTCCTCAAGGCGCGTCCTCCACTCATCAATGCGATGGAGAGCCTGTCGCGCAGAGGCAATTCCCTCTAGCGTGAAATTCAGTGGCATACGATAGTGAACACTTAAAAGGGCATAGCGAATTTCACGACCGCTCCATCCTTGTTGTCTCAAATCACGCACGGTGTAGAAATTTCCTGCAGACTTTGACATTTTCATTCCATTAACCATAAGGTGCGCACAATGCATCCAGAGACTGACAAATTGTGTGCCACTCACGCATTCGCACTGAGCGATTTCTGCTTCGTGATGTGGAAAAATATTATCGACCCCCCCACAGTGAATATCAATATGAGGACCGAGTAGACGTGTTGCCATGGCACTGCATTCAATATGCCAGCCAGGACGACCTTTGCCCCATGGGCTTTGCCAAGCAACATCTCCATCCTCCTCATCCCATGCTTTCCAAAGAGCAAAATCAGCAATCTCTTCTTTAGAATATTCATCATGTTTCATCCGCAGCGTCGAGCGCTGAGCATCCCGGTCAACCTGGGCAAGCGCTCCATAACGTGGAAAAGAAGCAATTCGAAAATAGACAGAGTGATCTTCTGCAACGTAGGCATTACCTTGATCTAAGAGCACCTGAATCATGGCAATCATCGCAGTAATGTTTTCTGGATCCGTAGCGGCCGGGGTGGCACACGCAGGACGAAGCCGCAGGGCTGCTGAATCCTGAAAAAAAGCTTCTTTGTAGCGCGCTGTGAATTTGTCCAAGGAGATCCCTTCTCTACGAGCGCCGCGAATGGTTTTATCATCAACGTCAGTTAAATTCATGACTCGTTCCACTCTATTGCCCTGAGCTTCTAAATGACGTTGCAAGAGATCCTCAAAGACATAGGCACGAAAATTCCCAATATGCGCATGATCATATACCGTAGGCCCACAGGTATACATGCGTATGATTGGTCCTGGAGTGAAAAGTTCATGCTCACGCGTGAGAGTGTTGTAGAAATAAAACATGGAGAGGCAAAAAAGTTGTTAAGGTTAAGACTTGTTCGAGCTTATTCTCAAGAGTCGTATGAAACATTTCATCGACATAAATATTGCATCTCTACGGAGGCCGTAGCCAGGGCTGCAATTCCTTCGCCGCGCCCTATGGCTCCGAGCCCTTCGTTAGTAGTGGCTTTAAGGCCAACCGCCGTAACGGGAATCTTCAATGCCCCTGCTATAGATGAACGCATTAAATCAACATACGGTCCAATCTTAGGCTCCTCCGCAATAAGAGTCGCATCGATGTTAATGATGACTCCACCTTCTGCAGCAATAATCTCGGATACTTTTTCTAAAATCAAAAGGCTGGAAATATTTTGAATGCTAGCATCTGTATTAGGAAAATAGACCCCAATGTCCACCTTGCCAGCAGCTCCAAGCAAGGCATCAGCAATTGCGTGCGCGAGAACATCTGCGTCTGAATGGCCTAAGAGACCTTTCCCTTGAGGATGAGTAATCCTGATGCCCCCTAAAACAAGAGGCCTACCGAAAACCAAAGGATGGATATCATAACCAATACCAGTACGTGTCACCATCCTCGGCAGTGCTTTTGTTGAAGAGCAACCGATCATTTGAAGAAAATGAGAAAATAATTTTTTTACAGATTGCATCATAAAAAAATAGGGCCTGCATTGTAGACACAAGAAATCAATCCGTGTACTGCAATACCTTTCTGGTGAGCGAACCTATAGCTAGAATGGAATATTTATCAGGATCCTCATCATGTGCTTTGAGATCAACAGTGCCTCCTGCCATTTCAACCATGAGTGCTCCTGCCGCAATATCCCAGAGACTGATTTGTCCTTCGATGTAGGCATCGAGCCGACCACAAGCAACGTAGGCAATATCAAGCGTAGCACTCCCCATCATCCGGCATTTATGGGCAGAGCGGAGAAGTTCTAGAAAATGAGGTAATGTTTTTTCCATAGTCGTTGCGCTTTTAGACATACCAATAGAAAGAACAGCTTCACTTAATAGCGAGCGCTTGCTCACAACGATAGGATTCTTATTTAGAAGAACAGTACCTCCTCTGCTTGCTTCCCAAAGCTCCTTCCTTATTGGATCATAAATAACACCGACAACAGTTTCCTTGTTACGTTGCAAGGCAATAGAAATCGCAAAATGAGGGATCCCATAAAAAAAATTCACCGTGCCATCAATAGGATCAATCACCCATCTATACTCTGCATTTGGATCACCACTACTTGATTCTTCACCATAGATCGCAAAATCAGGGAAGACACTTTTTACCTTTTTTTCAATCAACTCTTGGGCACGTCGATCTAACTCTAGCTTGATATCATGGGCTTCCCGGTGATCAACAATGAGTTCTCGTTGGTGGTGAAGAGCATGCTCGCAAAGCAGCTCGCCAGCAGCTAGTGCAGCCTCGCGCGCAGTGTAAAGTTGTGTTTGATAGGAATGATTCATAAAAAAAATTGGGGAAAGCGTTTTTGTACGCTTCCCCCAATCTTTGGCTTTTTTTCAAAGATGTACTAGATCAAAGAATTTTATTTCTTTTTTGTAGTAACTACTTTCTTTTTAGCGGGAGCTTTTGCTTTGACAGGAGCTTTCGGCTTAGCTGCAGCTTTCGATTTCACCGGAGCTTTGAGCTTGACGGTGGCTTTCGGTTTCGCTTTTGCAGGTGCTTTGAGCTTGACAAGAGCTTTTGGCTTCGCTTTTGCAGGTGCTTTTGTTTTTGCTACAGCTTTGGGCTTTGCTTTTACTGGCGCTTTTGCTTTTACTGGCGCTTTTGCTTTGAGAGCTATCTTTTTAATAGGCATTGAATTCACCCCTTTCATTTCGCAGGTGCGAGGAGGTGAAAGCATAAGAATAAAATCCTCTCCTGAGTGCAAGCCCCTTGTTATAAAAAATGCATTTTTGTTGATGCCTCGATCAAGTCGATACCATGGAAACACGCACGCTTGTAGGGAAACGTATAGTCAAATGACTTTGTGCGTCAGTAATTTTTCAGCACAATCAATAATAGCACTTGATTCTATAAGCCTTCCAGAGCCTTCATAGCCGCAGGCTAATAAACCTACGCTAGGGCCAATAAATTGAACCCCACGGGAACGTAATCGCTCGACATTTTCGCATGTTGCAGGATGTTCCCACATTTTGCCATTCATTGCTGGGGCGATGAGTAAGGGAGCACGTGTTGCTAAGGCAATAGCACTGAGTGGATCATCCGAAAAACCATAGGCAAGACGCGCAATGGCACTTGCTGTTGCCGGAGCGATTAGTAGTAAATCAGCTCTATCAGCAAGAGCAATATGCCCACAGGAGGAGCCTGGTATTTCATCTGAAAAATTTTCTACAAGAGGGTTGCCTGAGAGCGTTTGCAGAGTGAGTGGGGTGATGAAATTTTTGGAATCCGATGTCATCACAACAAAGATTCGATGGCCGCGCTGCCGCAATTGGCTCACGAGTTCAGCAGCCTTATAAGCCGCAATAGAACCGGTAACCCCAATGATAATAGTGTGATGAGGCGTGGAGGAAGTGGCCGGAATCCTTGTTATTGCTGAAGATGAACTAAGAGCTTGTGAGTTCATACGTGTAACATTCCGTGAGTAGAAAATATTTTTTAGGGTGAAATCTACTCAGAGCTATCCCGTGGGAGAGATGAGTTTTTTGGAGCCTCTGGAACCAAGGAAAATCTGCGACTCTGATAGCGTTCTGCACGCATGACTGCACGAAATTTTTCAATATTCTCTTCCATCGATCCGCTAATAATCGTGTAGCGATAATCTCGCCAACATTCCATTTCACGAGCAGCATTGGCAAGCCGAAGTTCTACTTCGCGTGCATTCTCGGTTCCACGCCGCTCTAGACGGCGACGGAGCTCTTCAAGGTCTGGAGGCATAATAAAAACATCCGCCAATGCATGTTGAATAATGGGATCAGGATTAGAGCGAATAGCCGCAGCACCATGGGTGTCAATGTCGATAAGAACATCAATTCCACGCTGCAATTGCTCAATGACGGGTTGTTTGAGGGTTCCATAAAAATGGTCATGCACTTTTGCATATTCAAGAAAAGCACCTTCAGTGATTTTTTTTTGAAAGGCTTGCTGAGAGAGAAAATAATAATCCTCACCCTCAATCTCTCCAGGGCGCGCTAATCGAGTCGTGCAGGAAACAGAATAAATAAAGTCTGGTTTTTGACGCAATGCTGTACAAAGGGTTGTTTTGCCTGCTCCTGAAGGGGCAGAAATCACAAAAAGAATTCCTGTGCGTTGAAAATGAGATCCTCTAGGAGGCTGTTGTGAGGGATGATTCTGCATATTTGGGATTATTCAAGGTTAGCGAGTTGTTCACGAATTTTATCAATTTCTGATTTAGCTTGCACGACCCAGCGTGATATGTCGGCATCATTGGCCTTATTAGCAAGGGTATTGAACTCACGGAACATTTCCTGTGCGAGATAATCACAAGTGCGTGCTTCACCTCTTTTGGTGAGTAATTCACGAGATTGCAGAAGATGACTTTGTAGACGGACGACTTCTTCACTGATATCACTGCGTTCTACAAAAAAAGTCAGTTCACGTAACAGTGATGGATCCTTGGCAGAAAGAGGAACCTTTAATTCACTAAAACGCGCGAGCAATTGAGCCCGTCGATTCTCAAGGAGCGCTGGTATGCGCGCTTGAATTTTTTTAGTCATCTCCACTAAAAGCACAACATGCTTTCGTAAATCAGCTACTAAATTTTTTCCTTCCTTGATTCTCATTTTTAGATGTGACTCGAGAGCTCTCTTTAATGCCTTTTCCAGTGGCTTCCATGCACGAATGAGATCAACTTCCACAACCTCTTTATTTTCAAGAACACCAGGAATGTGTAAAATTGCCTCCAAGGCAAGCGGACCAGAAAGATGGAGAGATTTTTGGAGCTGCTGTAACTCTTTTGAAGCTCTCTTTGCGAGAGCTTGATCGACAATTGAAAAAGACGTTTTGGAGGAAATAATTTTTTCGCTGGTAATGGAAACGTGCATGCGGCCCCGAGTCATTTTCTTTTGTACTTCCTCTCTCACACGCGGCTCAAGCGGAGCATGTCCTCGTGGAAGAGTGATGACAATTTCTAGGCCTTTACGATTTACAGAAGCACATTCCACATGATAGCGATATCCATATTCCTCGGCGTGACTAGAACCAAATCCACTCATACTAATCATCCAGGTATGCTAGCGAGAATTGATGGTTTAGCAAGTAGAGGAAAATTTTTCCAATGATAGATACTCACCTCCTCCAAATATTTCATACTGATCATGACAAGGAGCCCCCCTCGCGCACTCGATATAGATTTGGAATCACTACGTCTCTCATTGCTGTGAGAGGGAGTTTTTTATCTAGAAAACGAGCCATTGCCTCTGCGCTTAGCTCTGGGTCTTCTATAATCGAGCTATAATGGAGCATCAGCAAAGGCCAACCCTGACTTTGAATATAGGCTGTAGCCTGTATTTCATACTCATGGTAGATATGATGGAGCTCTGATGCTGTTGCCACGTATCCTCCCATACGATGCTGAGAGGTGATGACTTCACAAAGCGCTCGACGCACCCAAATGATCTGGTATTGATGACCGCGAGGAAGATTGAAGAGAATTGGTATGACAACTTTGATGGCAAACCCTGCTTTGAGAAAATCTGCATGCGCTGTCATGGTTTTTACCTTTTCATGTTCAAAGTAGCCCTGAGGGTTATGTTTGTCTGGACGACGGTGCTCATCGGCATCAATCATAATGCCTCCAGCAGCGAGCATCTGCATGATTAAGGAAGTGCCAGATCGAGGAAGTCCAGTCACGATAATCGGTCGGTTTAACCCGCATGTTTCATACCGATCGTGACGAGGAGGCCGCGAAGGCGGATGGGGTAAGGCGAGTGATGAAGTCTGACGATGGCTGTATGAGTACATACTGCCCGAGGAAGACTTCGAGCTCAACGCAGCATCCATCAGGCTTCCCGGTCTCCGCAGGTGATCGGCGTGAAATATCCGGGTTAACCCGCATGTTTCATACTGATTGTTACGAGGAGGCTGCGAGCGCTGACTTCTCAAGAAATTCTTGTTGACTACATGGGCTCTTTGTTTTGGCAATGGAGAATGATTCACGCTTTGAGACAAAAATAGTTGCGCTTTCTCTGCACGTTGAAGATAGAACATCGCTTTTCGTGAATCTTGTTTACCTTCAAGGGAAATACGAGCAAGCAGCTTGAATGCATCACTTCTTTCTACAAGACTCTTCTGGGCCTCCCGTGCGGCTTTTGATGCTTCCTTCCATCGACCTTGATGCACATAAGAAGCTGCTAGTGCAAGCCACGAGGGTCTATGTAAAGGATCGCGACCGAGTGCTTCTTGTGCGCATTTTTCTGCCTCCATGGCATTACTATGTTCATTATAATAGTTGGCTAACAACGCAAGCGGAGCCGCATTCTCAGATTGTCTGTTTGCTACATGACGCAAGAAGGCAATCCCCTCTTCGTTCCTCTCATATTGTAAGGCCAACCGACCAACGTGCACATGGGCAAAAAAATCTTCAGGGTGCATCGTGCAATAACCCAGGAGGGATTCTAGGTCCTGATTTTTTTCGTGAGCTAAAAAACGTGCGAGTGTTGTGATGAAGGCTATTTTCTCCTCATCCAGGTTGCTTCTAGCGATGAGAGCACGTATTTCCCATGCATCTTTAAAAGAAAGATTCTTCTGCGAGGTGGATTCTGTTTTTTTCCAAAATTGTTCATGAGCCTTCGTAGCATTGCGACGAGAGTCGCGTGCAACGTGATAAAAGCAAGCTGCGGCACGACGTTTTGCTCCAAGACGAAGATAGAGGAATGCGAGTTCCTCTAAGATGTCAGTGCGCACGAAGGAGTGTGCCCTTTTTTTTGAAAGAACATTTGCTTGTTGTAAGAGAGGTAGCGCCTGATCGATGCGATCATCAGCGAGAAAACAAAGTGCACGATGTAAATAGTCATTGCATTGCCCCTCGAAGATGGCTGCTTGTTTACTCTCGGGCATTTCTCGCAGATAACCAAGAGAGACAAGCTGACGTAATGCTCTTTCTGTTGACTCTGCCGTAGGAGCAGCGTGACTTAGAGAAGCTTCCCAAGAGCTATCCCAAGACCGTATTTTCTTAATGATTGGTTTTTGAACAAAAGCACCCTCAAGCACCTTGCCTGGCATATCTCTTCCTACAGGCAATCCTGCAAGGGTCAGTAGTGTAGGACACAGATCTAGGATGGTGGCATGAAGGATGCTCCGGCCCTTACAAAGGGAGGGTCCTTCCATGATAAGGGTTCCAATGGGTGCATGTTGTAAAACTGGGGCTGTCTCTTCGATCCCTAAAACAGGCCTCTTGCGCACATCATGATAGAAACCATGATCAGAGGCGATCACAACAGTGGAAGCCTTTCCTGCTGCTTGCATGAGCTGTCCAATCCACTGATCGTAGAGTTCGTAGGCCCGGTCAACAACGCCTCCATAAAGCTCGCAATCACGTTCTTTTTCTCCAGGTAATATTGGCTCCCGGTAGCACATCGCGAGATGAGATAGGCTATCAAGCCCGATGAGATAAAGTGAGGTCAAATCCCACGGTTCCTCTTTCATTAAACGCAAAGTTACTTGAAGTGTGGTGAGATCTTCAGCGAGGACTTTTGCAATAGCAGCTATTCTAAAATCAGTACTCGGATTAATTTCATAGAGCTTAGGCACGAGAAATCGCAAGAGCTTTTCGGATAATTGCTGAGGATGGACACGTTCTTGAGCAAGCTTACTTGCAAACGACATCGGGCTAACACTCGCAGGTGCAATCTCCCATGGTTCCTCGCAAGGACGATGTGCAATACGAAATGTTTCATCAACCATGACTCCTAGAATTTTTTCTGCAGGAGCAGTATTCCACCACCCAATGACATGAGAGGTTTTTTGTTTGTGGGTGAACATATTCCAGAGTGCAGGAGAGCGCCGCGACATTCTATCGTAGGGCCGCAAACCACTTCCATTATGATCTGGTAGTGTAAATCCAGTAATGCCATGCTCGTAGGCTCTTTTGCCAGTAGCTATTGTGGCCCAAAGAGAAGGTGAAAAAAGAGGATCAATAGATCTTAAAGGACCGCTCACTCCCTGAGCAATGACCTTAGATAAATGAGGGAGTTTACCATCAAGAAATTTTTGTGAAACCAGCCCCCAATCGGCTGCATCTAATCCTATAAAGAGAATTTTGGACATATACTCGTCATGAATGAAAAAGAGTTTAGAATGAATAAATTATTGCGAAGCAATTTGCCATCTTCTATATTCGTGATCTTTACGAATAAGTATGCACGTTATTTCTTTTTCTGAACATCTCTGGTTAGAAAATGCTCATGTCAAACTCGGCTGTGCTGATGTTTTTGAAGCAGGCAAAGGATATCTTTTTGCTGACAAACAATTCGATAAGCTCAAGGAATGGGAGGTCTCAATCCCTTTTGAAAAAGTTTCAAAAGTAGAACCCATGTTCAAGCCGATGCATTATTCTGCACATGGCCCTAAAGGAAAAGTGCTTATTTACAATGGAGTTGGCGGCATGGGGGATCAAATTATGACATGGCCCTTAGCAAAAATCCTTGCTGACCGCGGCTATGAAGTGCACATCCTCTCAGAGCATCATCTAGCACTTTTTTGGTATGGCTTTCCATGGATTAAATCCATTGTGATTTTACCCTGTTACTGGTCGTCCATACTCGAGAATTTTGATTACCATATTAATTTGGAATATATTTCCAATGGCTATGCACACCATGATCAGATGCAGCCTATTGATCTTATGTTGCAAATTTGTGGTATTGATCCTGCTTCCATCCCTGATCACGAGAAACGTGTTGCCCCTCGATTTACACCGATGGAAAAGGGCATTGCCAAGGCTCTATACGCGAATCGTCGTCTTGGTTTTTACCAAATAGCATGTTCTCAGCAAATACGCTCCTTGCCTGCCGCCCATAGTCGTGCTGTCTTCAAAGCCCTTGCAGAAGCATTCCCAGATATTTACTGGATTGGAATTTACGGCCCTCTAGAAACCCAAGACTATTGGCTTACGCCGCTAGGTCCGCCTAATGCAGAGTTCCGCTCCTTCGAGCGACCTCGTATTTTATGGGCACTCATCGAGCGCGCAGAAATCTGTGTTGCACCAGATTCTATGCTTGTCCATATGGCAGGAATTCTAGAAAAACCTTGCGTAGGCTTGTGGGGTCCTTACGGACCAGACACCCGCGCAAAATATTATCCTAATCATTATCCTATCCATCACACAGAAGCCTGTCCTATTTCTCCTTGCCACTGGAATGCGATTCAGATCCCACATATTTGTCCGCCGACAGAGACTCCGCTGGATCGATGCCAAGTCATGCAAAAAATAACGCCTGAAGAAGTGGTGAAGGCCGTTCGCCAACTTGTTCCATCACTCTGAGCAGAGAATCGTAGAGGAGAAATCTGCGCTAGTATACTCGTCACGAATCAAAATCAGGGGATTTTTTAGACAAGCCAAAGGTACAGGGAGAGGAACCAAACATCTCGGCAAAAGCTTTAGAAAAATGACTTAAGCTTAAATACCCAACAGCCATAGCCGCCTCTGTTACATTGTACTTGCCACTACGCAAGAGCACCGCTGCTTGCTCCAGGCGTAGATTTCTTAGATAACGACTCATCGTCATCCCCGTGTACGCTGAAAAAGTACGACTCAGATACGACGAGCTGCACCCTGCCTTCTGTGAACATTCTATGAGAGACGGAGGATGAAGGAGATTTTGAGCGAGATATTTTTTCACGGATGCAATGCGTTCTAGAGCGACACGTTCTTTACGATGACAACAAAAATCTTCGAGCGGTTCTAAGAGTATATGCGAGACGAGCTCAAGAATTTTTGCATAAAACCATAAGGCTGGGCGCGCTTGCCCGTCATAAGGTAAAGAAAGCTCCTCACAGAGTGCCCGCGAATTCATACAAAAGGGAAAGAGCGTCGGCTTGATGTTTGGAGACGTTTGCTCAAGAAAATCATGGATCTCATTTTTTGTCCGATGAGGATACGCTTTAATAAGCCTGGCAAGCCAGCAACGAGATATTTCTAGAATCAAAAAATGATGTTTTTGACCTCCTTCTCGCTGCATGAGAAGAAGTGCATTTTTTGTAACTAAGGTAACTATTTTTTGAGGAGTAATAGCAAAGCGGCAAGTCTGAAGAGGCTCTTTTTTCGAAGAATATGCTATCTGAGCATGGCCACCGATATTAAGAAGCAGAATTAATGAGTCGTTTTTAAAGCAATCTGATAGGGCTGTGGGATCACTCTTTTTATAAGAGTAACGGGTGAGTGAAACCCCCTTTTCTCGGACTGGGCCAAAGAGTGTCACTCCTCGAGGAAGATGTGATAACTGAGAAGGCTCTTGCATTTTCATGACCATAACATCTTGGTCAAGCTCGGTGAAAACTGAGCCCGAATATTTCATGCCAATCTAATTCAGACGCTCGAAAGGCTAATGGATGCTGCGTTGGAGCGTTTTGCAAAAAAGCGCTAATTTTTAGCAAGCAAACGACAGCAAGAAATAATCTAGATGCTATTGTCCGCTGATGATGAAAAATCACCTTGCAAAAAATTCCCTCTTTTTTCTCATCTTAGTTCTTTTTTTCCCGAATGCTCAGGCCAGTGGCATACAGCCTAAAGTCCAAGAATTTGTTCTTATTGATGACCTAGACAACCCAGCAGATGATCAAACCGGGTTCGGAGCAGTGAAGAATTCCTTTGAGATGGGAAAATATCAAATTACTGCAAAAATCTATGCAGATTTTCTCAATAGTGTTGCTGTCATAGGTGATCCTCATCACCTTTTTGATGAGCGTATGGCAACAGATCCTCAGGTCGCTGTGCTAGAGAGAACGATTACTCGACAAGGTTATTATCATTACCAAGCGATCGCAGGCAGAGAGGACTTTCCTATCACGTACGTAGATGTGTTGTGCTCCTTACGCTTTTGTAACTGGATGGAGCATGCTTCTCCTCCTTTTATTCAAGGAGAGACTCATCAAGAAGCATGTGATGCCATCACCGAAACAGGTGCCTACACAATCAAGGAATTTAAAAAAACCAATGGACAAACATCTATCACCATTGACCCGAACCTTGGCCATCAATTTTTCCTACCCACAGAAGATCAGTGGTACAAGGCCGCTTACTACTATAGCGACCTAGGACAAATCATTACCTATGACCCGCAGGACCCGATTCCATCGGTTCAAGAGAGAGGGTCTTGTGGTTTCTACGCAGATTATTCAACCTTCAATGATACCTCAGAGAAATATATCGATGCCAATGTTGGCCATACAATCAATAGTAGTTATCCTATTTGTAATTTGCCTGAAGATATTAGTGATGCGGAATCCCCCTTTTATTTAATTCCTGTTGGTAGTTTTGGTGAGGGTCACCATGGCCTCTGTGACATGGGGGGTAACGTCAATGAATGGACTTTTCCTCTCGATTATGTAGAAGAGAGCGATAGCTCCCCTGCCGACTGTGCGATTCGTGGAGGTTCTTGGGCTTCTCCACAAGATATCACCTGCAATGATCTGACGCGTTCTGGTCGTCATACCTTAGCCATGACGACAAAAAACAATACAACAGGATTTAGAATTGCACATGCCCATAAAACCGGGTACCCCAAACCCCCAACAAGTAAGGATAAAAAAGAGTCTGTAACCATGGCGATTGTTAATAACAGTATTGCAGCAAATAAGACCTACGAGTGGATTGGATGGAATGCGGGTGCTTTTGTGTTCCAGGAAGGCATTGAGATGGCCTGTGTCTACGAGGCTACTGAAGGTTGTGCGTCTCTCTCCTACCTCAAGGTGATGGCACCTATTGGCATTCTCACCACAGCTCTTGATTGCTTTTTCTATGGCATTGAGAATGCCTGTGCTTGGGGAGCCCAGTGGCTGCTCCATATGACAGGAGATATAGCAGGTCTAATAGCTATAGATAGTTTAGGAACGGCTGAAGCTCAGGCATTGGCGCGTAGTTACGGGTTAGAAGAAGTGGTCCATTTTTATAACAGTTTGCATGAATTATGTCATGGGATCTTGGACCCGATAAAACGTATGTTTGGTTTTAGAGATCAACCCTGTCGTGATCATAGTCATCCCTCATCCCCCCCTACTTCTCTTGAAGGGATGACTCGTGAAGAGAGAAGAAACACCCTTGTAAAGCGGCGGGACACTCAGTTGGACCCTTCTCGCTTCCTTCCTTTCTTATTAGATGAATGAGATGAATTAACCCGAATATTTCATACGGATCGTAACGAGCTTTGCCAAGCGAGTCACGCAGACCCAGCATTTTGACGCCGGGCTGTATGTGTACAGCCCGCTCCAAGTCAAAAAGTGAGCTTGGGCGCAGCATCCATCCTAGCTTCCCGGTTTTCGCAGTAGATCAGTGTGAAATATCCCGGCTAAGTGCTATCCCAATAGCTTCCGTGACATCCTTGGCAATATAATCTGCACGGGCATCACGATGTGCCTCGCCATATCCGCTTAAGACCAAAATCGTTCTACAGCCAGCAGCCCTACCCGCCTCAATATCAGAGGAGCGGTCTCCTATCATATAGGAAGAAGGGAGATCAATCCCGAGATCTCTTGCAGCCTCGAAGATCATTCCAGGGGCAGGCTTGCGACGCAAAGAATCTGTGTTAGGAAGAGCTGATGACATGTAGGTGGCATCAATAAGTTGCCCTAACTGACGCTGTAATTCCTCTTGTACTGCCTGAAATTGCTTTTCGCTAAAATACCCACGACCTATACCGCTTTGGTTCGTAATAATCACATTGCACCAACCTTGTTGATGTGCTTGCGCAAGGGCCAGAGCAGCGCCTTCTATCGCCTCGACATCTTCTGGACGGTGACAATGATCGACTTCCTTCATTAAGGTTCCATCACGATCCAAAAAGAGAGCCGGCCTAAGGCTCGTAGAGCTAAGGTGTGTCATTGTGATAAAATTCTCCATCTTGCTCGTACTAGATAGGAATCAGGATAATTGGACTGTAGAGCGCACATCAGGCAAATTTTAAAAAACTTTCCTTGAGTTCTTGAGGCGAACATGTCGCTGTTCCAATTTTTCCAATGACAATACCAGCTGCATGGTTTGCAAGTTCTGCTGCTTCTTGCGGCGTAGCCCCAGCACTAATGCCAATGGTGTAGAGTGCAATGGCAGTATCACCAGCACCAGAAACATCAAAGACTTCCTGCGCTCGAGTCGGCGTGTGATAAGGAGGATGACCTAAACGAAAAAGCATCATTCCTTGTTCACCTAAGGTGATTAAAAGAGCCTGCGACTGCCATTTTTTTAACAATCCTTCTCCAACGGCTATGAGTGCTCCATCTTCCTCTGGCGGGAAGATAGGAGGCGTTAAGGCAATACCAGCTGCTGCAAAAGCCTCAGAGCGGTTTGGCTTAATCACAGCGATGCCAGGCCAGTGCAGGAGATTTGCTGGGTGAGGATCACTGGTAATCACCTGATGGGTTCTTTTGCTTAAGATGGCATCAACAAGCTCCTGGCAGAGGAATCCTTTCCCATAATCCTCAAAAAGGATCGCATCTATGGACTCAAGCAAAGCATGACTTTGTGCCATGGCATTGTTCAAAACAGAGGCATCACGGAGCATTTTTTTCTCACGATCGACGCGAACGATTTGTTGATGTTGCGCGATAATGCGTGTTTTAACAATGGTGGGAATATTTTCAGCAACCATGAGGCCATCAGTCCGCAAGCCTTCTTTGCTCATTAAGCGTTTTAATTTTTCGCCGGCATCATCTTTTCCAATTTGACCCAAAACATAGACTTCCTGACAAAACTGTTTTAAGTTTCGGGCAACATTTGCAGCGCCTCCCGGATAGCTAAATTCTCGTTCTACTTCTACGACAGGAACCGGAGCTTCTGGTGAAATACGCACAACATTTCCCCAAACAAATTCATCCAGCATCAAATCACCTAAAACTAAAATCTTTTTTTTAGCGGCAATATTGAGATAGTGTTGTAATCTTTGAGGGTCCATTCAAAATCAATTCTCTTCTGATGTTTACTATAGTCAATTAACGGTGGATAACCGGAAAACTTCCTTTATACTACACATCACGTCCAAACAAAGCATGAAAACCGTGACATCCCATTTTTTTCTATTCCCTTTAGAAATGAAACATGCTTTTTTTTCTTGTGTTGCTTCAGTCAAGAAATTCCATATTCCTGTTTTCTGCTCGCTTCTTTTGAGTGCCTCCTCATTATTTGCAGAACTCTCTCCCCCATCCATTAACCTCTCTGACTTTCCGGCAGCTTCCGTCCAGGATGTCGTTGTTCCTGTACCTAGTGAAATTTTTGGAGTCCTCGATAAATTAGGAAATCCTAATTGGAAAGCTCAACTGCGACTGCGTAAAACACAAACGCCTGATGACCGAGCACAGGTCGCACTCCTCCTTGGATCGGTTATTGCAGAAGGATTTATTGCCGTTGAAGCGGAAGATACCGAGCGCGTCAAAGAACTAGGCCGTGATGTCTTAACGCTCGCTGATGCTATCAATGTTCGAAAATCCGTCCTCACAAGAAGCAAAAGCATCATCGATAAAGCAGACCATCATGATTGGCACGGTGTGCGTGTCGAATTTGATGGTGCTCTTCAGGATGTCCGTGCTGCTATGGATGAAATGAATGATGAAGATCTTGCTCAATTAGTAAGCCTTGGGGGATGGCTTCGCGGCACGGATGCTCTCACTGCTATTGTGAATGAACATTACACTCTTCCAGGAGCTGAACTCTTGCATCAACCAGAATTAGTCCATTATTTCGATCGCTCTATTAACAGAATGTCTCCGCGCCTACGCAAAAACCCCTTGGTCTTACGCATCCATGGGGTTCTTAATCAAATTGGCCTAATCATCGATAGAAAAAAACAGGATATTCCGCGCGAGCAGGTCAAAAAAATTCACTCGCTCACGGATGAAGTTGTTTTAAAAATTAATGATGTTTCTTGAACGCTTCTTATCAAAAAACACCGTGCTATCTCACCTTACATCATCCTTGAAACACCGCGCTTTTTTGTGCATGAGTCTTCTTGCGCTTTTATCCTCAGCGCATGGGAGTGTGGATGCGGCTCTCAGCTTTGCCTATGAGGCAGCTCTTCCCTATTCCAAGCAATATGCAATCCGCAAAGATGCCTGGGGCGGCGATTTAGGCGTGAAAGAGAAAAAAGCTGTCATGGCACAACTCTTTAAAGGAAATGATTATTGGTTTTTGATGGCCTCGGATGTGAAAAACGCGAAGATCTCCGTACATCTCTATGACACCACTGGAAAACTAGCAGAGTCAGAAGCATGGCAGCGTGTGCACGATAAAAAACATTACGTCTCAGCAGGAGCCCATATTATCCCTGACAAAACAGGCACCTATTTTGCGATTGTCGAAATCCTCAAATCACCCGAAGAAAGAACTCCTTGGGCTTTAGTGTATGGGTATAAAGATGTCAAAGACAAGGACCCCAAAAGGTCAAAATAAATCTGATCCTATTTATCTTGAAGGCTTCTCAATCTTCCCTCTCGGCACGTATTTCTTCTTGTGTAACATCGAGCAGAAATCCTAATCACCAAAAAATCACCTGGGAATTCGACTTTCTTTTTTTGGCGCTAGCCCGGATATTTCATACTGATCGTGACGAGGAGGCCGCGAAGGCTGATGGGGTAAGGCGAGTGATGAAGTTTGATGAGGGCTAGCCCGGATATTTCACACTAAATCTATTACGGCTTGTGGAAAGCTCTATGGCTACTGCGTTGGTCTCGAATGGTGATTTGGGCGGTATGGACACATACAGCCCTGCATCACAATCCTTCACCCGCCTTGTACTAACAAGCTTTGCACAGCGCCTCATGACGATTCAGTATGAAATATTCGGGCTAGCCCTAAAAAATCTTGCACAAAAAAATCCTAAAATTCATTTAGGCAAAGGTATATCACACTATTTCTAAAAGGCATCTCATCATGGTAAAATATTTAGAGCATCGTCAACTTGCAGCGCGCGGTCTTACCTGCGGCAAAATCAGACGGCGCGTTAAAGAGACTAAACTAAGCAGATTCTTAAGCGCACATTGGCTCGTGCGTTGTTTGTTAATACTCATCATAGGGAGCGGGCTTTTCGGAATCATGATGATTGGCGAAACTTCCATTGGAACTCAACAAGGGCTTATTGCGCTACTGCTTTTTCTTGCTGCACTCTTTCAACTGCGCATAGGAGCCTATGATATTTTTTGTAACAATTCACGGTTAACACTTCTGTTTGGAACACTTCTCTGTCAGCTCCTTTTGGTAAAAGTACTCATTCTCGGCGAAGGACATGAGGATTTTTATCGAACAATAGTACCGCTACTCGCTCCCTACACACTAGCTCCACTAACACTCACGGCACTCTTAGGAAAAAAGGAAGGTTTCTTTGCCATTGTTTTCGGGGGACTTTGGGGTGCTTGTTTAGTGGATCGTTTTATCAATATCAATATTGCCTTTTTAATCATTTCATTCATCACAGGCTTAATTGCTGTCATCGTGAGCTTTCAGCTACGACGACGCTCGCGACTCATCCGTGCTGGCATCTATGTTGGAATGGCCACGCTCCTCTTAGCGATTCTTTTTGGCAAAATTGAGATCTCTTCTAGAGCTTTTTCGGGAAATAATGATTGGCTCCTTATTCTCTGTCAATGCGCTGCAGCCTTTGCGAGCGGACTGGGTACATCAGTCGTGGTGAGTGGACTCTTGCCCATGTTAGAACACCTCTTCCATGTCACAACTGATATCTCTTGGCTTGAAATGGCTGACTTAAATCACCCTCTCTTACGCAGATTAAGTCTAGAAGCTTCCGGCACCTATCAGCACAGTCTTGCCATGGCTACACTCGCAGAGGCGGCGGCAGAAGCTATTCATGCCAATCCAACGATTTGCCGTGTCGGCGCCTATTTTCATGATATTGGGAAATTAATAAAACCAGAATATTTTACAGAAAACATGCGCTCTGATGATAACCCTCATGAAGAACTAACCCCAACAATGAGCGCTCTCATTATTACGGCTCATGTCAAGGAGGGTGTTGATCTCGGCTTAAAGAATAAATTACATCGCCGTATTATTGACATCATTCGTCAGCATCACGGAACGACTGTCATTGACTTTTTCTTCCAGCGCGCTCGCCAGCAAGAAGAAGATATTCGTGCAGGTGGAAAAACCATCAATATACGTCTTGAAGATATACCTACGGTGAACATGGATCAATTTCGTTACCCTGGTCCAAGGCCTCGCACAAAGGAAGCCGCTATCATTAGTCTTGCCGATGCCGCCGAAAGTGCAACACGCAGTTTAGAGCGTCCTACACCACAGCGCATCGATGACCTCGTTCATACACTGCTCAAAGAACGCTTGCATGATCATCAATTCGATGAATGCCCCATTACTATTGGGGAGCTTCATAAAATTGCCGACAGCCTTGTCAGCACACTCCTTGGGATGTTTCACACGAGAATTGCTTATAAAAAAGAAGCCTCCGCTAAAGGAGAATCATCCAGAGAAAATCTTTAACCCGCATATTTCATACCGATCGTGACGAGGAGAGCGCGAAGGCAGTGTGGATGCTGCATTAGAGCATCCCCATCACGGTGCCTTATAATGTAAACTAACCAATCGGTAAGAATTTTCTTCGCCGAACGCTGCAGAGTAGTAGTAAAGATCTAGAATAGAGCACGGGTCGCTCCACTGATAACCTGTTAGGGAAATCACAATATCCTTTTGCCTTGTTGAGCTCATGTGAATGAGCTGTGTGCCAGAGCCATATTTCGTATCGTACATTCTGCGAAATGCATCAAAAAACTCCTGATATCCTGCTCCCTTCCATGAGGAGTCACCATAGCGATATTCGATTTCAATCAGGGCATTGTTTTGAAAGAAAAATAGACTCTCTTGCAGAGCTGTCCCTAAAAGCCCATGTACGGTAAGAATTGTTTTATTAGAATTTTCTTCTCGATGCGTAACAGAAAATCCTCCTGGACGGGCCATCGCTTCGAGCTTTTCGCTCCCATCGCCCCAGGCAAGACCAAGAGGAATTTTGATTTCATGAGGCTTGGCGCGAGCTTCAACCAAAAAAGAGAGAATAATGAAAAAGAATATACTCAGAAAACTAACACTTTTTTTTGGTAATGTTCTGGATTCTATTTTCATTCGTGACGAGTATACAGGGACATTTTTCCGATGCACGATCAAGCTATAAGCTGGCCACTTGGGATCTCGAAGGCATTTTCAGATGACATTGCCTTGAAATAAGAGGCTTCAGACCTGATGAACACGCGCAAACGAGCAAACAGCTTCTAAGATTCAATACGAAGGGCCCTCATCTTAATGTCATTTACTCAAATTCGAAAGATCCTTATCACGGGATTTGCTATGTTTGCTATGCTCTTTGGCTCTGGTAATGTCATTTTTCCATTAATTTTAGGAAAAGATTCCGGTCATCAGCTTCTCTGGGGAGTGCTGGGATTTTTATTAACAGCTGTTTTCGTTCCCTTGCTAGGGCTTTTTGCAACGATGCTGAGTCGCGGAGATTATAAAATCTTCTTAGCGCCTCTTGGACAGATTCCCTCATTCCTAATGATTCTCATTTGCATGGTCCTCTTGGGGCCCTTCGCGCTGATTCCCCGTTGTATTGTGATTTCGTATGCCGCTATTAAGATACATATTCCTGCACTTGATCTATTTTTCTTTGCTATTGTGTGTGCCCTCTTGATTTTTGCATGCACCATTAAGAATAGTATTATTGTTGATTTGTTGGGGCGATTTTTTGGGCCGTTAAAAATTATTTTATTACTGACCTTAATTATTAAGGGCCTCTTAAACCCATCTCTACTGATGACATCAGCTTTGACCCCGGCCCAGGGCTTTGCAAAGGGCCTCCTCTCTGGCTACGGGACCTGTGATTTACTAGCAACTATTTTTTTAGCTGGATTAATCATGAGCGGTCTGAGCAAAGGGATGCATCCTGAAAAACGCAAAGACGCACGGGCCATGCTCCTTTTAGGCATTCAAGCAAGTCTGATTGGGGGTATTCTCTTAGCATTAGTCTACATGGGATTTTGCCTTGTTGCGGGTTTTCATGCCCAAGAGCTTGTTCATGTTGAACGAGGAGATATTTTTAGTAAATTAGCAATCATTATTTTGGGGCAAGAGGGGGGACTACTTGCCAATATCACTATTGCGATCTCGTGTCTGGCCACAGCAATTTCTTTAACAGCGATTTTTGCAATGTATCTTCACAAGGATTTATGTGGAGGGCGCCTGAGTTATAAAACAGCACTGATCATCACAAGCCTCATCACTGCATGTGTCACGAATCTAGGGTTTAGCCGCATCATGAGTCTCCTATCACCAATCATTCAAGTGATCTATCCTGTGTTAATTGTTTATACCCTTTGGCATATTATCGATAAAGTACGGCAGCTCAAAAAACAGCGCCGTCTTTCTATATCACTACAACCGGTTAGTAGTGATTGGGGTCAATAAGCCTCCTCGTCACGATCAGTATGAAATATGCGGGTTAACCAAGATGATTTCTTTACCTTGACCAAGATGGTTCAGTTACCCCTCCAAGCCCTGTCACAATAGGGACTCCTCTTCCATGCTGGACATCAAAGAGCACTAGCGAATCCTTCGTGCTATAGATGAGATGTTCGGAATCCGGCCCCCAAACAGGATTTTCCCCTTGAGCAACAATCCGTGATATACCCGATTTGAGATCCAAAAGAGCTACTGCAAAAGCACCACTGCTGCGGACATTGAAGGCGATACGCTCGCCATTGGGTGACCAGTTAGGTTCTGTTGCATAGCCAAATCCTGTCGAGACAAGATGACTAGCTCCTCCTAAGGCACTGACACGATAGAGTTGAGGGCCCCCATTCACATCAGAAGAGTAAATAAGCTCCATACCACTAGGGTTCCAGGTGCCACAGGATTCTGCTCCACGTGTGCACGTTAGCCGTTGAACACCTCCATGAATTCCAACGATATATAAACCAGGACTGCCGTCCTTACTAAGCGTACAGGCTATGCGATTCCCATCGGGCGAGAAACGTGGACCAGAGTTTGTGCCAGGAAATTTCACCAAGCGCAGCCGTGCTCCCGAGAGAAGATCAATAAGATAAATATCGGCGTAACCACTTTGATAGCCCGTATAGGCAAGATTGCGTCCATTAGGACTGAGCGCTGGAGAAACACTAATCGCATTGTCATGGGTGAGCTGATGTCCATTGGAACCATCATAGTCAGCGACATATATTTCTTTATGTCCTGTCCTGTTGCTTACAAAGGCAATTTTACTCATGGCAATACCAGGGTGCCCGGTAAGTTTTTCCACAATGTCATTACAAAATTGATGTGCCGCACGGCGAGCATCTCCTCCATAGCTCTTAGAAAAAATAACCATACCAGCACGATCAACGATCTTGCCCTGCAATGCCCCCCCCTCATAAGCACCGCTAATAACAAAGGCAGATTGCGCTGCAGGTTGAATGGAAAAACAACCTGCTAGGGTAAGATCACTCCCGAGTACTTTGGAAAGTGCTGCCCCATCAGATCCACTCATTCCAGAAAAAGCGATATTTAATATATCACTCTTTCGTACTGTGATCGTCGGAGCCTCTGTCGCAGAAAAGAGATGGTCATATCTGCCACAAACGAGGAAAAAAAAGAGAAAGAGAACAATGCGTTTCATAAAAATAGCTATTTTCAACAAGTCAACAAGTCATAGAAGCAACTCTACACTAAAAGCACGAGTAAAAATGCTCTAGCCCGGATATTTCCATATTCAGGACAATGCGTGTAAAGGAAAATAGATAGCTTCCTCTTTTCAGTTCTCTCTTTTTATTCTAAAGTAGATCCATGTCGTCTTGTATTACGCCTCCTTATTCTCGAAAAAACCCCTTCCCAGGCTTGCTTAGAACCAATCGCAGGCTAACAGCTAGCGGCTCAGCAAAGGACACACGGCATTATGAAGTCTCAATTGCAGGGTCCGGATTACTCTATGAAGCGGGAGATTCCCTTGGAGTGTTTCCACAGAATGATCCTCTGCTTGTCGAGGAAATTTTGGCGAGATTACGCTTTGATGGTCACGAATTGGTTTCTAATCCTAGCGGAGACATGATACCCATGCGTGAAGCCCTCTTGCGCCACTATGCCATCACCGAGCCATCGAAGCAGTTTCTTGCTGCTATTGGAGAAAAGGATCCAGCAGCTTCTCATTTTAGCGCATGGAGCGCACCTGAATCGAAAGAGCATCTTGAAACATATCTCTGGGGGCGTGAAGTGATTGACCCTCTCTTAGAGCACCCCGAGGTACATTTCACGCCAGAAGAATTCGTCAAACTGTTGCGCAAGCTACAGCCTCGCCTCTACTCTATTGCCTCCTCTCCTAAGATGTACCCAGAAGAAATTCATCTCACGGTTGCTACCGTTGCCTATGAAGCGCTTGGACGCCAGCGCCTAGGCGTCTGTTCTACCTTCTTAGCCAGCCGCGTGACAGAGGACATTCCGGTTTCTATTTTCATTCACTCTGCCAAACATTTTAGACTCCCCGAGGATCCCAGTCGTCACATCATTATGATTGGTCCGGGAACAGGAATCGCTCCCTTTCGAGCTTTCTTACAGGATCGCAAGGCTACCGGCGCCCCTGGAAAACATTGGCTCTTTTTTGGAGATCAGCGTAGAGATACGGATTTTCTCTATCGCGAGGAATTAGAAAGCATGCACAAGGAGGGTACACTACATCGTTTACACACGGCTTTTTCACGCGATCAGCAGGATAAAATTTACGTTCAACATCGGATGCTCGAAGAGGCCCAAGAGCTCTATAGCTGGTTAGAGGAAGGCGCCTACTTTTATGTCTGTGGTGATGCCTCGCGCATGGCTAAAGATGTAGAGCATGCGCTCCTTAAAACAATTGAACTTGCTGGAGGGAAATCTCCAGAGGACGCCGCAGCCTATATCGACGCTATGAAAAAAGAGAAGCGTTATAGGAAGGATGTTTATTAAAACGAATATTTCATGCGACACCTCTGCTAGATTTTCTTTTTTATTCACATTGCGAGCTGTATTGTCTTATCTCATGTAACCACGTGTTTTTCATATGAGAGTTATTCCAAAAAGCATTTTTATCCTCTTAGGAGTTTTCTTGTTTTGTAGTTGCGCATCCTATGACCATCGTTTAAATGACCCCTCGACGCGTTATTTAGGGCTCAGTGGTGCTCTAAGCTCAGAGGAACGAGCTACCTTTGCTGATCGTATTTCTTACTGGGATGGTGAGGCTATTTCAGGAGCCCCGTCCATCACTATTGATCTGAGCGAACAACGACTCTACTACTATAAAAATGAGAAGCTTGTTGCCGTATCTGCCGTATCGACAGGAGCCGAAGGACGTGAAACAAGAACCGGGCATTATAAAATTATGAACAAGGACCTTCATCACGTATCCTCAGAATGTGGTGATTATTTGAATCGTCAGGGGCAGATCATCCTTAAAAATGTTGTCGTCAGAGAAGTCCGCATGCCTGTTGGAGCCCATTTTGCAGGTGCTCCAATGCCCTATTATATGATGATCTACCCCGGGGTTGGCATGCATACAGGATTCCTCCCTGGGGTACCTGATTCTCATGGTTGTATTAGATTACCTGATCGCATGGCTAAAATATTTTTCGAGGTCACTCCCGTTGGAACGCCAGTAACTGTGAAACGGTAGAAAAGATATTGTTCGGATGCATTTGAGTATGTAGTCTCCACGGCATGAAATACTCCCAGAGCTCTCTTTGTTTTATTTTCATTCTTTGTTTTTCTTTTTTGTTGGGAATGTCTAGCACGCTCCATGCAAATGACTCGCAGGAAAAAAAGAGATTCTCGTACTATATCGACTTTTTGAATGTTTTTTCCAAGAGTGATCCTCATCATTTCTATGATAGGGTGATGGGGGCTTCTTGCCTAGGGCAAGCAATTCCCATCTATCGGCTTGGGACACCAGGTGCCTATGAGTATGATGAGCGTGATATGGGCCAAGAGCCAATCACTGAGGCACACCTAGGGATTCCATTTGTGAGTCAAAGAGATAGTGCTCTTATGACATGCCCTCAAAACCAAATTTCTGAGTGCGAGCATATGGACAATATTTTAGATAATCTGCAGGAGCACCACGCATATCATATAAAAAATGCTCAGGATAGTGATTCTACTGATCGCATTGATCCATGGCTTAAAAGCAATCAACTTTTTTTCTATCCCATGGAGATAAAAAATAATCTTGAGGAAATGATGATCCCTCCTCCTGAAGCACTAGAAGCTGGCACCTGGTTAGAGAGGATCGCGCAATTTGGGGGATTGCTGATGGGCTTTTGGTCTGGAGAAAGAACAGTAACGAGAGAGCATACACACAATCTTCAAAATGTATCCCATGAAAGAGCACAAAACAACATTCTAAGTCCCCAGGAAGAACCTCGTCAGACTTTTCTCACGAATATTGACAATCAGCAGCAGCACAGATTGGCTCGGATATTAATAGCCACTCTTCTCAATGCCAGCATACTCAAGCCTGATCGCATCTATAGTCTTGCGGACCGTACTGCTATTGATAGGAAGCCTTCTTCTCTACGCGGTAAAACGGATGAACTTATTACGCCATGGGACGGTAGGTATTTAAAAGCTCAAGAACGCAAGGCTCATATCGATACATTAGAACAAAAGTTACTGCTTCAGTTTGCGGATCAGCCAAACCAGACGGTCCGTCGTCTCTCAAACAATGGTATCGATACACGGGATATGGCTGAGTTTATATACCATAGAAAGCTTGCTTTAGAGGAAGCTCGCTTCTCGTTTGAAAAGCAGCGTGAGGAATCTAAGCGATTGCTTTCCGATCCAATCACTGCAGCAGAGGAGATTAGGCGCTTTTTCGATCAATCTGACGTGGGGAATAAAATCCTACATGATGAAACTTGCAGCAAGTACATCTCAACTTATCAACGATCCCTGAGCCAAACATTAGAAATGAGTCATTACGATGGCTATTCTATTGTTAGAAAAATCCATCCCACACGTCCTGTGAGCCGTGATTTTAGAAATACATTGCATTACATTCCAATACACTTGAATTCCGAGAGGAACGATTGTGAGTATTTTTATCCATGGAATCCCAAACCAAACGAGCATCGGTTTATATCTAATATCTATACATTTGATCGGAACAATTTCAAAACAACTGATCTCCTAGCATCGATAACGACGCAGGCGCATGCCTTACACGAGCAAGTTCTAGATGCCCTTAATAATGGCCATGATGAGAGTGCTATCATTTTAAAATTTGGAGCTGATTGTCTGGATTTGGCCTTATCTGGAACACAGCTTCTAGATCGAGAAGCTCTTAAATTATATCAAAAAGCGGCAACTGCATCTCAACAATTCGCATATCAAGCCATGCCTCTGAATCTAAAAACAGCGATGCCGCAACGTTTTTTCTATCCTCACAATCAAAATACTTATTTTCCACAAGAAGAGGAGAAAGAGTATTTACCTCGTCTTGTCACTGCAAAGGATCGTTTCACGGATATTTTTTCAGCCCTGAGTCAGTTACACAAAGCTATTAGCATGCCCCCCGCGGATCACCAACAATTCCCTCAACTCAGAGAGAATGAGTATAATGACCATGAGCCATCACATGAAAAATTATCTTCACAAGAGGGCCTAGCCCGAATATTTCATACTGATCTACTGCGGAAGCTGGGAAGGCAGACGGATGCTGCGTTGAGCTTGAAGTCTTCCTCGGGCAGTATGTACTCATACAGCCGTTGTCAGACTTCATCACTCGCCTTACCCCATCAGCCTTCGCAGTCTCCTCGTCACGATCAGTATGAAATATCCGGGCTAACCCTCAAAGACGATCCTACTATCTCTCATGCTTCAAAAAATCCACACCAAGAACTCACGAACAAAGAAGTATCTCAGAGCTCTGAGGTACTAGATCAATTAAGCAGGGATCGCTCTCTGCAAAAGGAGATCATGACGACACTCTTTGCAAATCTTAAAAAAAGCTGTTCGAACGCCATTCATCAAGAAACTGAAAAGACTCTTATCAATCCAAGGAGCATCAATGATTACCAACTAGCGACTGAGCATGCTATGAAAATGGAGCGTCTTATTTCACAAGTTATCAACGATCCCAATATGATTGCTTTGAACGCAGCAGCAGAAGAACGCAATCTCTTTCTACAGCATTATCAGAATGCGGGCGGTGATGTGAATTCTCTACCTTTATTCATCAAAGCTGGAGCCCGAAAATATAACGATCAAGAGAAACGGCTTGGTTCTATCTATAGGTCAGGATTATCTTTTTCGCCCATGCGCGATGATTTTCGATGGGAAGGTTATCCTAGGAATGCGGAGCAACAACAAGCTGAACTTGAAATCTCAAGAAAATCCTATTTAGAAGCCTTTTCTAGCCATGAAGAAGAAAGCAGGAAATAATAAGATCACAAAAGTACCCCTATCGCGTTTGCTGATTTCTGAGAGCGAACGCGGAGCTGATATGTTCTATGCGACTGGGTTTCGCGCACCAGATGATTTTATTTATCTCGAACATCATGGAAAAAAAATCATTCTCTTAAGTGATCTTGAGCTAGATCGGGGCCGAAGAGAGGGACGCGTAGATGAGGTGATGTCATGGAGTCATTTAGCAAAAGAAGTTGCATCAGAGCTCAAAAAAGAGCCGAGCGACACTCAGGTAATCGCTGCTTTTCTTAAAAAACAACACGTCTTTCATGTGATTGTTCCAAGTGTCTTTTCACTCTCGCTTGCACGTTCTCTTGAAGAGTCCGGAATAACGTTAGAAACGAAGGAAGGTCTTTTTTTTGCTCAACGTGCCATCAAAACATCTGAGGAAATAAAAACTCTCGAGCGCTCCATGCACATTACCGAGGTAGGAATGGCGCGTGCGATGGAAATACTCAAACAGACCAAAATAGGCAAAGAGCATCAGCTCCTATGGCATCGAAAGCCACTAAGCTCAGAACGTCTTCGCGAGGAAATCGAAGTAACTCTTTACCGGGCAGGAGGCATTCCTCAAGGAGATTCTATTATTGCAGGAGGCTTGCAAGCATGTGACCCCCATGAACGTGGTCATGGTATTCTCTATGCCCATCAAATGATCATTATTGATCTTTTCCCGCGGGCTGCCAAAAGCGGCTATTATGGTGATCTGACACGCACCATTGTTCGAGGAAAGGCAACTCAAGGGCAACAGCACCTCTGGAGCACTTGCCTAAAGGGACAAGAGATGGCCTTAAAACAAATAAAACCCAAAGTCTCCGGGCAAAAAATTCATCATAGTGTGGAACAATTTTTTGCCAGACAAGGATATCCTAAGGAACAAAAAGAGGGACGTTGGAGCGGTTTTTTTCATGGGACCGGTCATGGCCTGGGACTTGAACTTCATGAAGAGCCTCGTTTTGGAAAAGCTATCTTAAAAACAGGCCATGTCTTTACGATAGAACCTGGTCTCTATATTCCTGGCCTCGGAGGGGTCCGTCATGAAGACGTCATTACCGTCATCCCTACGGGATATCAACTGCTGAGCAAATTTCCAAAAAGACTAGAACTCTAGCCCGCATATTATAAGATTTAAAAATCTACTAAAAAGTGCTTGCCTGTGACTGTTTTTATGGTATTTTCCACTTCTTATGGCAAAAACTTCATGGTTAGAACGAGAGAAACGCAAACGTGCAACTGTTGCAAAGTGGTCCGCACTGCGTTCCGAATTAAAGGCAAAAAAAGATTATATTGGTCTTAGTCAATTACCTCGCGATGCTAGCCCTACCCGTCTTTCCAATCGTTGTAAACTCACCGGTCGTCGCCGCGCCTTTATTCGACGTTTTCAGCTCTCTCGTATCACCTTTCGCGAAATGGCTACCAATGGCCTGATCCCAGGAGTCACAAAGTCGAGCTGGTAGTTCCGCTTAGGCAAGGCTGCCCAACCCCCTTAGGCAATGCTGCCCAACCCTTTTTAATACTCAAGAATATCTAACTTTTCCGTGTTCAGGTGAACGCGTTAAGGTAAAATGCAGTATTGCTTCAATGTGCCATTGTGACTTGTGATGAGTATAGATAGCCAAATTACTTTCCAATGACACGAAATGACTTTGTTCTTTTGAGAACAAGAACTTCGTTCAAAAGGAACTTCGTTCTTATCCCGTCACATTATCTTGAGATAGTGCTTCGGCCTTGCTCTTTCTAGAAACCCTTGCGTTCTTCCATGTCATTTCAAAGTAATTTGACTATAGATTCTGTCCTATTGAGGCTATCTGCTTAATATTGATTTTTGTGTTCACTTTATTTCAGCCTGTAGTCTGCCTCATCCCTTCAGCAACCTGGGATTCTGCTGAGGTTATCTTATTAAAAATTGCCGCTATCTTTTTCCTCGTTTGCTTAAATGGTCTCTTTGTTGCCTCAGAATTTGCCATTGTTAAGATTCGTCCGAGTCAACTGGAAGCCTTGATAGAAGAAAAAAATCCTCGTGCAGAAAAAGCGCGTCATATCACCTCGCACCTTGATGCCTATCTTTCTGCAACACAACTTGGGATTACCCTGGCTAGTCTTGGGCTGGGGTGGATTGGAGAGCCGTTTTTAAATTCACTCTTTACGCCTCTCTTTTTTTCTTTAGGCATTACCTCAGAAAAAATCATCACTTCCTCCTCCTTTGTGATGGCTTTTGTCTTAATTACCTTTTTCCACATTGTGCTTGGAGAGCAGTCACCTAAGACCTTTGCTATTCGTAAACCTATTGAGACAACCTTGTGGCTAAGCCCTATCCTGAGAGCCTTCTATTTTCTATTTCGTCCTGCCATTATCTTGCTCAATGGGGCCTCGAATGGGTTACTGCGACATGTCTTTGGGCTCGAGCCAGCCAATGAAACAGAGTTATTTCATAGTGAAGAGGAAGTCCGATTGATTTTAGGAGAGAGCACTAAGACAGATGAAATTACCCCTCTTGGCCAAAAGCTTGCACTCAACGCTTTTGATCTTCGCCATCGTGTTGTTCGCGACATCATGACGCCTCGCAGTGAAGTCATTATTTTTGATCTAACAAAAATCTTTGAAGAAGAAATTGCCAAAGTCGTGGCCTCACAACACACACGTTTTCCCATCTGCTCGGGAGAATTAGATGATGCTTCTGGGCTTGTGCATATTAAAGATCTCTTGGCACGTCTTGTGGATTCTTTAAAAAACAATCATATTCCCAAGCCCACCCCGACTCCCTGCTCTTCAGAAGAAATGATTCTTTCTAACGCGAGCAAGCTCGCTTTGATCCAACGTCCTATTCTGCACGTGTCAGAAATGATGTCGCTAGAAAAGTTATTAAACTTTTTTTTAGCACAGCATGCCCACCTTGCCATTGCCGTTGATGAATACGGTGGGGCCGTTGGTATTGTCACGCTCGATAATGTCCTCGAAGAATTAGTAGGTTCGATCCAAGACGAATTTGATACCGAAGAGGAAGAAGAGCTTCACCAAATTAGTGATCAGGAATTTGAAGTGGCTGGATCCTTTGCCCTGCATGACCTTTTAGAAATGATCAGCCTTAAAGTCGAAGAAACCGATGTGAGTACCGTAGCTGGGTATGTCACGCAGTTGCTTGATCATCTCCCGCAACGCGGAGAACAAGTCTTAATTGGCAACTACTGTGTCACTGTCAAGGAGAGTGATGGCCGCCGTGTGCTCAAACTTCATTTCAAGAAATCAGATCAGGATCT
>CAIWMF010000165.1 GCA_903913785.1 uncultured Spartobacteria bacterium | reverse complement strand
TCGCTCCAAAGAGCATTCGCTTGTCTCTTCATCGAGTCTACGTCCTAATTCCCCTAATTTGCTTTTTACCAATGCTGGGATGAATCAGTTTGTCCCCATTTTCTTAGGCACCACTCCTTGCCCTTACACACCGCCACGTGCGGCCAATTCACAAAAATGCATCCGCGCTGGAGGAAAACATAATGATTTAGAAGATGTCGGCCTGGATACTTATCACCACACGTTCTTTGAAATGTTGGGGAACTGGTCCTTCGGTGATTATTTTAAAAAAGAAGCGATTGCTTGGGCTTGGGAGTTGCTTGTAGAGATTTGGAAATTTCCACCGACGCGTCTCTACGCAACCATCTATCAACCAGCGCCTGGTGACCCCGCTAGCTTTGATCAGGAAGCCTACGATCTGTGGGCGGAGCTTTTTTTACGCGCAGGACTGGATCCTAACATTCATATTGTTCCTGGCGACCGTCACGATAATTTCTGGATGATGGGGGAAACAGGCCCGTGCGGTCCTTGTTCAGAACTCCATGTCGATCTTACTCCTTCTGGTGATACACAAGGAGCACTCGTCAACAAAGGCACTGCCGAGTGCATAGAAATTTGGAACCTTGTTTTTATTGAGTGGAATGCGTGCGAGGATGGGTCCTTTCTTCCTTTAAAACAACGTCATGTTGATACCGGGATGGGCTTTGAGCGCCTCTGCTCGATCATGCAGGCAACGCGAGGCTTTAGGGAATTTGGCAAGGCAGCTATTTCAAATTACGAAACCGATCTGTTTCAACCTATTTTTAAAAGCCTCCAAGAAATGAGTGGCCTGCACTACACCTCCACACTGCCTCAACGCTCGGAGCGCGGCTTGCTTATTCCTGTTAGAAAACAAGAAAAAATCGATATTGCCTTTCGTGTCATTGCCGATCACCTGCGAACCTTAGGATTTGCGATTGCTGATGGTATTGAACCTGGCAATAGTGATCGCAACTATGTCTTGCGCCGTATTCTAAGACGTGCTGTGCGCTATGGTCGTACGCTTGGTTTTGAAAAACCATTTTTATATTTGCTCTCCCCACTGCTCACCTCCATCATGGGCGAAGCATTTCCTGAACTTCGCACGCACGAGGCAAAAATAGCCTCCATCCTTCATCGTGAGGAAGAGGCGTTTCACAAGACTCTTGAAAAAGGACTTGCTCTTTTTGAAGAGGAAGCATCATCCAAAACAATCATCTCTGGAAGTACGGCCTTCCGACTCTACGATGAACAAGGCTTTCCACTCGATCTCACCGAACTCTTAGCTCGTGAACGTGGTCTTAGTGTCGACCACGCCGGCTTTGAGAGACTTATGGAGCAACAGCGTGCGCGTGCGCGTGCCTCGCAAAAAAAAGAAGTCATCCACATCTCCTCTCTTGTAACCAAAACGCCGACACTCTTTCTCGGATTCGAGGAGCTTGTAACCCCAACAACGCTTTTAGAAACCCTATCGCTTGGCAATGGCCGTATGGCGTTGATTTTTGAGCACTCTGTTTTCTATAGCGCCATGGGAGGTCAGGTAGGTGATACGGGCACTTTTGAAACAAAGGAAAAAAATTATTCCATCATCGACACGCAAAAACAAGGCGCATGCTCCCTGCATATCGTCGAAGGCGAAGCCCCCATAGCCGGCACGCCAGGAATACTGAGGGTCACCGACTCGCGTCGCCACGCCATAGAACGTCACCACACAGCAACACATCTTCTCCACTGGGCCCTACGCGAGACTCTTGGCTCCAGTGTAACGCAAAAAGGATCCTTTGTGGGCAGTGAGAAACTCACCTTTGATTTTAATGCGACTCCCTTGACCAAGGCACAACTCAAACACATCGAAGAGGCTATCAATGCCGAGATCTTAAAAAATCATATTGTATGCTCACAAGAACTCCCCTACGCAATGGTGCGAGAACGCCATGAGATTATGCAATTTTTTGGAGAAAAATATGGAGAACGCGTGCGTATCGTGCAGATCGGAGGGGAGGCAGGAGGACTCAATGGTTTTTCGATGGAATTGTGTGGCGGCACTCATGTCGGCTATACGGGGCAAATCGGTTCATTTCGTATCCTCAGTGAAGGAGCCGTGGGTGCTGGGATACGTCGTATTGAGGCAGTAGCAGGCCTCGTCGCCTATGACCTCGCCAAAAGAGAGGCCACACAACTAGCGAACATGGCCACCACATTACGCGTGCCCCTTGAGGAAATAGAACAAAAACTAGAGAGTCTACTCACAAAGCTCTCCTCCCTCGAAAAAGAACTCCATGCACGTGATCAAGAGCAAGCAATCGAGAGCGCTCAGGCTCTTTTGAGTGAAGCCGTCATCATAGGGACCATACCAACCATCGTGGCTACCTTACCTCGGAGAAACGCACGACAGTTAGAAATGGTGATTGAAATATTGCAAAAACGCTTTGAGGGTGTTGTATTACTCGCTGGCACGCACGAAAAAACCGTTTCACTCATGGCCACTGTTTCCAAATCTTTTGCAAGCATCATCGCTGCTCAAAAACTCATCCAGTCTATTGCTCCACTCCTTGGTGGCAAAGGAGGCGGCACTCCGTATATCGCACGAGGTGCAGGACCAGGTATTGCTGAGCTCCCCAAGGCATTGCATCATGCCCAAGAGTCTATCGCTGCCATGAGCATGAGTCAGTAAAG
>CAIWMF010000164.1 GCA_903913785.1 uncultured Spartobacteria bacterium | reverse complement strand
TTAAGGCTATGGAAAAAAATTTATCTCGGTCAATGGATATTTCTTCTACGCTCGTCAAAAATATTATGCATGGACCATAAATGCGGTCACGATGTCTTGTGGAATATCGAGCATTTTATAATTCGTAGAGGAAACAAAGAGCAGGCCTTGATTCCCCTTGCCAAGGAGGTGTCCCTCGGAGTCGTGAATCTCATGCTCTAGGGTCACGAATTTGCGATTGTAACTCGCGACACGAATACGCACGGTGACGGTTTCAAATTCACGCGTCTCACGGACAAACTTATGTTCAAAGGAGCGGGTTAGAATGTAATAAGGTGTTTCCTTTAAATTGAACTTTGGCATGACTTGGTTAAAGAAAAGTTCGCGGGTCTTCCCTACCCACATGGCATACATGCCGAAGTAAACATTCCCAACCGAATTGGTATCTGCATAGGTAGCGATGAAAGTGTGCACAAACCATTTTCCTTCAAAATGCCCTGCAATCGAGTACGCAAGACCATTACTGCTAGGAAGAGTGGTCAGCGGTGCTGACATTGTTGAAACAAGACGCGGTCGCTCTGCAATGGTGGTCTCTTCGAGCTCTTCATTACCCGGAGTAAAATCCTCTGAGGCCATCGGTTTGAGCATCAGCCAAAAAACATAACCCAGCGGCATGAGCGATCCTAATATTTGAAAAATGGATTGATGTAGAAAATAGCCATAGGAAAAAATGACAACAGCCAATGATCCGATACAAAACATTTTTACCTGAGGAATAACGCTTGCCGGTCCATTCATAAAGGCTCTCCCAATCGAAAGGGCTTCATACCCAACAAAGAATGTGGCATAGAAAATCATGAAATATTCGAGTTCAAGCTCGAGTGCTGCCGCACTTAAGGCCACCACACCACAGAAAATAAAGGGCAAGATTGGGGAGGTGAGAAACCAGGAAGGGATCAGAGAAAAAATCGGATGGGAGCTACGATTCGCATTACTCTTTAAAAACCATCTAAGCGCAATATAGCCGCTATCGAGAGTGGTTAATCCACACACCACAAGAAAAGTCATGTAGGCTCCAAAGATCCATGGACTCGTCGAAGAGACGGCAGAAAAAACACGCGTTAAAAGATCCTCAGAATACGTATAGCCAGCAATCCCGGTATGTAGAAAGTGGCCGGCTCCCCCCGAAAGAGCCCAAAGCGCAAGAGTTCCATGAAAGAGCAAGAGAGCCCCAAAAACAACTGCTCCACAAGCATAGGAAGCGGTGATCGAAAGATTCTCTCTTCTAATTTCAATGGCCCGTTGCCACTGCTGTAAGTCAAGCCAGGGACCAATGAGAAATCCGATACAAATGGGAACTAAGTAACCATAAAAATTCAAATTGTGTGTGGAGAGCCTTCCTGGAACACAAAGACCGTTGAAATACGCACTCCCAGCGTGCGCCAGAATGACTCCCACTGCTAGCGCTAAAATAAGAAAAAGAACTCCATGACTATATTTGATACGACGGATGTTAAATTCTTCACCAAAGAGAATGCTTCCGGCTAGAATGACAAGGGTTGTTAAAGGAAGATAGAGGAGATTGGGTTCAAAATGAAGTGGCTGCCATGCATAACGAATGAGCGCAAAAATTGTGAGCGTAATGGCAAGTATTTGGTAGAGAAAAAAAGCGAGACGGAACGGACGTGACCATTGTTTAAAAAAATTCCCAAGCGACTCAGAACCCTCGCTGCGACGTGCGATTTGATTGGTGACAAAACCAAAAAGAAATAAACCACAACAATTAAGCATCACAAAGATGAGTAAACCAATAAATCCGAAATCAACGGTAAATTGTACGGAGAAAAAAAGACCTAGGCCCCAGACCCATGCAAGCGCAATGCTATTGCCCCAAAGAAGTGTTGGTAGAAGACGATTGGAATGAGGAGAGTGTTTGGTCATGTGAAAACATTTAGGTTAAACGCAAGAACAGGAATGAAAATCAAAAAAAACAAAACTCATTGCCAAAGTGAGCCTCTAGTCTACTAATTCCCCTTTTAAAAAATGAATCATCATGAAGATTGTTTTGACGGCAAGCTTCCTGTTTTGCATTCTTCTTGCGGTGAAGAGATATCGCTTAGAACAAGCAATCATTCTCGCTGTTATTCTCACTTCAATTGATATGCTTGTGTCAGATTTATTTTAGCATTGTGAGATTGATGACTATGAAGAGCTACGCACTACGATCTGCAAGGATACCCCGATTTTGAAAATTATTGACCGTTATATTCTCCTAGCCCTTGGGGTTGCCACACTCATGGGGGTAAGTCTCTTAAGTCTTGTCTTAGTCCTGGGGAATGTTTTTAAGCAACTATTGGATCTTCTCATTAACCATGATATCCCACTTGAGACGGTCTTTGCTTTTATTGCTTTTGTGCTCCCCTTTTCCATGACCTTCACGATTCCGTGGGGGTTTTTAACAGCTCTGCTGCTCGTCTTTGGACGCCTTTCTGCGGACAATGAAATACTCGCGATGCGCTCGATGGGGATAAGTTTCACAAGAATGTGCTTTCCTGTACTTGTGAGCGCACTGACGCTTGCTGCCGTTTGTCTCTGGATCAATCTGGAAGTAGCACCCAAGGCTGAACAGGCCATGATGGAAAGCCTTTACAAAATTGCGACCAGTAACCCCCTCTCCTTTTTCCAAACCGATGAAGTGAGTGAAGACTTTCCGGATCGTCGCGTTTATGTGGGGGCTAGGGAAGGAGAGACGCTCAAAAATATTTTAGTTTTTGAATTAGAAACAGGTCATCTTTCTAAAGTTGTTTTTGCAAAAGAAGGACATCTCTCCTTAGACAAGGATCATTCCAATTTGCTCCTTAAAGTTGAGGATGCACATTTTGAGGAACGTGATCCTCAAGACCCCAATAATTTTATCAAGATCCGACAAGGCATCGTCATGCAGTCAGGTGTTTTTCCTATGTCACTGAAAAAACTCTTTGAAGCAAAAATGCGTTGGCGACATCTGAATTCTTACTCCCTGAGTGAATTAATTGGGGAAATTAAAAAAAATACCCCTCAGCGCTTACAACTCCTTGTGGAGCTTAATAAACGTTTTTCCATTTCACTGGCAACCCTTGCATTTGCCCTTATTGCCATCCCCCTCGGAATCACCGCCCACCGCAAGGAAACGTCGATCGGCTTTGCATTGAGCCTTGTGGTCGCCTTTGGGTATTTCTTTTTTATTATCATCGCAGACACATTTCGTTCCAACCCGCATGCCTACCCAGTACTCTTGATTTGGTTGCCTAATATTATTTTTACATCACTTGGTATTTTGCTTTTTAGAAGATTAGTCAAAAAATAACCTCAACTAGTGCACGTAAAAATCACCAACAGCGATTCTTTTAGCCCGGATATTTCACACTGGTGCGTCGCGAGGCGCCGCGAATCCTGATGGTGGCAAGAAAGGTGATGAATTGTGACGGCGGCTGTATGTTTCATATTGACTCGCTCGCACCTGCTCGGCTCGCCCTTACGGGCTGCCCCTAACCTAACGGTTACGATAGTCTACCCCAGGCTCTCCCGAGCACTGGTGTTGCCCGAGGAGCAATTCGAAGCTGACGCAGTATCCATCAGCCTTCTCGGTCTCCTCGTCACGATCAGCATGAAATATCCGGGCTGGACTCGTTTCCCTCTTTACGTTGGCAGAGTTATCTGTTAGAAGGTAATGCTCTTTTTTATCGCGGGTATAGCATAGTGGTAATGTTCCAGCCTTCCAAGCTGGCCAGGAGGGTTCGATTCCCTCTACCCGCTCCAAAACCACTGCCGCCCTTGTTGCCACGGGGAAAGCCCCCATGATAAAGAAGCC
>CAIWMF010000163.1 GCA_903913785.1 uncultured Spartobacteria bacterium | reverse complement strand
TTGCAAACAATCGCAACAGTTCCACTATAGGCCATTCCTTGACCTCACTGGAAAGCGTCGCGGGAACAAGAGGTCAGGGAACAAGAAGTCAAAGTATACCTTTGCCCAAATAAATTTCAGACTTTTAAAAAGCAAGCTTAAACCAATTCCTTATGCCATCTGATCAAGCTGAGGGGGAGGCAAGACATCGCTCTCTTGATCTTCTTCACCTACCAGATGACGCAGCGTCAAATCCTGCCCCAATTCATTCCATCCTTGGTAGAGCTCTTCTGCAGCTTCAATGACTTTTCCAAGATGTTGCGACAACTGATCCAGCTCTAATGTTTGAAGAGGCACAATTTTATTAATAAAGAGCATTCCCTCATCACTAATAAAGGCCACAATACCTGTCGTCAGACGACTCACTGCATTGAGCTGGTGGAGGATAAGGAAGCGATCATGGTTCACATTTCTATTTTCTAAATCAAGCAACATGAGATCCGCTTCAATAATCATGGCATCAGGATCACTGAATCCCTCTCCCGTATTCTCCTCATGCAAACGATGCGGCATGAGCCGCACGATAAGATTGCCCACCTCCCATTCGATGACACCTTCCTCCTTATTGATCGCATCGAGCGCTTCCACTTGACCGATGGCTTTTAAAAAAGTGGAGAGGAGCGCAAAATAAGAAGTGGTGGTGAGGTCATTCATAATGGTAATCGTTTGTTTTTTTGTATGTTAGTTGTCTTAGGATTCTTAGGGATCAGCAGAGGCTGATGTGGTTGATGCTACCTGGTCTGCTTTTGGTATCACGTTGTTGGTTTGTAATGTAGTTTCCCAAGTTGCAAAAGCATTTTGCCACTTCTTATAAGCTTCTTGCCCTTTTTTTCCTCCTCGAGAGACCTGAAAACTTAAATCAATTAAATCTCGTACCACTTTATTCTCTTCATTGTTGAGTGTCTCAGCAATCTTGGAATTAGGCCCAGCGGCAGTAAGGTAGCTCGTGAGATCATTTGAGGTGGCGTATGTCTTACTATTTTGTTTTAGTGATTGGTCGATTAAAAATTGAGGACGTTTCTCTGTGTCCATTTCTTGTGTTTTATTAACATCTGCAAAAGTATCTGGATCGAGCATCTGCAGCAATATCATTGCCGTACTATAAAAATCAGCTTCTGCTCCGTAGGTTTTTTCCTTATTTGCGTTGTAGACTCTTGGAGACATATACTCAAGAGTTCCCTTGCACTCATGCAATTTCAGCGGTTGATCATCTCCCTGAGCAGAAAATCCACCATCAAATATTTTTACAGACAAGTCGTCTTCTACAGACAAGTCCTCTTGATTGATTGGTATCACCCTGATATTTTCAGGTTTTAAATCACGATGGATGAAGTTTTGCTCCATGGATACCTTCATAGACTTCAATAATTGATAGGCTATTTGCTGAAATGGTTTTTTAGTTATAGTAAAGTCTATTTTTGGAACTGTTGTTTCACCAACTGTTTCTCCATGAATGCAACTAAACAAGTCATTTCCTGGAAGTTTATCCATGAGTTGACCAACAATGGCGAGTCTAGCCTTAGGACACTTTGTTTGCATTTTTTGTACAAAGGATTTTGCGTTTGCTACTGGAAGATAATGATATTGAATAGGATCACTTGGCGTTTTCTGGAGTGCCACAATGACAAAAATCGGCTGAGTGATATGCCCTAGCTTTTTCACGGTAGTGGCGGCTAAATCACCACGTTGATCGAAAGGTAACTTCTCAGCATTTGTAATAGGTTCCATCTTGAACTGATTCTCTAACTTGATCACATACCCTTCCGTCCTTCCAAGGACACTTGCATGATACACAGTCCCCATCGCTCCCGCTCCTAACTCGTTTCCTACAGTGAGCCCAACTGATGAACAAAACTTTTGAACTGATGTCACATCTAATGATTGAGACGTTATGTCGTTTTTGGTTTCTAAGCCAGAAAGAGGAATGGAAACTGGAGAAGAGGAAGGAGTCGCATTCGTATTCGCTTCGACTCCATTGTTCTCTTTCTTGTTCTTGTGAGTCGTAAGATTATCTTGGAGTGTGAAAGGTAACAACTTCCTTGATAACTCCTCCAGCGTTACTTTATTCGAAGATACCTGCACATAAGCAGCCAGGGCGCTATTGGTGCTATTGGTGCTATTGGTGCTATTATTACTTTCTTTCACTAAATCTTGTTCTTGCAACAAAGAATTCACATAGGCTGCCGCCCTGCCTGTATCTCGTCCCCATCCCACAAAATTCCAGAATTGATACCATTGCCTCCGTTTGAGCTGGATGGAACCATCCGAGTTTTTTACAAGACGGAGTGTTCCTCCTTTGAAAGGAGCTGATGGATCGAAGCAATAGTTCTTTAATGCCTCTAGCTCTTTACTCGCTAGATTCTCATTTGCTCCTGTGGTATCTTTTGTTTGGGGTGAAGAATTACTCGTAGAACCACTGTTACTAGATGGCGTATATGCGAATGTATCATGATCAATATTTGGAATCTTAAGCGGCATAGCTTTGGTTTTTATTTTAGCTTATGAATAGAAGCAGCATTCGTGGAGTGTCCAGCCGATTATTCTGTAGTATGCGCTACAGGTGAAATCTGAGACTTCTCCATCCAACCAGCAATAGCAAGCGTAGCATCAGGGAAGTTTTTCTTCATTTTTTTCATTTCTTCCACAAAGGACTCTGTATTTCTTGATGAAACATAATGATATTCATTATAACTACCCTTCGGAGATTTATTTTCTTTAGTCGGAGGTATCTTATTTAATGCCACAATGAAAAAAATCTTGTTACTCTTATCTGTTGGAAAAATAGATATATTATCTTCTTTAATATTTTTCATGTCTAACTTATCCTCTAACGTGATCGTATACTTCTCCTTGCTTCCAACAACTGTGGCATCATACGTCTGCTTAGGCAGAGGCCGCGTGTCAATCTCATATATGATTTTCCCTGTCCCTGTATTTACATTTTTGTCGATAATCTTATACGGAGGCGAATTGTCAGCCTTATCATTAAGACTATTTTTTTGTTCTTGGTTCAGAGTTATACCAACTGATCGACAAAGTTTTTTAAACAGTGATGTTCTCAAAGTCGAATCCAACAGAGACAGAGGAATTGACACTGGAGAGGAAGCATTCTGAGTTCTAGTCTGACTCGTTTCAGAACCAGCATAATTATTAGATGAATTCTTGATATCATCTTGAATTGCCGAAAATAATGTTGGTTGGATTTCTTTCAGATCGTCTAGTTTTTTTCCTAATTCCTCCATGCTTACCGCCTTGGACTTTAGACTCAAATAATTAGTTAGAAATTCAGGAATCTTGTTTGCTTTTGCTGTTATTTATTTTACATGATGGTGTTCTTTCAACAAAGAATTCACATAGGCTGCCGCCCTGCCTGTATCTCGTCCCCATCCCACAAAATTCCAGAATTGATACCATTGCCTCCGTTTGAGCTGGATGGAACCATCCCAGTTTTTTACAAGACGGAGTGTTCCTCCTTTGAGAGGAACCGATGGATCGAAGCAATAGTTCCTTAATGCCGCTAGCTCTTTACTCGCTAGATTCTCATTTACTCTTGTGTTGTCTGTTTTTGGGGTTGAAGCAGGACTCTGAGCACCGCTGTTATTAGATGGCGTATATTCGAATGTATGATGATCAATATTTGGAATCTCAAGCGGCATGGTTTTCGTCTTTTTGGTTCTTTTTTTATGATCTTATGATCATCAGTTGAGTAATAAAGAGGATGTTTAGAACATTACGGCAAGGTTTTTTGAAGGGCATTTTCTAATTGTGCGGCAACTTCTCCAAGTGAGGGAGGGATGAAGTGAGGGTGTGTCTTTTGTCGTTCTTTCTCTTGTTGAAGCGAGGTCATCTCAACGCCGGCAATACCACAGGGCGTGATTTTCTTAAAAGGGGAGAGATCGCCAGAAACATTGAGCGCGAGTCCATGGAATGCAATCCATTTGCGAACGCCAATGCCCAGGGAGGCAATTTTTCGATTCTCAATCCAGACGCCTGTGAGTCCTTCTCGGCGCTCTGCGTGGAGCTCATAATGGGCTAGGGTATCAATCAGACATGTTTCTAAGAATCGAAGATAGGCATGCAGATCTTTTTGAAAGCGTGTGAGGTCAAGGATGAGGTAGCAAACCAACTGTCCAGGCCCATGATAAGTAGCCTCTCCTCCCCGAGCGATCCGATAGAGAGGATGGGGTAACGCTGCTATTCCCAGGCTCGAATCATCTCTCCTGCGTCCCATGGT
>CAIWMF010000162.1 GCA_903913785.1 uncultured Spartobacteria bacterium | reverse complement strand
CATATTGACTCGCTCGCACCTGCTCGGCTCGCCCTTACGGGCTGCCCCTAACCTAACGGTTACGGCAGTCTACCCCAGGCTCTCCCGAGCACTGGTGTTGTCCAAGTCACAATGTGAGTCTAACGCAACATCCACCCTAGCTTCCCGGTCTCCGCAGTAGATCGGTATGAAATATCCGGGCTAGCCACGTTGAATGTTCGCGCTTATGCCCGCGGATGGGCTTGATGATACGCCTCTTTTAAGCGCTCTGTGGTAACGTGGGTGTAGATTTGAGTGGTGGTTAGGCTTGCATGACCGAGGAGTGACTGAACGCTGCGTAGATCAGCTCCCCGATCTAGTAGGTGGGTCGCAAAGGAATGTCGCAGTGCGTGTGGGCTTAACGTCGCAGGCAGACCCGCACTACGAAGATATTTTTTGAGCATTTGCCAGACTGCTGTGGAACTGAGTCTACGACGACTTTTATTAATAAAGAGCGGGCCGTTTTTTACATGAGCAACTTGGCGATATTTTTCAATAGCCTGGAGAGCCAAGCGACCGACAGGAATAATTCTTTGACGAGATCCTTTGCCAAGGACGCGGACTGTTTCCTCGATCACATCAAGATCTCCGACATCAAGCCCAACTAATTCAGACAAACGCAATCCTGAGGAATAAAAAAGTTCAAGTATCGCTGTGTCACGACTGCTCATCCAGGGAGTGGCTTGTTTTTCTTTTTTTTTGCGCTCTGGATTTTCAATGAGCTCGGTGACTTGCGAAAGGGTGAGAAAATGAGGGAGTGATTTTTCGACTTTAGGTAGGGAGACTTGGGTAAGCACATTGCTTGAGAGATGTTTTTCTTCGATAAGATAATTAAAAAAACTACGTAGCGCCGCAAAGCGTAGACGTATGGTGGCTCGTGAGGCATTCTGTTTCATGAGTTCGAGGAGATAGGCCCGAAAATCTTGAGCGCTTGCTTCATTCCATAAGAGCTTGGGTTGAAAGGAACGAAAATCTGCAAGCGACTGCCGATAGGCACGCACTGTTTGCGGGGAATAATGGCGAGCGTTTTCTAAATATTCAAAAAAGCACGAGGCAAGGCAGTCTGGATCAAGGGAAGAGTTGATAGAGGGAGATGACATAAAGTTTTAGAACTTTTTTCAGAGTCTATTGAAGCTGAAAGTATAGTGTATTCAATTGAAAAGGGCGCGTTAGAAGCACAGTAATTTTTTCTTGAGCACAAGGCCAAAGATCGAGACGTTATCCAACGATAAGGTAAGATCTGCGATCACAGTCCTAGCAAGCATATTTCATAGTGATCGTGACGAGGAGGCTGCGAAGACTGATGGGGTACCACCGGCGGCCCAAGAGACCGCGGGGGAGACTGCCATTCCCTTCAGTCAGGACTAATAGCAGACCTTCAAAGGGCGAGACGAGCTTCGCCAAGCGAGTCAACGCAGACCCAGCATTTTGACGCTGGGCTGTATGTGTACCGTCCTCCCCAAGTCACAATGTGAGTTTGAGCATAGCATCCATCCTGACTTCCTAGCTTCCGCAGTAGATTGGTATGAAATATTCGGACTAAGGAAAAAGAGCAAGCTTATGGCGTGCCCTTCTCAATTTAATACACTATAACTGCGGTGCGCCGGTTCTCACTCTGCCCGAGTACTTCAGGTACACTCGATCGCTGTACGCCATCGACTTCTTGTTCTTCATCAGACTTAGCGACTTTGAAAACAGGTTCTTAGTTTTTTTGCATAGAACATTAAGGTTGTCATAAACAAAGAGAAATGACGAGTATAGCATGTGACATGAAAACGATCTCTATCACTAATAATGAGCATAGAATGAGGAGTGTTGGATTTGTGCGACGTGGATATTCGGCTACGGGTGGGGCAGAGGCCTATTTAAAGCGCCTTGCAGCAGGATTATTAGCGCGAGGGTATCGTGTTGTTCTATTAGGAACAGGAGCTTGGCCCGTGGAGGCATGGCCAGGCGGAGAGGTCGTCACTCTTGCTAATTGCTCTCTATATGAATTTTCAAAACAAGTATTAGAATCTAAAAAAAAGTATAATCTG
>CAIWMF010000161.1 GCA_903913785.1 uncultured Spartobacteria bacterium | reverse complement strand
GACAATCGAGGTCCTGTCCTAGAGAAGTTCGACAGCCTGTTAAAAAATGGCCTAGACTTATAAAAAATAACTCTCTTTCAGGTGCTCTTGAAATAGCAATAATCCCTATCCTTTGATTTCCTTACACGCATTGGGGCTAGTGTACAAAAAATAACTTTTCATTCATAACGAGTCTATGTCCAAAAAAAGCCACATTCACTATGTACGAGAACGCGTTTTGCAGGAATGGCGCGGATTACCAAGCAAGGTGGCTGTAGAAGAAATAAGCTCAACAGGAGAGATACTCAACAAAGTTATTCAGAAATTAGGACTTAAAAAACGGTTCCAAGAAGAAGAAATACTCAAAGCCTGGCATGAGGTGGTTGGTGACTTTCTCGCAGCACATTCAGAGCCAATACAGTTAAAAAATACTATCCTCTATGTGCGCGTCATTCAACCAACGATTCGTTATGAACTAGATCGTGTCTGGAAACCGGATATCCTTCGGAAGCTTCAAGAACGCTTTGGAAAAAAAATCATCCGTGATATGAAACTTAGTTTTTAACTTTATGGAGCGCATCATTAGCATTAAATCACAAAGCATCGTCACGACTATTGGCGTTTTCAAGGAAGAGCAGTCGGTTGCTCAGCAGCTTTTGTGCGATCTGTCTTTTGCAGCGCCTTATCAACCAGAAAATTTACAGGACGATCTAGCCGCAACAATTGATTATGCTCACGTATACCAACGGATTCATGAGATTGCAGGTGAGCATCCCCGAAAACTGATTGAAACACTCGCTGATGATATTACTTTATCTCTTTTAAGAGAATTCAAGCTGCGTTGGATTGAGCTTACTATTCGTAAATTTATTCTTCCAAATACAGAATATGTGGCCGTAAAGGTGCGAAGAGAATCCGATGGAGAGAGATAAATTGGTAGTGATCGATCTCAGATTCGAGATATTTTAGTAAATTTCGTGCATGACGAGTCTATACTCCGTCGGACCCAATGGCTTCCACTGGGCACCCCTCCATCGCTTCTTTACACAGGGCCTCTTCTTCAGGAGTAGTGGGTTGTTTATAAACGTAAGAATGTCCACCGTCATCGTTGCGCTTGAAGTTTTCGGGAGCAGTTTCACGGCATAGATCACAGTCGATGCATTGATCATCAACGTAAAAAATGCCATTAACATTTTCAGAATATTTATTGGAATGATCTGCCATAAAGGTTTACAAAGTTAAGACTGTTTTTTAAGATTGCAATCATTTTTTTATTCAAGTGAACATAATCTAGATGAACCCGGATATTTCATACTGATCGTGACGAGGAGACTGCGAAGGTAGGGTGGGGTCAGGCAGACGAGCATTTTGACGCCGGGCTGTATGTGTCCATACCGCCCAAGTCACAATGTGAGTCTAACGCAAGATCCATCTGACTTCCCGGTCTCCGCAGGTGATCGGTATGAAATATCCGGGTTAAGTTGTCCAACAACAGAAGCTTCATTTTCAAATGTTACCACCCCTCCCAAACTTCTTTTATAGATTGCATCGTATTTCTTTAGGGCTCTTTATTGTAGTCATTAGTCAAATAGCGGTGTCTCGTGTCAGTGCCCAAAGCGTCCAGTTTTCACCATTCCATTCGAAAGAAGAGGTTAAGAAAATCATACGATTCCTTACATCCGATGTGGAGAGTACAGAGCCCGAATCTTCCAATCCAGGAGTCACTTACATTGGAACAGCAGGTGAACTCAAAGGAAAAAAACTCCCTTTGAGTTTTTATTGCACCAATGAATATTGGCAAAATTATGTTCTTAAGCTTCCTCTAGAAGAATCGAGATCTGTGGATATTTATAATCCAAAGGACAATACGCTCACGCCCATGCCTGGATCACGCGGTCAACTTCAAGTAGAACGTATTAACATTCATAGTGGTTGTAATATTTATGATGCTGCGACCTGGCAGATAGCACTTGCCTTAGCCGGGGATGATGGCGTTAGGGGAGCAGCGAATGACGATTTGTTTTCACTAGCAAACAACCAGAATAAATTATTGAAATTAGGTCATGACGGTAATGATGCTGGTGATCGTGATCAGCAAGGAGAAGTTCACTTAGATGGCAATCGCGGGGTTACGGTACGAGAGCCAGAAGTAAGACTCCTCTACAATGGTTGTGAAGTCAACAATCCCAAGGAGGCCTACTTCTTTAGGCAAGTTCCGACAAGCTTTAAAACTGAAGATCCGTTACCAAGCAGTGTTGACATCAAGGATATTCATGGGAACCAAGTTCCAATAAAAGATCTTCCTGATAGCGGGACCTATCCTAAGATCTGCATTTCTTGGACAGATTGGAAACCTATTACAGGGGAAAATATTTGGGCTTTTCTCATTGGGCCTCTACATGCGGCGCTTATTAAATATAAAAATGCACCTTGTGTTCCCTTCCAATCTTTAGCTGTTCAAAATGCCATGGCCGTTCTGGGGACATTTCAAAAAATGCAATCTACTATTGGAGGCATTTATTATGCACCTTCAGGTTCCCTAGCAAACATGGGAACGGAGGCCGTAAGTCCGTATGAGGTCTCGGTAGAAAATAATATTTCAGCTCTTGGTGGGTTGCTCGTATTTAGACGGATTCTTCAAGAAGAGCGTACTAAGGCCTACTTATCAGCTCAAGATAAGTGTGATGTTCAACATGCCCTTGAGGTCATTCAAACGATGCTTTATGGAGGAATCTATGAGGTGAATTCACGCGAGATGGTACATCAAAGGAGAACAACAAAAGGTCTTCTCTCGTTTTTAAAACATGAAGCATGGGATGCTGCGGGTAAAAAGTTTTACTCGGGAGGGGAAGCCAATAAAGTTGATCCAAGAACGCATCAAGAAATCGCAACATGGCTTCCTCATCCAACGCAAGCCGTTGATGTGAACACATGGGGATTAGCGGTTTTAGGTCAACAATTTTTTGATAATGCTCATGGTTTTGGCACCGCCTACCAAATTTGGCAAAATGTAAAAAGCTGGGGAGCCTTCTATGGTAATTCTCAAGACGGAGAAGAAAGAGAGTTATGGGGTGTTGGTTATTCTGATAATGATTATGAGGGTAATGGTAAGATTGATCCTCTTGACCGCTCTGGAATTTTATCTGGCGAGTGGACAGCAGGTGCTATTACGGCGCTAAGAGCCTTAATCACCCAATACAACCAAGTGATTGAGGCAAAAGAGGATAGCCCAGAAAATATTCAACGGGCAAAGACCTATGTCGCGGATTTAAAAAAGGATCACGATGCGATGGCCTTTCACATTCAAAGCCTGCGAACAGATTTCTATGCTGAGGAAACAATGTTTGATCAGATAAGACCAGCCAACTATGCATCACTATTTTCTATTCCTCCGGATAAATTGGGTTATCTGTATGCCAGCAAGCGTTACTTAATTCCCTTTGGATGGTATGCAAACCCGATTCCAAGCACTGCTAGTACGACATGGGCGGTGATGCTACACTACAATTTTAATCCTTTTTCAGTAAATGGAGATTACTTTGCCAATGATTTAAGCAATCCTAGCCCGGATATTTCACACTGATCACCTGCGGAGACCGGGAAGTCAGATGGATCTTGCATTAGCCCGGATATTTCATACCGATTCTGCTGCGGCTTGCGAACACCTGATGGATACTGCGCAGCTTCGAATTGCTCCTCGGGCAGTATGAAGCATACAGCCGTCGTCAGACTTCATCGCTCGCCTTACCCCATCAGCCTTCGCAGTCTCCTCGTCACGATCAGTATGAAATATCCGGGCTAGGCAGTGAGGAGAGGAGCGCTAGTGTTCTTTCTGCGACCATGCAGGGAGTCAGATCGAGGAGTGTCTCTGAGGGGCTTTTGATAAAATAAGATTTTTTTGAATACGGATTCCAAATGCTTGGATCAACATCCCCAAAAAGAGTCAATGTAGGAATGTCGAGTCCAGCCGCCACATGCATCGCCCCTCCATCAGGACCGACAATACAATCACATCCGTACAAGCCGATCATAAGCTCGCGTAAAGATGATGTCGGCTTTGCTAGCAATGCATGGGTGGGAAATGCCTGAACCAAGGATGCTGCAAGGGCATCATCACCATGATGCTCCGCGGAGATAGTTCCGCCTGGAGACCAAAAAAGTCGCAGACGACAATGAGGGAGCATGCTAGAAATCAATTCCTTCCATTGAGCATAGGGCCATTGCTGTTTAGGGCGGCGTGAAGAAATTTGAAGGCCAAGGAGAGGTTTTTCGCTGTTACCGGGGACTATTGCCCGTTGTCTGGAAGCAAGTTTTTTTTCCTCTTGCGTAAGGACAAGTCCAATAGATTCTGGCACGCGAGCTTTAATGCCAAGGGCCTGAGCATAGCTTAAGACTTGAAAGAGATGAGGCTCGTTGTGATCGATCGTGATGGGATAATAGTTCTTAGGAAGTCTTGATTTGAGTGGGCGATCGGGCATTGCTCCGTAAATCTTTTTGGGAGCAATCCAGTGAGCCAGATGCATTGTTCTCTCATTAAAGAGAGGAACCGCAATAATAATAAGATCGTAACAGCGAAGACGAAGTCGCAATAGAAGCAATCCTTTATCAATCCATGCTTGGAGTTTTTTGAAGAATCCAGGAGTGTGCTTTGCCTTGCGGTAAGACCAAATACGGGAAAGCGAGGAATCATATTTTAGGATTTCTGTATTATAAGAATTCCCAAAGAGATCAAAACAGGCATCTGGATAGGCCTCTCGTAGCACGTGAATTAAGGGCGTCGTGCAAACAAGATCACCTATATTATCATTGCGAATGATGAGGAGCTTCATGATTATTGTTAATTGATTCTTATTGAGAACAAGAATTTAAACCTAAAAACGTGAATAGAGATAAGAAAATCTGACGCAATATTTGACACGTCACTTCGCGCAGGCCTCATTCGGATATTTTTTCTTGCTAATGTAAGAGAACTGTGAGAGGTTATCTGGCTAGAAAAAATATGACAACACCTGATACAATAGCAGCATTTCGGCTGCATGAAAAAGACACTGGAAGTGCTGATGTTCAAATTGTTAGCCTAACACAACGCATTACAGCACTCACAGAACACCTCAAAAGCCATGTCAAGGATCATTCTTCACGACGTGGTTTGCTTGCACTGGTGGCCCAGCGTCGCTCGCTTCTTGATTATCTCAAGAAAAAAGCAAACGACCGCTATCAATCACTTATTCAGCAGCTTCAGCTTAGAAAATAAATCATCCTAAGATTTATTTTTTCTAAATGCTTACCGAGAGTTCAGAGAGTCCAGAGAGTTCAATTTGGTAGCTCAAGAAAATTTTCAAAAGCTTTTTTTAAAGCACCCTTGCTGCATTCTTGAATCTCTCAATAGAACGTCAGATGAATTATCATCGTGTCTTTTATCGTTATCTGCTCAACACCCAATCTAAAAACAGCTCCTTAATTTAACCCTTTTATTATGTCTCATTACACTGTCACTGCCCTTGTTGGTCGCTCGCCCATTATTTTTGAATCTGGTAAAATCGCTAAACTTGCTGATGGTGCCGTAGTTGTTAGCTGTGCAGATACGGTTGTGATGACAAGCGCCGTTAGCGCTACAACCATGAAGGAAGGACAAGACTTTTTTCCTCTTACGGTTGATTATAAAGAAAAAGCAGCAGCAGTTGGAAAAATTCCTGGCGGTTATTTCAAACGCGAAGGACGTCCGAGCGAGAAGGAAATTTTAACAAGTCGGATGATAGATCGTCCTTTGCGTCCGTTATTTCCAAAAGGTTATTTATACGACACGCAAATCATCAGCATCCTTCTTAGTGCTGATGGCGAGAATGATCCCGACTTATTGAGTATTAATGGAGCTTCTGCAGCTTTGTCTGTTTCTGATATTCCTTTTGCAGGACCTATTGGAGCAGTTCGTATTGGTCGGATTGGTCAAGAATTTATCATTAATCCTACTCATCGCGAACGAGAGCTCAGTGATTTAGATCTTGTCTATGTCGGTGATGGAGAGAAGGTGATTATGATTGAAGGGGCTGCCAATGAGTTGCCCGAGGCTGATTTTATTGCTGCGCTCGATATCGCTCGTGAAAATGTACGCATTATTATTGCTGCACAGCGTGAGTTAATGGAGAAAGTTGGTAAGGCTAAACGAGAGGTCCCTCTTTTAAGAGTGGATGATGCTCTTTTAGAAATTTCCTACAAAATTGCTGGTGATCGCATTGAAGGAGCCTTGTACACCGAAGGTAAAGTAGCCCGTGGGAAAGCAGTCAATGTTCTTAAAGAAGAAGTTCGCCTTGCAATACTCGAAAAATATCCGACAGCAAGCGCTTTTGAAATTTCTCAAGCTTTTGACTATCTGCAGAAAAAAGCATTTCGCATTAGTATTCTGGATCGTCAAAAAAGATGTGATGGCCGCGCGCTCAACGAACTTCGCTCGCTCTCAAGTGAGACAGGTCTTCTTCCTAGAACACATGGCTCTGCACTCTTCCAACGAGGAGAAACACAAGCACTCGCCTTAGTCACCTTAGGAACCATTGATGAAGGGCAGACTATCGATGCTTATGGTGGAGGGGATGATACAAAACGTTTTCTGCTACATTACAATTTTCCTCCATTTAGCGTTGGGGAGACGGGTCGCTTTGGCAGTCAGAGCCGCAGGGAAATTGGCCATGGTGCTCTTGCGGAGCGTTCCATTTTTCCGGTGATTCCATCAACAACGGATTTCCCGTATGCTATTCGTGTCACCAGTGAAGTCATGGAGTCCAATGGTTCTACTTCGATGGCTTCTGTTTGTGGCGGTGTCTTGGCGTTACTCGATGCAGGTGTTCCACTCAAGCGTCCTGTAGCAGGTATCTCAGCAGGGCTTGTGACAGAACAAGCTGATGATGGAAGCATCCTCCGTTATACACTGCTTACCGATATCATTGGATCAGAAGATCATTTTGGCGATATGGATTTCAAGCTATGCGGAACGACTGAAGGCGTTACAGGCTTCCAGCTTGACCTGAAGCTTCCTGGTATTACCCATGAACTCATGGCTGAGGCGATCGAGGATGCGCGTCACAATCGTGGATTGATCCTCCATCATATGAATGGCACGCTTTCGGGAGCACGCAGCGAAATGAGTCCTTATGCCCCACGCATTGAAACAGTAAAAATTCCTGTTGATAAAATCGGTCTTCTTATTGGGCCTGGAGGTAAAACAATCAAAGGAATTGTTGCCGAGACAGGTGCAGAAATCAATATTGAGGATGATGGGTCCGTCAATATCTACTCAAGCAATGCCGAGAGTTTACAGCGTGCTAAGGAAATTATCCAATCCATGACACGTGAAATTCTTGTTGGTGATCTCTATCAAGGAACGGTTGTTTCTATTAAAGAATTTGGCTGCTTTGTCGAGATTCTACCTGGAAAAGATGGCCTCTGTCATATTTCGGAATTAGCCGATGTACGCATTAATAAAGTGGAAGATGTTGTGAAGACTGGTGATCTCATATGGGTTAAATGTATTGGTCTTGACGATAAGGGTCGCATCAAATTAAGCCGTAAAGCTGCAATGAAGGATCGAGATCAGGCGGCGGCTGCCAAAGATTCCTAGGATTCATCCAACCAAGGGGTAGCATCTTGTAGAACTTCACAGGCGGGTTTAACCCGGATATTTCACACCGATCACCTGCGGAGACCGGGAAGCTAGGGTGGATGCTGCGCCCAAGCTCGAAGTCTTCCTCGGGCAGTATGTACTCATACAGCCGTCGTCAGACTTCATCACTCGCCTTACCCCATCAGCCTTCGCAGTCTCCTCGTCACGATCAGTATGAAATATGCGGGTTAAAAAAATGAAAGTTTAATATTTAAATTGCTCATTTTCATTGTGACATCCCGCTCAAAGAGTTCCTCTTCTTACTCATTTCCGCTTTCACCGGAACGAGATCGAAGAAGTCTATTTTTAGAAAATTTTTTGTAAGTTCATGAATAGTCGCCCTCTTCATTCTATTGATAAAGAGGCAAGAGAGCCGTAATGGAAGACCTTCACTCATTTAAAATGTAGAAATACTCATAGAATATTTATTTTGAACAAAACACGCCTGTTCGTTGTCATATAAGGCAAGACAAATTCATTGTTGATTCCCTTAGCAAGTCAAACACCAAAAAAATAGAAACCGATATGAATATCACAACACATGCTTCCAAAATACTTCTCTTTGTCACAGTTTGCTTCATGATTTTATTTTTGATTATTAATTTTCTCGAGCTTTCTAAGTAACGCCGGGCTGTGTGTACACATACAGCCAAAGTCACAATGTGAGTTTGAGCGAAGTATCCACACTGCTTTCGTGGTCTCCGCAGGTGATCAGTATGAAATATTGGCACTAGCATTCATTCATCACGCCTGTTTATAGTCTGTGAGATGAAAACTATTCTTGTTGCTGTTGATCTAAGTCCGATGAGCCATCGAGTCGTTAAGGCTGCTGCTGATTTGGCCGAACCACTGAAAGCGAAAGTTATCTTGCTACATGTGCTTCCTACTGTGAGTGCATGTGTTCCTCTTGGTTCTGCAATCGATGTTGCTGTTATCCCTGTGCCTCCTTCGAAGGAGGATGTTGAACTAGCCAAAAAAACTCTCCTCGCGCTTGCCTCGCCTTTAGAAGCACGTGGTATTTTATGCGAAACGTTAACCAAAGTGGCGCTCCCTGTAGAAGAAATTGAAAAACAAGCCGTTCATGCATCAATGGTTGTTGTTGGTTCTCATGGTCACGGTGGTTTATTCCATCTTTTTAGTGGAAGTGTGATCACTGCTCTACTCAAACATACGACGAAGCCGGTTCTTGTCGTTCCAGTACATGAAAAAATCTAAGTTAATCATGATGCTCCTCTGTATAGGGGTGATCCTGAGTGCACTGGTTTTTTTAGGAATGAAAGTTTTTTACCTCTATTGCAAAAAAAAATCAAATGCACTTTTTCAAGAAGGGATAGAGTCAGTCACAAGCATCCATATGCCTTCCCCTATCTCCTCGTCACGATCATTATGAAATATCCGGGCTAAAAAAGTTTTTTTAATCGAAAGCTTACGCATTCAAAGAAGCGCCATGGATCAAGGTATGCGGTGCCGATTTAAATTTTCTTGTAGACGAAGTCCTTACGCCATGGAGACTCCGTTTGATCAAGAAGTTTCTAGGAAATAAAGCGCCCCTTGATGATAAAGATCACTAGGGATCGCAAAAGGCCCCTGAAACGGATAATGTAGTGAAATAATCAGAGACAGCGCGAGGGCAATAATAACGGATGTGATTATAATAGGCACAAGGGAATGCCATCCTTCCCAAGGGTTCATGTAGATAATAAACCATATCAAAATCATGCTCATCAAGATGATGGTTCTCCAAATTTGAATAGGTAAATGGAAGTCTGCAGCTGCGATTCGCTCGCGACGTGCAGCTGTTAATTGCTCTAGAAGACTAAGAAGTGAATTATATAAGTTTTGTTCTATGAATCCTTTTGGATGTGAATGTTTAATAATTTGATAAAAAGGATTTCTAAATTTTTTAGAAAAAGGATCTATCATCGCACCTGATTCATTCCATATTTGATTGCTGTTGCCTGAGCGCATTAATGGCCATTCTTCTTGAATAACAGCTTTAGTATACCGATGAACCGCTTCACGAATCTCATCAGCATTATCTAGTGCCTCTGAAGTATTCAAAATAGAAACTAAAATGGCGGTTTCCTTTAAAATAGCTTTTTGAGCGTGCTGATTCACTTGATACATCGAAACAACAATAAAAGCTAAAATTAATCCAACAATGCCAGCAT
>CAIWMF010000160.1 GCA_903913785.1 uncultured Spartobacteria bacterium | reverse complement strand
AAGGCAAAAATTGGGTCCGGTTTACGACTCTTCCATGGCGTAGCAACGGTCATTCATGAATCCGTAGTGATCGGGAAAAACTGTGCGCTTCGGCATTCTACCACCATAGGAATGAGGCATGAAAACGAAGCTGTTCCCATTCTTGGTGACAATGTTGATATTGGTTGTCAGAGCGTGATTATTGGGCCCATTCATATTGGCGATGGCGCCGTGATTGGTGCTGGATCAGTAGTACTTCATGATATCCCTGCATATGCTGTTGTTGCTGGCAACCCGGCACGTATTTTATGAAGTTTCTTTTTTTTTCTGCAGGTGCGCATCTTGCCTTAGATCCTCATGCTCAAAAATCCTCCGGGGGAGCGGAGTTGCAAGTAGCCTTACTCGCACGTGAGCTTGTCAAAAGAGCTTATCCGGCCACCTTGCTTGTGAGTGATCAAGATCAAAAGGATGATTTCTATTACGAAGGGATCAAGATACGTGTTGTGAGAAAGTTTGATAGTGGCGCTTTGTGGGAAACATGCTTGGCGATTCCTTCAGTCCTACGGATCCTCTCAAAAGAAAAACCTGATGTCGTCGTTGTCTATGGATGGACCGCTTGGCTCTATCTTTTGGCACAAGTAAGAATTTTTTTGCCCTATCGTTTGGTTTTTGTCTGTGCACTGGATTCTGAAATTGAAGGAAACTTTTCTTATACAAATTCTCTTAAAAGATGGCTCTTTCAACGAGGCATGAAGCTCGCTAATGTCCGCTTTGGTATTACCGAGCATCAACAAAAACTTTTCCATGAACAAGGCATGACCTGTTTGTTAACACGCCTGCTCATACAAAAAGCCTCATCCCCCTCATGGACCAACAATGATAAACCCATTGATCTGCTCTGGGTCGCTCGATGTCATGAGGTAAAACAGCCGCTTCTTTTTTTAGAACTTGCGCGTAGGTTCGGAGCATATCGCCTTCAAATGATCTGCTCCAAACAAGATGAAAAGCTCTGGAACAGGGTCAAAGAGGAAGTGCAACATTGTAAGAATATCGAATTTTTAGAATCCGTTCCCTACCGCGAGATTCAATCGTATTTTGATCGCGCTAAGATTTTCGTGAACACCTCTATTGAGGAAGGAGTCCCCAATACCTTTATTCATGCGGGTCTAGGACATACGGCTATTGCTTCTCTGCGTGTCAATCCCGACGGGATGTTTGATCATTTTCATGCCGGTTACTGTGCTCACAACAACCAAGAGAAATTTTTTACATCTCTTGAAGAGCTGCTTACCATCCCTCTCTTTTTATCTCGTGCACAAGAGGAATCAGCGCATTTTGTGCGTGCCTGGCATGATAATGAAAAAAATCTCCAAGCTTTTATTGAAGGGGTTCTAGGATGAAACGGGTCCTTCACATTATTGATCATTTAGGTTTAGGAGGGGCACAGTCTGTCTTGGTTGATTTGGTGACATTAATAAATCGGAAAGAATGGCATTGTGAAGTTGCTGTGATGCACGGGAGAGGGGTTTTTAGAGAGATATTGGAACGTCATGATATTACTGTGCATGAGCTCTCTGCCTCACGCTGGCCGCCGCACTATATTCCTGCATTGGTAAAGCTCCAGGAAAACTTTGATCTCCTCCATTTTCATCTTTCAGGTGCTAATTGGATTGCAAAGCCGCTAGCTGCTATTGCGGGCGAGCAGCCGCGTATTGCGCATGATCATGCGAGTGCTGACCTGCGCTTTCGGGGATTGGGTTCTCTTTTTATGGATGCTCATATGCATCGCTTTTCCTCTCACACCATTGCCGTGAGTCCTGAGGTAAAAATTTTTTTGACCCACTATGAAGCACTCCCAGAAGAATCAGTGACCGTGATTGCTAATGGCATTAATACAGAAATATTTCGTCCATCGACCTTAGATGAAAAGGAGGAAGCCCGTCTATTTTTCGGACTCAACAAAAGAGATTTTATTATTGGTTCCGTAGGACGTTTAGCTTTAGAAAAAAATCAAACGCTCTTCCTGCAAGCCGCAGCACAAGCTCTTGCCCAAGGACTGAGCGCTACGTACCTCCTTGCAGGAACCGGTCCTCAAGAAGAAAGACTTCAAAATCTTGTTGCTGAACTTGGTATTAAAGATCACGTTCGCTTTTTAGGGCACGTCGAGGATCGTGTCAGGCTCTACCGAGCCCTAGATCTCTTTGTGCTGACCTCTCATTATGAAGGGCTCCCTATGGCGCTTTTGGAAGCCATGGCTTCAGGAGTTCCTGTCGTGAGCACCGACCTTGTGGGAATTCATCACGCCTTAGAAGGAGGACGTCACGGAATCCTCATCCCTCCTGGTGATCTCGAGGCTTTGACACAGTGTCTCCTGCATGACAACAACACCAAGTTCCAACAATCTGCTCTCAGTGCACGTCAGAAAATAGAAACTGATTTTAGCGCCCAACATGCTGTTAAAAAATTAGAAAAACTCTATGAGTCCCTTGTCTTGAATAAGAGAGCTGTTTTTTGAAGGTTATCGTCAAAGTCATGTGACTATATCTTCACGCATCAAGACTCTCGGAACAGACACCATCTATTTCGCGGGTTGTTTTAAAATGCATTTTGGCAATTTGCGGCAGAATCTGTGGCCCCTTCTCTTTGAGAAGCTTGGCAACAGTCTCTTTGACTTTTAAAGAAACGCCTTTTGGGAGCACCGCTCCTAAATTTTTCCCTTCTCGTTCCAACCAATTAATAAAACCTTCTCTCGCAATAATAGAGGCAGCAGCAACTGCGTAGTCGGATTCTGCCTTGGTTCGCTGAGTGAGTTCAATTTTTTTGCCTTTCGCTTGTAAAGCCCGCTCAAGCACACGTTCATTAGCAAATTTATCTGAAAGAGCTCGAGGACATTCGGGAACGCGTTGACAAAGATTTTCTAAAACTTGCGCATGTCCCCAGGCAAGGAGAGAATTAAGATTTTTAAAACTTTTATAAAGCTCATTATATTTTAATGGCGAAATCAGCACGCGCTCTATCGGTGCTTGGGAATTACGAATAAGAGCGGCAAGATCACGGATTTTTTGATCACTGCTAATGCCTTTGCTATCACGCACACCATGATCACGAAAGTACTTTGCCAGTCGCTCATCAACATAAACACCAGCAATGACAAGAGGCCCTAAAAAATCTCCCTTGCCACTCTCATCAATACCAAAGTGTGGCGCAAATTGTTCCGGTGAGTGGACTTCATCATAGCCTAATAATGCGACCCCCGTGATTTCAGGCTCTAGCGTGAAGGTGATGAAATCTTCAATACCTTTTCCTTGAAGGAGGAGCTTAGGTCCTTTTTCATAAACAGTCATGGAGAGAGACCCGAGATGACCTGAAAACAAGGTGTACGGTTTCTCTGAAAAAACAAAAGAACGATGCTTTAAGAGAGTCTGTAATTTTTCTGCTTGTACTTTTGTTAAAGCAACCGTGTGTGAGTGGAGAGGTGGCGGCATAGAGGCTTCAGAGCGTGCATGGATACATTATTAGGATTTTTTGAGTAACGTTTCCTGACACAATGTTATGTCATGTTCTGGGTAGTCGAGTGTGTAATGCAGTCCCCGGCTCTCTTTGCGACTCATCGCAGATTGAACCATGAGTGTTGCTGTCGTAACAAGATTGCGTAGTTCGAGGAGATCAACTGATATTTTAAAGTTCCAATAAAATTCTTGGATTTCCATTTCAAGATTTTTCAGGCGCTTTGCAGCACGTTGAAGACGTTTATCAGTACGTACAATACCCATATAATCCCACATCAGGCGGCGTATTTCATCCCAGTTATGATGGATCACCACCCCCTCATCGTGATCATGAGTCTCACCTGCATTCCATTGAGGGAGGATAAAATCATTTGTGGGGAAAGATTGTTCGCGTATATTAGCCTCCGCTCTAGCAGCCATAACAAGGGCTTCGAGCAGTGAATTACTTGCAAGGCGATTGGCTCCATGTAAACCAGTACATGCAGTCTCTCCAATAGCATAGAGACCAGGAAGCGTAGTCCTTGCATAGAGATCAGTTTTGACACCACCACATTGATAGTGAGCCCCAGGAACAACAGGGATGGGTTCTCTTGTCATATCAATGCCATGCTGCTGACAGACTTCATTGATTTTTGGGAAACGTGTTTTTAAAAAAGAGGAAGATTGATGACTGATGTCGAGATAGACAGATTCATCGCCTCTTTTTTTCATTTCAGCATCAATGGCTCGCGCCACAATATCACGCGGGGCAAGTTCCAAGCGTTT